>NZ_JYNQ01000001.1:1739166-2087500 GCF_000934685.1 Lacinutrix sp. Hel_I_90 | reverse complement strand
TTGTTAATAGCGATAGTATTCCCTTTTAAATCTTTATAAGCGACACTTATACTTAAGCCACGTTGTGCTGTGATTTCTTCACCTAAGGGCAGTTTACCAGAGTTTAAAACACGCACATAAACCACGTTGTCTTGATTGTTTTTAAATGCGAGTGTGTTTCCGCCTTGTTTAACTGTTAACTCACGTTGTGCAATGGCGCTCTTCGTGTTAATGGTTTGGGTTTTACCATTCATTGTGTATTCTAGATTCACAGATTTACCACCATTGGCTTTTACCATTTTTGCCATTGCCATTAAGCTATAGGCTGTAGTTTGCGTACTCATCCATGACTCACTCGATAATGCCTTTGCAATACCCTCCGAGAGTTCTCGTGCGCGTTTGTCTTTAGTTATAATCATCGTTTCTAAAGCCATCGCACGATTTCTGTTTAATGAGCCATAGGTATAATAATTATATCTTGGTGGTTGAAATTCTATATTGGCCGTTTTCGAAATTTGCTCACTAGCCTCCTTTTGTCCTGCTAAGGCGTAGGCCGCTGCTAATCGCCATTTCGCTTCATTAGAAATTTCGCTAAATTCTCGCAAACGATTCATAGCACCCAAATCTGGGCTGCCAGCCAAAGCCAAGGTATATAGGCGATAAGCCTGTGCTAAATCACTATTATAGGTTTTGTAGCTTGGGCGCCATTCGCGAGCCGCTTGCTTTTGGTACTTTATCCAGTTCGTTTTAAAGGTTAATGGTAATACATAGCCTTGTTTTTCAGCTTCAATCATAAAGTGCCCAGAATAGCTAGTTCCCCAATCATTAGCATTATTTTCTCCCATCCAATAGCTCATGCCGCCATTTGGCCTTTGGAAGTTTCCTAAACGTTTAATACCATTGGTAATATTCGACTGAATCTCTTGCTTTTTCTTTAAAGGCAAATCGAAAATGTCGTTTAAGAATAACTGCGGAAATACACTCGAGGTCATTTGCTCTACACAACCATGAGGATATTGCACCAAGTATTGTAATCTGCGAGAGAAATCCATTGGAGGCATTGTTGAAAATTCGACCGTGGCGCTATTGCTTCCAGGAACGCCAAAGGTTGAAAAATCTAAAGTTTTAGATCCAATTCCCTTTAAGGTTTCATCCAATATTTTCGAGGTTATCGGATTCGGGTTCACCACATCCAATGCCACTTTATAAGTTGATTTTTCGCCATTTCCTGTGGCAATGACTTCAACGGTATTGCTGCCATTAGCTTTGCTAACATCCAACTCAAAATAGGTCATTTGTTCGTCTGGCTTAGCAAAGGTTAAGTTTTTTGATGCTTCACCAACGACTGAAATGCCATCGCTCAGTTTTAGCTTTATAGTTACATTTTTCACGTTTGGTTCCATAGCAAAAACGGTAACTGGTAAGGTTACTTTTTCGCCTGGACTCAACTTACGTGGAAGTGTCGCTAAGACCATCAATGGCTTTTTAACTTCTACCGATTTGTCTGCGCTTCCGTAAGCTTCATTGTCCACATTTCCAGCCACAATCATGGTGCGAACGGCACCAATATAATTTGGCATTTTAAGGGTGTGCGCTTGGCTTCCGCCAGCTTCCATTTTAAAAGGTCCCAAAAATTTAACAACAGGCTTGAATCGGTTTGCTTTTTTGTTTTTTCCGCCAGCTGCACTACCATCACCACCAATAGCAAAAACTTGATCGATACTCCCACTATAAGCACCAATAACATCATCAAACATATCCCAGGTTTTTACACCTAATGCCTCTCGAGCGTAAAATTCGTCCCAAGCATTTGGTGTTTTAAAACGGGTAAGATCGAGCAAACCTTCTTCAACCATCGCAATGGTATAGGTCATGGGTTTGTTGTTTTTTTCTGAAACAATTACCGTAAACTCTTCTTCTGGACGTAATACACTAGGCATTTTAATCTCAGGCTCTAATTTAGTATTTGGGTCTTCTACTAACAACGGAATTAATCCATATAACCTTATGGGTAAATCGTTAGCGGTAGTGGCATGCGGTTGTAATAAGGAAATATTAACAAACACATTTGGAGCCATTTTTTTAGTGATTGGAATTTTTACAACCGTTTCACCCTGATTTGTTTTTATCCATTGGTGCTCAATCACTTCAGTGCCATTTTCAATAGAAATTAAGGCACGGCCTTCTGTACCACTTGGAAACGTGATTTTTGCTGTTTCACCAACATTATAATTTTCTTTATCTGCAGCAAAGACTAACATTTTTGCGGCTTCTTTATCCCCTGAGGGTTGTTTTTTCCACCAGTTTTTGTAAAAATAGGCGGTGCGGCCAGTGGCGTGACCACTTTTTGGATCGTATACACGAATTAAATAACGACCACCCGCTTCTTCCGGGACGTTAATATTAAAACTTGCCTTGCCTTTAGCATCAGTATTTATGGTACTGTTCATAAATGGTTTATGAAAGCTGCTTGAGGTGTATTTTGATAAGTTATCATAAGAGGAGTTCCACCACCAGCGCCATTCCACTTTATACACTTTTACTTCTAGTCCGTTTCGTTGTATTGGCATGCCTTGATCATCAACCACAACTATATCAAAAGTCTGGTTTTCATCTGTGTAAAAAGAACCATAGGCGCGATCTTTAGGTGATTTCAAACCCACAAAAGACGCGTATGGCGCGTATTGTTTTGTAAAAGCATCCATAGAAAAGTCTCCACCATTTTCAAAGGCACGTACTAGAAACTGTACGTTTAACATGCCTGGCGCATTTTTTCCAACACTTAGCTTATTAGTGATTTCTGTAAAACCAGCTTCGTTTACATTACCTTCAAAAATAGTGATTTCATCACCAGAAAAAGTACGAGAGGGATCACTAAACACATAGTGTTTATAGTTTTTAAAAGGCGCAGAGGCATTGCTAAATTTTGCTTTAATTTCAGTCTTTACGTTTTTTGCTGGCGCACCGTGTAACCAGTTGACGTTAAGCGTACCACTAAGTGGTGCAGAACCAGATAAGATTTCATCTTTAAAATCGACTTTAATTTTAAGGCGGTTAGGTTTTACGGTTTCCACTTTTAAGCCTTTGTAAAACGTGGCGCCACCAACACTCACTTTAGCATTCCAATTTCCTGTCTTGCTTTCGGTCGTCGTTGGTACTGTAAAGGTGTAGAAATTATTTAGGTTATCGCTAGTAATATTTTTGTAAGCGAGCTTTCCGTTAGGATCTGTCACTTCCATTTTCACAGGGTGTCCTTTGGGTAACTTGTTAGCATTATCATCTAAAATAAAAGACAGGTGTAGTGAATCTCCAGGTCTCCAAACACCACGTTCGCCATAGATGTATCCCTTAAGACCTCTTTGTAACTGATTTCCGGAAACGTCAAATTTGCTTAACGATAGGGAATTGCCGTCTTTTAGTTTAATGTAGGTGTGATTGTTTTGCTTGGAAACGATGGCAAAAGCGGCACGTTTCTCAGAGCTAATGGTTGCCAAGCCATCAACATCTGTTGTGGTACTTGCAATCTCCTGTTGCTGATAGTTGTAAATTTTAACTGTTGCATCGGCTTCTACATTGGTGCTTAAAATATTAGTAACTGCAAAAAAGTACTCGTTAGTTGCGCCTTTTTTAGCAATAACGCCCAGATTTGATGCCATTAAGTTTTGTGCGACAATACGATCTGTATTATAATACGCATCATGACAAGGATTGTCGCGTTCACGCCAATTGTAATTGTTGTTTCTATAGCGATAGGTTACATTATCCCAATAGGCTTCTTCGCGAAGCGCGTCGTCTTCGGTTGTACTTTCGTTAGAGTCATCATAGTAATAATCCGCTTCGTAGTAGTCTTCGTTGTTTTCAGAATTAGTAATTTCACGATTTACGTTACAGTCGTAAAGTGAATATTCCTTTTTAAATTCGACTTCTATACGATAAATGGCACCTTGATCTGCTTTGAATAAACGAGATAAATCTACACTATAGGTTTTCCATTTGTCATTGTCCTGAGCCGCTTCGCTGGTTAATAGCATCGTTTTTGTAACGATGCGGCGACCTACTTGCCGAATACTATGATCATTACCGCCATGCAATTCGTTATCCTGTAAAAACTGTAGAATATTATCTTCAAAAATTTTAATCACTTTAATATCTACAGCTTTTAAATTGACGGCTTCAAAATTGAATTTCAACTCTTGTGAGTTAGGCAAAATCACACCATTATTAACCAAACGGACTTGAGGCTTAACTTCTTCAAAAGAAATAGTTTCAGAAAAGGGCTGCTTTAATTTATAGCCATCGGTGTTTTTAATCCCTTGAAACACATCGACCAGAACAGTCCCATTTATTTTAGTATCAGGGTAGGCTTTTAATATATTGCCGTCAACAATATATTTTGGGCTTTTAGCATTCTGAATGGTTACCAATCCATCAAAATTTTGTTCTTTTTTAATAGGGTCAGAAAAATTAATGAGTAGATATTGCTCAGGGTTTTGAACCACGTCAATACGTGTAATCGTAAAATTATTTTTACCTGGAATGGTAACGAGATTACTGCCAGAATGGTCAGCACTTATTGCTTTTCCATTCCATTTGACTTCTATTTTTGAGTCTTCAACTTTACGATTGATGCTGTCGATTTTAAATTCGAAAACACGTTGCGGTAGACTTGATTCATTCCATTCTATTTTTAAATTTTTACCATCCTGACTGGCAGAAACGAGCTGTTTTGCTTCTTCAATAGTAATATCATCAGCAGATTTTACAACCCCTAAAAGATATTGCCATGCTTTGCTGTACGACTGTAAATCATTGGTGACAACATTAAAATTTGGTGTAATGGTCTTAAATTGAAAGGTGTAGTTTTTTAATTCTGAAGGGATATCAGAATAAATAGCCCCCAATTTTACCGTAGTCGTATATTCTGTATCTGGTTTTAAAGGTTCGTCTGGGTAGAACACTAACGAATGTTTGCTTTTAGCAATTAAACGTCCTGACACATTAGGACTAAATGAGACAATGTCGTCTGTGATATTTTGGTCTAAATCCCAACCTTGCACTTCTTTATTTAGATTAATCGTGATTGGCTTGGCAACAGACACACGGCCAGAAGTTGTATAGCTAATGTAGTCTCTAAATTTGAAAAGATTATCGGTTTCAACGACTTCTTTTTTACAAGAAGTTGCAAGAATAATAAAGATTAGTACGGCAAGGCGTGATGTTAATTGCATGATCTATAGTTTTCGGTAAAATTAGTGGAGGGTATTGTGGTTGTTGTATGAGATATACTATACGTTATCAATAAAATAGTATGCGTTTGGTTTGTTTGAGTATGCGTTATAGTAAGAAGTCATCACAGGTATTTAAAGACTAGTAGGTCTGTTACACATTATTCTTTAAAAATGCCAATAACCAATTCACCCTTATCATTCATAGCAGCGCGATACATACCAGCAGTATTGAAATTCATTTCCATATTTCCATATTTATCCACCGCAATTATGCCGCCATCTCCTCCCAGTGCAGGGACTTTTTTCTGAATGACTTCGTTCGCGGCTTCTTTTAATGATACTCCTTTGTATTCTATTAAAGCAGAAATATCATGGGCGACTGTTGCACGAATAAAAAATTCTCCCCAGCCAGTACCAGATATAGCACAAGTCGCGTTATTGGCGTAGTTTCCAGCTCCAATAATTGGCACATCGCCAATACGACCATATCTTTTATTGGTCATCCCGCCAGTAGAAGTTCCAGCAGCAAGGTTGCCATTTTTATCCAGAGCGACACAACCAACAGTACCAAATTTACTGTCTTTAATAGTTGCATCGTAAAATGCCGAGGCATTATCACTTTCTTTTTGTGCGTCTTTTTCCTTTACTCTTTTTAAGGATTGCATTCTATTTTCAACATAGAAATACTCTGGAGACACCAATTCTAAACCCTGTTCTTTTGCATAGGTTTCTGCGCCATCGCCAGCCATCATGACATGTGGTGAATTTTCCATTATTTTTCGCGCTAAATTAATAGGGTTTTTTACCGTTTTAGTTCCTGCGGAAGCCCCTGCATTTAAATTACTGCCGTCCATTATTGAAGCATCAAGCTCATTGGTTTCAGCATTAGTAAATACAGCGCCTTTTCCAGCGTTGAATAATGGGGAGTCTTCTAAAACGTTGATGGTTTTCTCAACAGCATCGAGGCTGGTTCCGCCTTCTTCAAGAATTGTATAACCAACACGAATGGCTTCTTCTAATTTCGCTCTGTATTCTGCTTCCTTTTCATCAGACAGGTTTTCTTTAAGAATAGTACCCGCACCACCATGAATAACAATGGCAAATTCGTTTACTTGAGCTTCTTTAGGGTTTTCACTTGAAGTGTTTTCAGAACGCTCATTGGGCTTTCGAGTAAGCTCTCCACAGTTGAGTAGCACGAAAAAGACAAAGAGCATGGATACCGTTTTTTTCATTTTGTTTTGGTTTTGTAAACATTAAAGTTACTATTTTTAAGAGAGCTATAACTTTTAAAACGCACATTTATTAGTATATTTGCACCAAAATTAAATAATTCGTAAAAATTGATTATATATGATAACAGTTTCAGCTGATTTCGGAATAAAAGAAGCCTTACAACAGTTAGGTATTAAAGATGTAAATGATGGAACCTCTACAGGCTCTAAAAGCTTTGGAAGTGGGGAATTGATTTCTTCTTATTCGCCAACAGACGGTTCTTTAATTGCAAAAGTGACAACAACAACAAAAGCAGATTATGAAAAAATGATGGATGCTGCAACTACTGCATATCCTACATTTAGAGCCATGCCTGCGCCTCAAAGAGGGGAGATTGTTCGCCAGTTTGGAAATAAATTAAGAGAGTTAAAAGAGCCATTAGGAAAATTGGTGTCTTATGAAATGGGTAAATCTTTACAAGAAGGTTACGGTGAAGTTCAGGAAATGATTGACATCTGTGATTTCGCGGTAGGATTATCACGCCAGTTAAACGGTCAAACCATGCCTTCTGAGCGTCCAGGGCACGTCATGAGAGAACAATGGCACTCTATTGGTGTTGTAGGTATTATTTCAGCCTTTAATTTTCCAGTGGCAGTTTGGGCTTGGAACACAGCTCTAGCATGGGTTTGTGGTGATGTTTGTGTTTGGAAAGCTTCAGAAAAAGTACCACTTTGCTCAATAGCTTGTCAAAATATTATTGCAGGAGTATTAAAAGAAAATAATTTGCCAGAAGGTATTTCTTGTATTATTAATGGAGATTATAAAGTAGGTGAAATGATGACTACTGACAAAAGAATTCCATTAATATCTGCTACAGGTTCTACAAGAATGGGACGTATTGTGGGAACAACTGTTGCAGAACGTTTTGGAAAATCCTTATTAGAATTAGGTGGAAACAACGCCATCATTATTACGCCAACGGCCGACTTAAAAGTAGTAGTACCTGGTGCTGTGTTTGGAGCTGTTGGAACCTGTGGACAACGTTGTACTTCAACAAGACGATTAATAATTCATGAATCTGTTTACGATAAAGTAAGAGATGCTATTGTTGGAGCCTATGGACAATTAACCATTGGGAACCCTTTAGATCAAAAAAATCATATTGGACCATTAATCGATAAAGAGTCTGTAAACACCTATTTAGCGGCTATTGAAAAAGCAAAAGCTGAGGGCGGAAACGTATTAGTTGAAGGAGGTGTTTTGGAAGGTGAAGGTTACGAATCTGGATGCTATGTAAAACCAGCAATTATTGAAGCAGAAAATAGTTTTGAAATTGTACAACACGAAACTTTTGCACCTATCTTATACTTAATGAAGTACTCAGGAGAGGTTGAAAATGCTATTGAAGCTCAAAACGGTGTTGCACAAGGGTTGTCGTCTGCAATTATGACTAACGAAATGAAAGAAGCTGAAAAATTCTTATCATTCTCAGGATCAGATTGTGGTATCGCAAACGTAAACATTGGAACTTCTGGTGCCGAAATTGGAGGTGCTTTTGGAGGTGAAAAAGAAACTGGCGGAGGACGTGAGTCTGGATCTGATGCATGGAAAGTGTATATGAGAAGGCAAACAAATACTGTTAATTATTCAGATGAATTACCTTTAGCACAAGGGATTAAATTTGATTTATAAGAAGTGTTAATTCAAATTGGAAAGCCACATCGAAAGATGTGGCTTTTTTTATTTAACAGCTTACCAAGCAACCTTTAAGTCTTTTTGCATCTATACTTAAACAGTAATAAGCTGACTAAAATTAGTTACGAATAACACCATTTTATTTTTTTATAGCATTACTATTTTTTAGTTGCAACCTTGAGTTTGATGCGAATGTGAGCGTTGAAAATTTAGGTAAAGTGGTCGATGAAAATAACACAGCGATACCAAATATCTCAATTAATCTCTCCTACATGTATCGCAATGATAAAACAAAAATTCGCACCTCTTCTAATTTACAATCAAGATTTGATCGTGCCCAGTTTTCTAATTTCGGGATTGGGATTAATTTTCAATTTGGAAAGGCGCCCGTAATTTCGGGTTTAAAAAAATAAAAGATAAAAAAACGCTTTTAAGAAACCAGGTTTCTATAATCCTTTGTGTGTTAGTCGTTTATTTTGTTTATTTCATCGAATTTTAAGAAATTAAACTCTAAATGTTTACAAAATATATTAATATTTTGATAACTTAATATTCAATAAGCTATTAATCAATATTACCATGAGTAAAAAAACCAGTTATTTATTGGGTATTTCACTAACAATTGTGCTTGGAACTATTTTCTCTTATTTTTTAGGTGGTAAGGGGTATTTTGATGCTCAAGAAAAAAAGGGTGAAGCGCGAGCGATAGTCGTGCAAGAATCAAAAGTTGATAAAGTCTCAAAAAAAGTGTTTTCAGCTATTGATTCTAAAAATGGAATGTCATTTAATGCAAATGACAATTTTAATTTTGAAAACTCAGGCTTTCTAATCGTTAACCCTTTATCAGAAGAACTACATGAAGTGGTTTCTAAATTAACAAGATATATTATTGATAATCCTAAAAAACAATTAGAAATTATAGGGAATTACGAAAGTAATGAGCAAAACAATTCTGCATTTCCTAATTTAGGATTAGCACGAGCTTATTCTGTAAAATCATATCTTGTTTCTCAAGGCATTCCTTCACATGCACTCAATATTTTTGGAAAGTTAGATGATGATATAATCTTAAGTACAAATGGCATTTATTATGGCCCTTTAGATTATAATATAAAGACAGTTATAGAAGGCGATACACATATTAAGGACGTTGTAAATGGTTTAGGAAAAGAGATTAAAGCCAATCCTTTAGTGATTCATTTTGATATTGGAAATGCTAACATAGAACTCTCTAATGCGCAGAGGTCAACATTTGCTAAAATTGCCAGTTATATAGATAAAGCTGATGAAAAAACATTAATACAAATTGTTGGACATACTGATGATATTGGAAATCGTTCAGAGAATATTAAGCTTGGACTAAGTAGGGCAAATATTGTAAAGCAATATTTAGTAAAAAATATGATTTTAGAAAGTAAAATAGAAACATCTTCAAATGGACCAGACCAACCTATTGCAGATAATAAAACAAAAGACGGACAGTCTATAAACAGAAGAGTAATAGTAACAATTAATTAACAAAAATTAAAATTATGGATATGTATTTATTAATTCCAATTCTAGTCGGACTTATTTGTGGTTTATTGGGGTATTTTTTAGGAAAATTTTTAGGAGAAAACAACCCTTCCAATACTAGTGTCGTAGACGTTTATAAAAATAGAATTTCAAAATTAGAAGCAGATCTTACTGCTCATAAGTCTAGTAATGGAAGTTTTGTAGTCTCAGGAAATGGAATTTCCTCAGGTGCTGGAAATTCTGGTGTTCGATCGGTCATGATGGCTAAAGATAGAGATTTGGTACACGATTTTAATTAAATTTAAAGTACTTACTGATGCATGCCGCTAAAGCTAAAAGTTGCTAAATGTAAAACATAACAAAAGAGCCAAATCTTGGTAGCTTTTATAGTCTGGAAATGCTTAGATATTTTAAATAGCGGAGTCGCTTCAATAGCAATATTTATAAAACTAATTTAGATAGACCAAGCCCATGTTGCTGTTCATGTAGGATGGCAAAAAATAAAAGTATAGAAAGGACCTCAAGTAGAGGCCAATAAACGGCATACTTTTAAAACCAAAAACCAGTACTCCTAAAATTTCAGGAGTACTGGTTTTTTTAAACTATTAACTTAATGGCAAAGGTCTATTGGTAGCGCTTAGATTTAAATAAATGATTAATCGTAGCGTAAATAGATAAAGCAGATGTAATTTTAGTTTACGAAAAGTATAATTGGTAAACTTCAGTCTAACTATATTTTACTTTACGTAAAATCCTTACAGATTCTTTAAACTTAATATAAACAGCATCGCTATAGGCTTTTAAGTAAGGCTTTGCTTCCATTAATTTATCTATAGCTTCATGAAATAAATTTAAATAACAGATTAAATACGTTGCAGATAAGTTTTCAAGATCACTCGTTTCGGAAAGGTTTAGAGTGCCCCCTTTTTTTAATTTTTCTAAAATGGCATTGTTAGTATTGTAGATATGGTGCAATACTTTTTTGTCAAATTCTGGTGGTTGAAACACTAGAGTAGAATCAATAGTATAATTAGCGTTGTCGTTAAATTGAATGATTGTTTCTTCTAAAGGATAGTATTTAAAATTGTCCTGAAGCCCCAAAGACACGTATTCTATTATTTTAAAGGTGTCCTCATCAAACGAAATAGAAACGTCATCTAAAGCTGAATAAAATAAACGAACCTGCTCATTAATGAGCTCAATGTCTACTCGTGAGAAGAACACGGTGTCTTTCACTTCTTTACGCTGCCCAGCCCAACAAACTACAAAATATTCTTTGAAGACTTTGTATTGTGGGTGGTAGTCTTTTCGTTTATTCATAAAATCGAAAACACCGTCCAACGTGTATTCGATATTATTGTGCGAGTGACTTTCAATAGCTTCAACTATTTCGGAATTAACATCTTTAATATCGCTTTTAAACACTTTAGGCATGCTCATGCTACCGTCTCTAAAAAAAACAGAGCCACCATAATATTTCCAGATGTTTTTTCGTAATGACGTTAAACCGTCATTACCGCGAATAGTAACTAAACCAACAACTTTATGGTCTGGTAAATGTGGAAATGGAATGTTCTCATACTGTACAACTGGTGGATTTGTGAGGTAAGCATTAATAAGGTTTTGAATTTTAGAATCATCAAAAAAATCAACACCAACAATAGCGTTATCCTCGTCTTCTACGCCAATAACAATAAACGAATTGTTTTTAGGATTGCTGTTTGAGAGTGCGCATACGTGTTTTAAAAACTTCGCTTTCCCCTCTTTTAGGCTAATATCAATTTTTCGCTTTTTGTCATAGAAACTGTTCTCGTCGTTATGGGCAAGTAGGTTTTTAATTAAAAGGCGTTTGTTAATCATATTCATTTCCTGTACGGGCAGGAATCTTATTAGTTATTTCTAAACTTCTATTGGGGTAAGCAATTGACTTATCGCTATGTTATGCCACATTTGATGTGGAATCCATATCAAAGTAACGCAATTTCTTTCTTTAAATTCTCTCTAGCCTGTTTTTCATATTTGGTTTGAAATGCTTCTGTAAAATAGATGGTTTCTCTTTCTAAAAAATACTGTAATACTTTTTTTCGTCCAGGCTTATACATAAAATTAGGATAGCGTTTGTATTCCTTTCTAATGTTAGTTATGTATCTTTTATAGGTTTTCCAATCTGTGCCTAGAATTGATAAATCTAGATCTAAAAGATAGGCGTTATCCTTGTTTTCTTTTAAAATTATTTGGTGTTTTTTTGTTGAAACAATCAAATTCATAACGATTTCTACTCGTTTTGGATTGAAACCAAATGAGTTTAGGCGTTTTTCAGCTAAAACAGCACTTTTCTCTTCGTTGTCTTTTTTGTGTGATTTATAGATACTGTCGTGATACCAAACAGCTAATTTGAAAGCTTCTAAATCTTGAATTTCAGCTTTTAAATCTTCAGCTTGAAATAACATATTATAAATATGTAAAAGGTTATGGTAATATCTGGTTTTCGAAGTGTATCTAGTTTCAATTTCAGTCCAAAGTTCTTCAATTAAAGAATCATCACAGTATACTGAAATCAAATGGTACCATTCCGTTTTTAACCAATCAATCATAGGTCTTTCTTAACAATAGTAGAGCTAGCTTGTGCCGTACAGAACATTAAGACGTCTGCAATATTAACATGAGCTGGACGAGAAATAGCAAAATAAATAACATCTGCAATATCTTCTGGTTGCAAGGCTTTATAGCCTTTATAAACATTGTCTGCTAAGCTTTCACCTTTAAAACGCACTTGAGAAAATTCGGTCTCTACTAATCCAGGATTAATAGCACACACCTTTATTCCAAACGGATTAAGATCGATACGCATGCCTTCTGTAATAGCAACAACAGCATGTTTACTAGCACAATACACATTGCCTTTTGGATAAACTTCTTTTCCAGCCGATGAGCCAATGTTAATAATATGTCCAGATTGGCGTGCTGTCATTTGCGGAATCACCGCTTTACTAACATAGAGTAATCCTTTTACATTAATATCTATCATAGCATCCCAATCGGCAATACTGCCTTCATGAATGGGATCTAAACCATGGGCATTGCCAGCATTATTGATTAAAATATCTATGTTTTTAAAGGCTTCTGGTAAAGCGGCGATGGCTTCAAAAACGGCTGCTTTGTCGCTGACATCAAAGTTTAAAGTGTGCACTTCGGTATGCTTACTTAACGCTAGCTCGATCGTATCCAAGCGCTCTTGGCGCCTGCCACAAATAATTAATCGAATGCCCTGTTTTGCAAATTCATGAGCGGTTGCTTTTCCTATTCCACTGGTTGCCCCAGTAATTAATGCTGTTTTTTTCATACTATTTCCCGCGTGAGCAGGACTCTTTTTAAAGTTATGTTTATTTTTCTCTTATTTTGGGCTGCGTAACATTGGTTTTCATAACATGAAATTCCTGACTACCTAGGAATTGGTTAAGGCACTTTATGCCCTTGACAAGACACTAATATTAAAAACCAGTCTTCTAAATCTAAATCAATAGCCACTGTCTTTGCGGCATTTGTCATCCTGTCTAAATTGGTTGTTCCAATAACTGGGTGAATAGCTGCGGGATGTTTTAACAACCAGGCTAATAATAACTGATCTTCGGTTGCATTATACTTATGTGTTAATTCATCTAATTGCTTACGAATGCGTCTAATTTGCTCCGTATCTTCTTTAAAAACAGTGCCTAGTGGCGACCAAGCCATGGCTTGTATGTTATTCGTGGTTAAATAATCAAGCGTACCATCATGTATCGCGGTATGTTGCGTTAAAGAAAATTCAATTTGATTCGCAGACACTTCCGTTTCTTTTCGAATCAAGTCCATCTGCGAGGGTGTAAAATTCGAAACACCAAAAGCCCTCACTTTACCTTGCTTTTTGAGCTGTGAAAAAGCTTCGGCAATAACTTCAGCTTCCATTAACGGACTAGGTCTGTGTAATAGCAGTAAGTCTAAATACTCTGTTTTCAAGTGTTTTAGGGATGCTTCCGCCGAAGCAATTATATAGGCCTTACTGTAATCGTAATGCTTCACTTTATTATAATGGCGTGTTTTGCCTAAATATTGAATGCCGCATTTGGATATAAATTGAAGGCTACTTCTGTTGGCTCCGCTTTCAGCGAAAGCACTACCAAATTCAGCTTCTGTAGTATAATCACCATAAATATCGGCGTGATCAAAAGCGGTAATACCATTTTCAATACAATGGTTGATACGTTTTATCATTTCAGTTTTAGAGAGTTTCTTTCCCCAAACGCCCCAAGTCATAGTACCGGCAATAATTTTAGAATAGTTCACTTAAAAACGGGTTAAAATAGTTTCCTTAAAAATAAGGAATAGCCTATAAATTCTCTTTAAAAAAAGACGCTTAATTGTTAAACTTATTATAATACGGGTTTACAAGAAGTCTGTAAGTTCACAGCTCACGTAAATTAGAGTACAAACTTTTAATAAACAAAAATTATTATTATGAATAAAATGAAATTTTTAAATTACGCAATTTTATCATTATCACTGGTATTTGCTTTCAGCTGTAACAAATCTGATGATACTAACCCTGTAGAGGGAACTTCTAAAATATCTGTTAGACTAATGGATATGCCAGGCGATTTTGATAACGTATTTGTAGATGTTCAAGATGTCATGATAAAATTGAATGATGATAGTGAAGACGATTCAGGTTGGGTAAGTGTGGAAGCAATAAACACTGGAGTCTACGATTTACTCGAATTGACAGGAGGTATTGATGTGTTGTTATTAGATGACTTTGAATTGCCATCGGGATATTTAAATCAAATCCGCTTGGTTTTGGGTACTGATAACACAGTGGTGATTGATGGAGAGACCTTTCCTCTAAATACGCCTAGTGCACAACAATCAGGATTAAAAATCAAAGTAAATCAAGATTTACAACCAAATATTAATTACACCTTTTTACTTGACTTTAATGTAGACGCGTCTATTGTTATGGCTTCAAATTCTGAAAATATTAATTTAAAACCAGTAATTAGAGCAAGCGTTGAAGCACAATCAGGTTATATTACAGGAATGGTAACACCGCTGGATTTACAAGTTTTAATCGAGGCAACTAATGGCGTTGAAACGATTTCGGCTTATGCTGATGAAACGGGACAATTTGTTTTAGCAGGACTTGGTTCGGGAACTTATACCGTTACTGCCACTCCAGATGCTGCTTCGGGATTTACAGCTCAAATATTTGAGAATGTAGAGGTCGTTGTTGGAGCATCAACAGACATTGGTACCATTACATTTGAATAAAAGGTCTTTTTTTTATATAAAGCCAGTATCAGTATGATACTGGCTTTTTTATTTTTAACCAATTATTAACAAGATATTAGTTAAAAAAGTGACAATTTGCAGATCTAAATTTCCGATATTATATTCGACGTTTAAAATTTATAAAAAGATGGAAGAAACCAATACAATTGATATTAAATCAATTAACGAGAAAATTGAAAAGGAAAGTGCTTTTGTCGATTTGTTGATCTATGAAATGAACAAGGTAATCGTTGGCCAGAAAGGCATGATTGAGCGGTTGCTTATTGGCTTGTTAGGTCAAGGACATATTTTACTTGAAGGAGTGCCCGGATTAGCAAAAACATTAGCGATTAATACCTTATCGAAGGCTATAGACGCAAGCTTTAGCAGAATTCAATTTACGCCAGACTTATTACCATCAGATGTTGTTGGGACTTTAATTTTTAATATGAAAGAGAATGATTTCTCAATTAAAAAAGGACCAATATTCGCCAATTTTGTATTGGCAGATGAGATAAACAGAGCGCCAGCAAAAGTACAATCTGCCTTACTAGAAGCAATGCAGGAAAAACAAGTCACTATTGGTGATGAAACGTTTATTTTAGATAAACCTTTTTTAGTAATGGCAACGCAGAATCCTGTGGAACAAGAAGGAACCTATCCTTTACCAGAAGCGCAAGTGGATCGTTTCATGCTAAAAACAGTGATAAATTACCCAAAGAAAGATGAGGAGCAACTCATTATGCGAGCGAATTTAAAAGGAAGCTGGGAGAAGGTAAATCCTGTAGTGTCTATCGCTCAAATATTAAGAGCTCAAGAAGCGGTTCGCGAAGTCTATATGGATGAGAAAATTGAAAAATACATTCTCGATATTGTTTTTGCAACACGTTTTCCAGAACAATATAAACTTGCCGATTTAAAACCCTTAATTTCGTTTGGAGCATCGCCTCGTGGAAGTATTAATTTAGCAACAGCTGCAAAATGCTATGCTTTTATTAAGCGTCGTGGTTATGTTATTCCAGAAGATGTTCGAGCAGTGGTTCACGATGTATTGCGTCACAGAATCGGGATTACTTACGAAGCTGAAGCTGAAAATGTCACTTCAGAAGATATCATTAACAAGATTGTAAATGTGGTTGAAGTACCTTAAATAGTTATCGGTATTCAGTCGCCGTTTGCAGTTGCTTACTCGTACTGGATACTTGCTCAAAACTAGAGGTTTAGTTGATAACTGAATACGGAGACTGAAAACTGTTTACTGAATACATGGATACTAAAGAATTACTTAAAAAAGTACGTAAAATTGAGATTAAGACACGCCGGTTGTCTGATCATATTTTTGGAGGTGAATACCATTCTACTTTCAAAGGTCGCGGTATGACTTTTTCTGAAGTGCGCCAGTACCAATATGGAGATGATGTTCGTAATATTGATTGGAATGTTACAGCCCGTACAAACGAACCTCATATTAAAGTATTTGAAGAAGAACGAGAATTAACAATGCTATTAATGGTTGATGTTTCTGGTTCTGAATTGTTTGGTACAGATCAGCAATTTAAAAATGAAATTATTACAGAAATTTCTGCGACTTTAGCGTTTTCTGCTACACAGAATAATGATAAAATAGGCCTGATTTTATTTTCAGACCAAGTTGAATTATTCATCCCGCCAAAAAAAGGAAGTTCTCACGTGCTTAGAATTATTCGTGAGTTACTAGAATTCGAACCAAAAAGCAAAGGCACAAATATCGTTGAGGCCTTAAAATTCATGCGTAATGTGATGAAGAAAAAAGCCATAGTATTTGTATTGAGCGATTTTATTGCAGACGATTATAAACAAACATTAAAAATTGCAGCGGGAAAACATGATGTTACTGGTATTCGTGTGTATGATAAAAAAGAAGAAGCAATCCCAAATCTAGGAATGGTGCAAATGCAGGATGAAGAATCTGGAGAGTTAATGTTGGTCAATACCTCCTCTAAAAAAGTACGACAAAACTACAGTAAATTTTACCATGAGAAAGTAGAATATTATAAGGATAGTTTTGCAAAAGCAGGAGCAGGAACTATAGATTGTAGAGTGGATGAAAGCTACGTAAGAAAACTACTGGGGTATTTTAAAAGAAGAGGATAATTAAGAATGATGAATAACGAATTACCAATGACGAATCATGAATTAAAGCAGAATAAAACAGTTTTTTTGTCTTTTTTCTTTGCTCTTTTTTCTTTCTTCTCTTTCTGTCAAGTCCAGTCTTCTATAGATGTGGATTCTATAAAAATTGGAGAACAAATTACGTTTAAAGTTGCCGTAGAAGCAGACACTTCAGAGGTTGTTATCTTTCCTGAAGGGCAAACATTTGGTGCTTTAGAGATCATAGAGTCTTATAAAATAGACACGACTAAAAAAGACGCCAGATTTAACCTTATTAAAAAATATGGATTGACCAGATTTGATTCTGGAACCTATACTATTCCTAAGCAAAAAATACTAATAGGTACTAAAGCATTTTATACAGATTCTCTTAGCGTGGAGGTGCGAGAAATCGCTGTAGATACTACTAAACAAGGCTTGTATGATATTAAACCCATTATAGAAGTTGAAAAAAGCACGGGTAATTGGTGGAAGTATTTACTGGGCATTTTATTGGGGTTTGCTTTAGCAGCGTTCTTGTTATGGTGGTTTATCTGGAGGCAAAAACCCTTAAGTGAAGAAGAAGAAATTGCTTTGCTTCCGCCTTATGATCGTGCAAAATTAGCATTACAGAAATTAGATGAAAGTGGCTATTTACAGAATAAAAATTTAAAAGATTACTATTCTGATTTAACCTTCATTATTAGAAAATATTTAGACGAGAAAGTATACGATCGCGCACTAGAAAGTACGACTTCCGAACTCGTTTCAAGGTTGAATTTGCTTAAAGACGGTAATCAAATAGAATTAAGTAAAGAAGATATTCGAAACATCGAAACGATATTAAACCGAGCCGATTTAGTGAAATTTGCTAAGTCTGCACCAGACGTTGCTTTGGCCGAGATTGATAGAAAAACCATTGCTTTAGAAATCGATCATGTTCAAGAAGCTCTACCCGAACCTTCTGAAGACGAGAAGCTATTGGACGCTCAGTACAAGGAAGCTCAAGAGCGAAAAAAGAAACGTAAAAAAATACTGGTGACCGTTTTTATTTCGGTGTTTTTGTTATTTGCAACGATAACAGGATTTGTAATTAAATTCGGATTCGATTACGTAAAAGATACTGTCATTGGGCATGAAAGTAAAGAATTACTCGAAGGCAATTGGGTAACGAGTGCCTATGGGAGCCCTCCTATTACTATAAGTACACCAAAAGTTCTAAGGCGCGTTGAAATTCCTGAAAACGAAAATCAAAATGAGGTAAAGACAAGTGCTTTTTCATATGGAACCGTTTTAGATTTGTTTAGTGTTACTGTTAATATACAAGTATTACCACAACAACAAAAACAAGGCGAGACCCAAGAAGAAGCAAACACTCCAGAAATTGATTTGAATGAAGTATCAGAGTTAGTCATAAAAAGCTTAGAATCTAAAGGCGTAAAAGACATCGTATTGTTGCGAGACAAGTTTGAAACGCCAAGTGGGGCTCAAGGCTTAAAAACATATGGGACATTAAATATGCCAAGTCCAGGAAGTGATAAACTAAGAGCAGGTAAATTTATTTTATTACAATTCACGGTACAAAATATATTACAACAAGTTATTATTACAGCACCAGATAATGACGATTATGCAGATCAAATGATTACACGCATTTTAAATTCAGTTGAAGTAAAACCAAAACAAGACTAATGTTCGAAGGCATAGAATTTTTAAATATAGAATTTTTCTGGCTGTTGTTATTGCTCCCGTTGGCTATGCTTTGGTATCTTTTTAAATACAAAGGGCAAACAGCAGAACTAAAAATATCAACCTTAAAAGGGTTTAAAATCACCAACTCTTGGTTGCCAAAATTTAAGCATTTGTTATTTGTTTTTAGATTGGTAGCATTAACCTTTTTAATCATTGCTTTAGCAAGACCAAGAACGGTTGATGTCTCTTCAAAAACAAAAACAACCCGTGGGATAGATATTGTTATGGCAATCGATGTTTCTGCCAGTATGCTAGCAAGAGATTTAAAACCAAATCGCTTAGAGGCACTAAAAAATGTGGCTTCAGAGTTTATTAAAGGGCGACCAAACGATCGCATTGGTTTGGTAGAATATGCGGGAGAAAGCTACACGAAAACACCAATAACAAGCGATAAAAGCATTGTTTTACGTTCATTAGGGGACATAAAATATAATACCATTATTGAAGGAGGAACAGCTATTGGTATGGGTTTGGCAACTGCTGTCAATCGTCTAAAAGATAGTAAAGCAAAAAGTAAAGTCATTATTTTATTAACAGATGGCGTAAACAATTCAGGGGCAATAAACCCTACAATTGCCAGTGAATTAGCCGTCGAGTTTGGTATTAAAACCTATACTATTGGTTTAGGAACCAATGGGATGGCACTATCACCAATTCAAATCAAACCAAACGGCGAATTTCAGTATGGAAGAGTTCAGGTAGAAATTGATGAGGCTTTATTAAAGGAAATTGCACAAGTAACAGGCGGAAAATATTTTAGAGCAACAAATAACAAGAAGCTGGTAGAAATTTATAACGAGATAAACAAACTTGAAAAAACCGAAGTAGAAGAGTTTAAATTCTATAACTATGAAGAGAAATTTCGATGGTTTGTATGCGTAGCAGGCGTTTTATTACTCATTGAGCTATTGTTGCGAATTACTATTTTTAGAAGTTTTGTTTAATAAAAGTCAAAATACTAAACATTAAAGATGTTTGATTTATTAGAAGAAAAAATATGGTTTTGGGGATTGCTGGTCATTCCATTAATAATTGTTTTGTTTTTAGGACAACAATTATGGAGACGAAGTGCCCAAAAAAAGTTTGCCGATAAGACATTGTTAAAACGGCTAAGCCCAAACAGATCCTTGTTTAAACCCGTATTAAAAATTGTGATTTTATGTTTGGCTTTTGCCTGTTTAGTCATTGCTTTAGTCAATCCTAAAAATGGCTCAAAATTGGAAACGGTTAAACGCGAAGGGGTAGATATTGTCTTTGCAGTAGATGTTTCTAAAAGTATGTTGGCCGAAGATATTGCGCCAAATAGATTAGAAAAATCGAAGCAATTGGTCACACAAATTATTAATAATTTAGCGAGTGATCGTGTCGGTATTATTGCCTATGCGGGTAAGGCATTTCCGCAGTTGCCAATAACAACGGATTATGCATCAGCAAAGATGTTTTTGTCTAATATGAATACAGACATGTTATCTTCTCAAGGCACTGCAATTAACGAGGCGATTGAGTTAGCTAAAACCTATTATGATGACGATGAGCAAACCAATCGCGTGCTTATTATCATATCAGATGGAGAAGATCATAGTGAGGTTTCAGCAAGAATAGCAGAAGAAGCCAGTGAAGAAGGAATTAGAATTTTCACCATTGGTGTTGGCGATGTAAATGGAGGTCCAATTCCTATAAAACGTAACGGTGTTATTCTTAATTATAAGAAAGACAACGAAGGTGAAACAGTAATCACCCGTTTAGACGAAGAGACCTTAAAAACCATAGCAAAAGAAGCTAATGGTGCTTATATTAATGGTAATAACACAGATAAAGTAGTTGAAGAAATAAAGGAAATCTTAAATAAAATGGATAAAACTGAATTTGAAGCGAAGCAATTTGCCGATTTCGAAGACCAGTTTCAGTGGTTTTTAGGTTTCGGAATTCTCCTTTTATTCCTTGATATTTTCTTGTTAGAACGTAAAACGGCATGGTTGAAGAAGCTTAATCTATTCAATGAGAACCTTTAGTTTTTTTAGAGCGCGCGCTTTAAATAATTGAGACTCTAAATTTTATAAAATCCTTAACACGTTTGAATCCAGGGCTTTCATATATTTAGACGTTGAAAAAACAATAATAACACCCACATTTACAAAAGTAAATATGAAACTAATAATAACCTACATATTCCTTTTAATAGCAGGATTTGCGTTTGCTCAAGAAGAAGGCAATAAAAAGGAGCAAGCCAAAATAACAAAGAAAGCCAATGATTTAATCAATGAAGCTAATGATTTAGCGAGCAATGATAACTTTGTGTTGGCAGAAATGGAATATAGAAAAGCGATTTCTACTAAACCCACTAGTGTTGCAGGTACTTATAATTTAGGACATTCATATTATGAGAAAGGAAATTATGACGAGGCGTTATATCGCAATCAGCAAGCGGCTAAAAATGCGACAGCTAAGCAAGAAAAACACAGGGCTTTTCATAATATCGGAAATATTTTAATGCAAAATAAAAAATGTAAAGAGGCTGTAGAGGCTTTTAAAAATGCGTTAAGAAACGACCCAACAGATGATGAAACACGATACAATTTAGCTCTGGCTAAAGACTGTGCTAAAGATGAAAAAGAACCACCTCAGGAAGAAGACAACAAAGACGATAAGGAAAAAGATAAGAAAGAAAACGAGGACGAGCAAAACAAAGATAAAGAGCAGGAAGACCAAAAAGATAAGGAAGGTGAAGGTGAGAATGAGGATAAAAAGGAAGGTGAAGATAAAAAAGATGAAGGAAAGCCTGATGAGAAAAAAGATCAAGAGGGTCAAGGGGATGATAAGAAAAAAGAACAACCAAATCCACAGCAGCAACCAGGACAATTATCGCCTCAGCAAATTAAAAACTTGCTAGAAGCGATGAATAATCAAGAACAGAAAGTACAGGAAAAAATGAATGCCGAAAAAGTAAAAGGCGTTAAAGTACAAACCGATAAAGATTGGTAATACGAACTATGATTTAGGAATTATGATATTAATTGTAAATCTAAAATCTAACATCGTGAATTATTATGAAACTGATAAAAAAAATAGCGCTTTTATTAATCATACTTTCAACAAGTATTGCTACCGCACAAGTTGAATTTCAAGCTAAAGTAAGCAAGAAAATCTTAGGTGTTAATGAGCGTTTACGTGTTGATTTCTCTATGAATCAAGATGGCGATAATTTCAATCCGCCAAGCTTTGAAGGCTTTACTATTATTGGAGGCCCAAATCAATCGGTAAGTAATTCTTGGATTAATGGAAACCGCTCTTTTGAAAAAACATACAGTTACTTTTTAGCACCAGATCGTGAAGGCGAATTCATGATTACACAAGCTACTATAGAGATTGGAGGTGAAACTTACAAAACAACACCTATTGTTATTAAAGTAACAAAAGCCATAGATAAGCCTAAAGATCCTAATGATCCAGATGTGATTGTTGCAGACAACATACACTTGGTCGCTGAGGTCTCTAAAAATAATCCCTACCTGAACGAAGCCATAACGGTTGTTTACAAATTATATGTATCTTCAAATACTGGCGTTAGTAATTGGCGTGAAATTGAAGATCCTAAGTTTGATGATTTCTGGAGTCAAAATATAAATGACAAAAGTTTAAAAGTCCAGAATGGAAAATACAAAGGAGAAGACTATAGATATGTGGTACTGCGCAAAACAGTGTTATTTCCTCAAAAAACAGGTAAATTAGAAATAGAGCCCTTAAAATTAGAAATCACCGTAGATGTCCCAACAACGCGACGCGATATCTTTGGAGGTCGCTTAATGAGGCAAGTACACAAAACGGTTGCTGCGAACGTACGTATTATTGATGTAAAACCGCTCCCAGAAGAAGGAAAACCTTTAGATTTTACAGGAGCCGTTGGTAATTTCGATTTTAAACTAATCACTTCGAAAACCGAATTAAATGCAAACGAATCCTTACAAGCCAAAGTAGAAGTTTCTGGTCAAGGAAATTTGAAATTGTTTGCACTGCCTAAACTTAATGTGCCTAGTTCTTTAGAAGTTTATGAACCAGAACATGAAGAAAACATAAATACTAACTTTAACGGAATGCAAGGGAAAATTTCCGATAGCTATACGATTGTTCCACAGTATAAAGGGAAATATCCAATACCAGCGATTTCATTTTCATATTTTGATTTAGAAACCAATAGTTACAAGCGCCTATCCTCTGAAGAGCGTACAATAAATGTTTTAGAAGGTCCTGTTTACGGTGCTTCAGACAATAACTTGGTGGCGCAAGGCGCAAATAAAAAACGTGTTATTCTAAACAATGACCAGTTTGCTTTTATTAAAACTGATGCCAATTTAGAACCAAAGCAGAGAACCTACTTTTTTAAATCTACGGTCTTTTGGGTGAGTTTATTAAGCCCTTTGTTGGCGATTCCATTGGCTATTGTTTTCCGAAGAAAAAGAGAAGCACGCGCTGGAGATATTGTAGGCAATCGCTTAAGAAAAGCAGATAGATTATCGAAAAAGTATTTAGGGGAGGCGAAGAAAGCTTTAGGTCAAAAAGAAGCTTTTTATGTTGCCTTAGAAAAAGCATTACACAATTATTTAAAAGCTAAATTAAATATAGAAACCAGTGATTTAAGTAAAGATAAAATCAAAAGATTACTGGCTGAAGGAGACGTTGAAAAAGAAGTGATTTCAGATTTTGAAAGTATTCTTGAAAACTGTGAATTGGCCCGATATTCGCCAATAACGACGGTAACAATGAAACAGGATTATGAAAAGGCTGCAAATACTATTAACTTAATTGACAAACAAATTAAATAACGTTTAACACTATTACTGTGTAAGCAGGACTCTATTTTTAAATGAAATGTTTCGTTTTCAAAGAAAATAAAATGAAAAAATTAAGCTACATATTTCTATTCATTTGCGGACTACTTTCTGCACAAAATGAAGTGGTATTTGATCAGGCTAACACCTTATATAATGAAGGTAAGTTTGCTGAAGCATTAGATAAATATGAAACGATTTTAAAGGGTAATCAGCATTCTGCCGAATTGTATTTTAATATCGCCAATGCACATTATAAGCTAAACCATATTGCTCCAAGTATTTATTATTATGAAAAGGCCGCAGCTATGGCGCCAAAAGATGAGGAGATAATGAATAATTTGGCCTTTGCAAATAACATGACAATAGATGCCATAGAGAATATACCAGAGACCAGCATTTCTAAAACGCTAAATAAAATTAAAAACGTCTTTTCTTTTGATGGTTGGGCACTACTCTCTGTTATCTCGGTTGTCTTATTTGTCTTACTTTATTTAGCCTATTATTTTACTTTTGAAACAGGAAAAAAACGATTATTTTTTACAGGAAGTGTACTGTCCATTTTTTTAACCTTTACGGCATTAGCGTTTACTTTTCACACGTATAATGTAGCAAAAAATAATAAACCAGCCATAGTTTTTGCTCAGGAAGCTCAAGTAACAAGTGAACCCAATTCAAGAAGCGTAGAGGCCTTTGTTCTCCATGAAGGCACAAAAGTCCAGGTTTTAGATACTGTGAGTCACTGGAAAAAAATTAAACTTTCAGACGGAAAAACAGGATGGATACCAGAAACTGACATTAAATTGCTGAATATCTTTTAAAGATTCCTTAACCTTTTTTTGCTTCACAAATCATATATTTGCATTTCAATACTAAGAAATGTTTAAAAACAGTGTATCTATTTTCTTGACTGTCTTATTTATGGCGTTTACAACGTTGCCATCAATATTGGTATTCGTCGATAATTCTATAGATATCTCATTTCTAATGAATGTTTCTGAAGAAGAGGAAGAAAAGGGCAACACCAAAAATAAAGAATTAGAAGTTTTTGTTTCAAATACTTCGTTGGGTTCAGATCACTTTTCAAATTCAGAAACCGAAGATAATGTAAGATATACTTACAAAAAGTATTCTAAACCACACCTTAATTTAATTTCTCCACCACCCGAATTCATTTAATACTTTTTTAAAAAAGGACTGCTTAGTCCAAAAAAAATTATTAAAACTAGCTATTGAATTTTTTCAATAGCGCAAATGAATTTATATATGTTTAAAACGTTGAAGAATGACTTGCCAGCGAGTATAGTCGTGTTTTTTGTAGCTTTACCACTATGTTTAGGTATTGCCTTGGCCAGTGGAGCGCCATTATTTTCGGGAGTAATTGCAGGAATTATTGGTGGTATTATTGTTGGAGCCTTAAGTGGTTCTAAAATAGGTGTTAGTGGACCGGCAGCAGGTTTAGCAGCCATTGTATTAACAGCAATTGGCTCATTGGGAGGGTATCAAAATTTCCTTGTAGCGGTTGTTTTAGGAGGTGCTATTCAAATTATTTTTGGTATTTTAAGATTGGGAATTATTGGCTATTATTTTCCGTCTTCGGTAATTAAAGGAATGCTAACAGGTATTGGAATTATTATTATTCTTAAACAAATTCCACATTTTTTTGGTTATGATGCAGATCCCGAAGGTGATTTTGCCTTTTTTCAGGTCGACGGAGAAAATACCTTTTCAGAAATCATTAACTCTGTAAATAATATTCAACCAGGAGCCGCTTTGGTTGGTATCCTAGGCTTAGCTATTTTAGTGCTTTGGGACAAGGTGCTTTCTAAAAAAGGCAAGATATTTCAGTTAATTCAAGGGCCTTTAGTTGCTGTTGTGGTAGGTATTATCTTTTATGCTGTTACTCAAGGAAATTCTGTTTTATCGATTGAAAATTCACACTTGGTAAATGTTCCAGTTCCAGATGATTTAACCTCATTTATTGGGCAGTTTAGTTTTCCAAATTTTAGCATTATAAGTAATATAGACGTTTGGATAGTCGCCTTTACAATCGCTCTAGTGGCTAGTTTGGAAACACTCTTATGTGTTGAAGCTACAGATAAGCTAGACCCAAATAAATATGTGACTCCAACGAATAGGGAGTTACTTGCACAAGGTACAGGAAACATCATTTCTGGAATGATTGGTGGCTTGCCAATCACTCAGGTAATTGTTAGGAGTTCTGCTAATATACAGTCTGGTGGTCGAAGTAAAATGTCTGCAATAATCCATGGTTTTCTCTTGTTAATTTCTGTGATTTTAATTCCAAGATTACTCAACATGATTCCACTTTCTGTCTTGGCTGCAATCCTTTTAGTGGTAGGTTATAAGTTAGCAAAACCAGGATTGTTTATAAAAATGTATGAACTGGGTTGGAAACAATCTATTCCATTCGCAATAACAGTTTTGGGTATTGTTTTTATAGATCTTCTTTGGGGAATTGGCTTAGGTTTAGGGGTAGGAATTGTCGTTATTCTAATTAAAAGCTTCCAGAATTCTCACTTTTTACACATAGAAGATAAAAGTAATGGACAACATAATATAAAAATGACGCTAGCGGAAGAGGTGACCTTTTTTAATAAAGGAGCCATACTAAAAGAATTAGATAGCTTGCCTAGAGATACGTATTTAGAATTGGATGTAAGAAAAACCAGATATTTAGATAATGATATTATTGAGATTTTAGAAGATTTCGCCTTTAAAGCCAAAGAGCGAAATATAGACATCCGCTTAATATCAGAAAAAGGAATTGTTGAAAACCCAGAAAGCTTCATCGAATTTTTCAAATTTAGACCAAAAACAGCCTAAAAGTTCAAATCATGAAATACAACAAATATAAAATACTAGTACTTTCAGATTTGAAAACCTCTGCCGAGTCAGAATTAAAAAGCACTGTAAGTTTAGCAAAATTAGTTGATGGTGAGATTACGCTTTTCCATGTTAAAAAACCAATAGACGTTGTAGAAACAGATAGTCAATTGTCTGCTATGCGTTCTATTAATGAGGAACATATTATCACCAGCAAAACGATTGAAAATTTGGTGCAACCTATCTGCAAAGAATTCGGATTACACATAGAATGTGAATTGGCGCTTGGTAATGCTAAGCATGAAATTGAGAATTATATAAATAAATATCAGCCAGACATTATTGTGCTTGGAAAGAGAAATCCAAAAAAACTTAACTTTATAGGCGATAATCTTATCGATTTTGTTTTAAAAAAGCATGATGGTATTATTATGATAGCAGCGAAACAACATGCACTACAACCAAATCAAGAGTTTTCTTTAGGCGTTTTAAATACCACGGAACACACTAACAATACGGGTGTTATTGAAGGATTAATTAATAAAACAAAACACCCCGTAAGGTATTTTGAAATTTCTAAAAACACGAATAGCACTCTCAAAACAGAGACAGCTTTAGGCAAAGGCGCGATAGAATTTGTCTTTGAGCAAGGTGCTAAAGCAATCGATAATGTTTCTAAATATGCATCAAAAAACAATATAAACCTGATGTGTGTAGATACAAGAAACAATGATAAAGCAAGTAAAACTATTAAAAACGTTATAAATAAACTTAACGTTTCACTATTATTAGTAGGGAAACAAAAACAAATGCTACACAAGTAGTACTAAAATATTAAATAATTATGAAAGCACATACAAAAGAAACACAAGCAACACTAACACCAGACAAGGCAATACAGTTCTTAAAAGAAGGTAATGAGAGGTTTCAAAACAACTTAAAGGCAAATCGTAATCTTTTAGAGCAGGTTAATGATACTAGTGATGGCCAATTTCCATTTGCCACAATACTTAGCTGTATAGACTCACGTGTCTCTGCAGAGTTAGTTTTTGACCAAGGACTAGGTGACATATTTAGCGTTCGTATTGCAGGAAATTTTGTAAACGAAGATATTTTAGGGAGTATGGAGTTTGCAAGTAAATTAGCTGGTACAAAACTTATTGTTGTTTTGGGTCATACCAGTTGTGGCGCAATTAAGGGAGCTTGTGATCACGCCGAAATGGGAAATCTAACAAAGCTAATTCAAAAAATAACACCGGCTGTAAACGCCGTTATAGAGCCTAAGGATGAAAGCTTAAGAACGTCAGCAAATCTAGAATTTGTTGATGAAGTATCTAAGAAAAACGTCCTATTAACTATAGATAGAATTCATGATGAAAGTCCAATTTTAACAGAAATGGAGAAAAGCGGTGAAATCAAAATAGTAGGTGCCATGTATGATATCAATACAGGTGCGGTAGATTTTTATTAATATAGAATAAGCTTAATGGGAAAAATTAAATTAAAAAATAAAAATATCATAGCAACACTAACTTTATCGTTAGTGTTGCCTTTTTATGCTTTAGGTCAAGCGAACGATTTAGGGAATTGGCTAATTTATATAGGGAGTAAAAACTTGAATAACGGTTGGAATATTCATAATGAAGTGCAATACCGAAATTATGATGCCATTGGTGATTTAGAACAACTTTTATTGAGAACAGGAGTGGGTTATAATTTAACCGAAAACAACAATAATCTCCTGTTAGGGTATGGTTATATTCTCTCTGAAAATTACATAGGAGAAACAGACGAAAAGCTAAGTGTAAACGAACACCGAATTTTCCAGCAGTTTACAACTAAGCAAGAGGTTGGTAAAGTTGGTTTAAGTCATCGTTACCGATTTGAACAACGTTTTGTAGAAGACGATTTTAAAATGCGATTCCGTTATTTTTTAGGAATAAAAATACCACTTCAATATAAGGAAGAAGGTAAAAACCCTTTGTATCTTTCAGCATATAATGAGATTTTTTTAAATACCGAATCATCAATTTTTGATAGGAACAGATTATATGGCGGCTTGGGCTATCAGTTTTCAGAAGCATTGCGGTTAGAATTAGGCTATATGAATCAGTTTTTTGAAACCTCAGGTAGAGATCAAATCAATATTATTGCTTTTGTTAATTTCTAAAGTACAGTAAACTTATAATTTGATAATTGTAAAAGACAAAAGATAAATATCAGCGTTTTATGTTGAGAATTAGTACTAAATTAGTGTAAAACCAAAATCACAGTTAATGAAGAAATTTTTTACCCATTTAAAAGGAGACGCATTTGGAGGTATCACTGCAGGGATTGTAGCATTACCTTTAGCATTAGCCTTTGGTGTGTCGTCAGGTTTAGGACCTCAGGCAGGGCTTTATGGTGCAATATTTATTAGTTTCTTTGCAGCACTTTTTGGAGGAACAAATACACAGATTTCTGGACCAACGGCGCCAATGACTGCCGTAAGTATGATTGTTATAGCTACAATAATAGCAGCAAATGATGGTAGTGTAGAAAAAGCATTGCCAGCTATTTTAACTGTGTTTTTACTGGCAGGTCTGTTCCAAGTAGGACTAGGTGTTCTGGGTTTTGGAAAGTACATAAAATACATTCCGTATCCTGTAGTTTCCGGTTTTATGACCGCTATTGGAGTGATTATTTTGGTGACTCAAATTTTACCAGCCGTTGGGTATTACCCTAAAGAGGACTTAGATCTAGTAAGCCAATTTAAGCCGCAGGCAGAAGAACTCATTTTAGAAAATATTTTAAGAGAAGAAGCAGGGGAAGGTATTTTGGTTTTAGAAAATTTTCAAGAAACTATTTTACGTGCTAATTCCTTAACAGAAGAAGATATTGCAAAAGAATCTCAAACTTTGGCCAAATCTGCAACTTCTGGGGTTATGGGAACCATTAAAACATTACCTAGAGCTATGAAAAACATAAATTGGCTGGAACTCGCTTTGGCATTATCCACCATATTTATTGTTTATGGTTTTAAAAAGATTACCACAAAAATACCAAGTGCATTAGTGGCATTAATTGTGGTCTCTGGGATCGCATTTGGATTTGGATTAGACTACCGACCTATTGAAGAAATTCCATCAGGATTACCAATCCCTAATCTTGAAATTTTTACAGGATTTAAATTAGCCTCCGTAACCCCTTACATATTTACAGCAATTACTTTAGCCCTCTTAGGGGCCATAGACTCTTTACTAACGAGTGTAGTGGCAGACAACATGACCAAGACCAAACACCAACCTAATAAAGAGTTGGTTGGACAAGGGATAGGTAATAGTATAGGTGCTATTTTTGGTGGTATTCCAGGTGCTGGAGCCACGATTAGAACCGTAGTTAACATTAACGCTGGAGGTAAGACCAAGCTTTCAGGAATGATTGCAGGGATCTTGCTTCTTGTCATTTTACTTGCTTTAGGCCCTGTAGCTTCAAAAATTCCAGCAGCTGTTTTGGCAGGGATTTTAATAACGGTTGGAATTGGTGTTATGGATTATAAAGGGCTTAAGGCAATTCCGTATTTACCAAAGGATATGAAAATTGGTCCAGTAAAGGTGAGTTCAGAAGTATTGATAATGATAGTCGTTCTTTTACTCTCAACTTTTTGGAACTTAGTGTATGCTGTTGGAATAGGTTTAGTGATTGCTTCTTTATTATTCATGAAAAAAATAGGAGATCTCACAGCCAGAAGAAGTGATGTGAAATCATTAAAGGAAGAAGCGTGGTCTGATGAAAGTAATTTTCCTGAAAATTTAAAAGAAGAAGTCTTTATAAAACACATAAAAGGCCCATTGTTCTTTGGTTCAACTTCAGATTTTCAAGCGTTATCAAAACAAATACCAATTACGGCCAAAACGGTTATTATTAGGTTAGGTCGGATGCAGTACATGGATCAGTCAGGATTATATGCCATGGAAGATGTTTTAGTAGACCTTAGAAAACAAAAGATTAATGTCTTATTTGTTAACTTGTTAGAACAACCTAGGTATATGATGGAACGCATAGATATTATTCCAGATTTAATACCAAAAGAGCATATTTTTAAAGATTTTAAATCTTGTCTTAATTGGGTCAAAAATAACGTGGAAGATAAATTTTAAAAGCACTATGGATTTAAAGCACGTATTTGATAATAATGAAAAGTTTATAAAAGAAAAGTTAGCTAAAGACAAAAATTATTTTGAAGATTTAGGAAAAGGTCAGAATCCAGAACTGCTTTATATAGGGTGCAGTGATAGTCGCGTTACTGCAGAGGATTTAATGGGACTGGGTCCAGGAGAGGTGTTTGTGCATAGAAACATTGCTAATATGGTTTCTGGGATAGATTTAAGCGCCATGTCTGTGGTTGAATATGCCGTTGTGCATTTAAAAGTAAACCACGTTGTGGTTTGTGGTCATTATGCTTGCGGTGGTGTAAAAGCAGCCATGCAATCTGCAGATTTAGGTATTTTAAATTCATGGTTGCGTAATATTCGTGACGTGTATCGCATTCACAAAGAGGAGCTTAATGACATTAAAGACGAAGAAAAAAAGTATGATCGTTTAGTAGAACTCAATGTAAAAGAGCAATGTGTTAATCTTATAAAAACGGCAGCAGTCCAAAAAGCGTATAGAGATAGAGGGTTAAAAGTACACGGGTGGGTATTTGATGTACACACCGGAAAATTAATAGATTTAAAAATAGATTTTGAACATTATTTAAAAGATATTATGGAAATCTATCATCTAGATTAAAAAAAAGCGGCGATTAATAGCCGCTTTTTTTAGATGCCATTTTCTGGAATAGTTTCTTCGTCTTCGTCACTTTCCGTTTTAATAATATTCGGAAAAATTAAAGGCGCAATCGATTTTACTGGTTCGTATAAAAGGGAATCCTCAATGTGTTCCTCATCTACAAAGGTTATAGTGCTATTAAGCTTATTAAACACAATCAATAAAATACTTAAAATCAAACCAACCTTTAAAACACCAAACAGACCACCAAGCAACTTATTTAATATGCCTAAAGCCGCAAAGTCGGCTAATTTTGTCAGCGCTTTTCCTGCTAAAGCAATAACAACGATAATAATCACAAAAGTAATAGCAAAGGCAGTAATGTTGATGGTTTTTTCGGCCCATTCTGTTCTGGTTTGAAGAAATTCAGCCACATAATAACTAAAGTGAATCGCGCCGTAAACGCCTGCAACTAAAGCAACAAGAGAAGCGATTTCAACAAAAAGCCCTTTCATAAAACCACGAACGAGTCCAAATAGCAAGAGCGCACCTAAAACAATATCAATAACCGCCATAAAATTAGATTTTACACAAACCTACACAAATTTTTACATTTTAATAAATAAGGTTCATAGAGAACGGTTTAGTTTGCTAACTTTGAACTTTTCAAACTTTATTTTGAATATATAAAATGGCAAGAGACGAAGCATTAAAAGAACGCTGGGATTTGGTAGTTACTAAGTTATCCAATCAATTTGCAGATGGAGATACACTAGATTTGGATGCTATTATTTATCTTATTGGTGTACAAGAATTAGGACAGCTAGATAGAGCTTTTAAAAAAGACCAAAAGTTAGACCTTATGCACATAGCAATCTGTAAGGTACTATCTCCTTATGGCTATTATGAATTAGATTTTGTTGACGACGAAGGTTGGCCACATTATACAATCAAAGAAGAATTACCACATTTAAAAGCTGGTGAGCAAAGTGTGTTAATGAAAGAAGCGATTGTTAATTATTTTATTGAAACAGAATATATAGAGTAATAGTTATTAGTCATCCACTTATAGGTGGACCATTCCAGAAAGATTAGTCTATAGGTAGTCGCCCATAAAATGGGTTTAATCTTGAAGATTCCTGACTATTTACTTAAGGCAGATCTCATAAAAAATAGTAAATTTGCCATTCATTTAGAAGATTATGATAGATAAGATAAAAGAACTCATTGCTGAAGCAGAAAGCTTTAAAACGCAGTCTAAAGACGAGGTTGAAGCCTTTCGTATAAAATACTTGGGTAAAAAAGGCCTGCTTAATGAATACTTTGCAGAGTTTAAAAACGTTGCTAACGAACATAAAAAGGAGTTTGGACAAGTCATAAATGAGTTAAAAAACACCGCTCAAGAAAAGGTTAATACTTTAAAAGAGGAGTTGGATAGTACCACTGAGAATTCTGGCGCGTACGGTGATTTATCACGACCTGGAGAACCCGTAGCTTTAGGTGCACGTCATCCCATTTCATTGGTTAAAAACCAGATTATTGATATCTTTTCTCAAATAGGATTTAATGTTAGCGAGGGTCCGGAAATAGAAGATGACTGGCATAATTTTACGGCCTTAAACTTACCAGAATACCATCCGGCACGAGACATGCAGGACACCTTTTTTATTCAAACGAATCCCGATATTTTATTACGTACACACACCAGTTCTGTGCAAGTGCGTTATATGGAAAATAATCCACCGCCTATTCGTACTATTTCACCGGGGCGTGTGTATAGAAATGAGGCTATTTCTGCCCGTTCACATTGTTTTTTCCATCAGGTAGAAGGTTTGTATATCGATAAAGATGTGAGTTTTGCAGATTTAAAGCAGACCCTACAATATTTTACAACAGAGTTATTTGGGAAATCTAAGATAAGGTTACGTCCCTCTTATTTCCCATTTACAGAACCAAGTGCAGAAATAGATGTGTATTGGGGACTAGAAACGGAAACCGATTATAAAATCACCAAAGGGACAGGTTGGTTAGAAATAGGCGGTTGTGGGATGGTAGATCCAAACGTATTAACTAACTGTGGTATTGATGCCAATGAATACTCAGGTTTTGCCTTTGGCGTTGGTGTCGATCGTATCGCGATGTTATTACATCAAATAAGCGATATTCGGTTATTAAGCGAGAACGACGTGCGTTTCTTAGAACAGTTTAAAAGTGCTTTATAAATAAAGACCTATAAAAAAAAGCCCAACTGAAACCCTCAGTTGGGCTTTTTTCTCACTTTAAAATCTTAAAAAACACAATATGAGATTACTAAAAGCTATAGAATCAGTAAAGAATTTAGTGTTTTAAATTATAAGCACTATCGCTTTTTGTAAGCATTTTGTCTCTATTGAGAAGATAAAGGAAAGAAATAAAATAAAGAGAACCGCTATTGCGGCAAGTAAGCATGAAAAACGACATTGAAATCCCTAAAGTTGAAGGCGTATACATTGCCATTGTAAACGAGTACAATGACCTCTACAAAACGCAAGATTGGAATGCCTATATTATTAATGATAAAGCGGTAGACCTAGAAATGGTATTGATCGTAACTAGTGGATATAACGCAGATAAAATGACTTCTATTTTTCGTAAGAAATTAGACCTTTTGCCAAAAAAAAGCTATGCTAAAATCGAATTGATGCAAGACGATTTATTTGCTTTAAACAATCAGTTTAAAGTGTCTTTTTTTGAAGGAAATAAGATGTTTGATAAAACCTATACCTTTAGAAAAAACACTATTAATTTAAAGGCCTTACAGCCCATACCATTAATGGAAGCACGAGGAGTTATGGTGAAGTAGTTTTTCTCTTAAAGTAGTCAACAGGGTTTTTTATTTATTGGAGAGATCAAAGAATGTGATCTCTTTTAAGTAGTCATAAAACCATATATTAATGTTTAAATAAGATAAGAATTTATATGCTGAATATATTTTCGTTGAACTTGAGGCACTATGGAAGTATAGTTTTTTTTTAAAATGCGTGTAACGTTTAAGTTACACGCATTTTTTTTGATAAAAAAAAATAATTATTTCTAATCTTTAGTAACTGTATAAGCTACAATAGTCCAGGCAATTAAGTTCATGGCAGAAATAACGCATGCCGGAGTTGAACCTCCGTCAACCAAAAGCATTTTTGAATCATTTAATTCTGTAATTGAGTTTTTGCTAAATGTTAGCTTTGAGTTTTGTGTTTTCATGATTTTTGTTTTTAAATTTAGTTTATGTTGTATTTTTTTAACGGCATACAAGTTTTCCGCTCTAATCATTTTTTAGATGCTTTTGTCTTTTAATCGATAAAGTCGATGGCTTCAGCAAACGTAAAAAGAGTTAGATTAATTAATAGTATTGTTTTAATGATTTCTGTATAAGTTTTTTAATTAAATATTTAGTGCAGACTAGCATCAGATTTTGATAATCCGTTTCTAAACTTATCTGAAATAGAGTCTGGAATACAAACGCCATGCGCATATGTAGTAGCTCCAATTTTTCAGGAAACAGTTTGTTATTAATTTCCGCATTTGAACTTTCTGTAAATACTAATTTTACCTTATCATGATTTTTTAATATATCTTAATTTTTTTAGCTCTGTTTCTTATGAAAAAAAGGGTTGTGCTTTTAGAATTAAATAGTCTATTGCAATTTTTTTTCTACAAAGAAATTTATAATGAACGCGTAAAACAAAGTTCTAATCGCTAGTTTTATAAAACTAGCGATTAGAAAAAGTATTGATTCTATTGGTTTTAGAAGGGATTTAAGAAATACTACTTATTTTTTTGATATAAACGGAAGGAGTCAATCCAGTAGCTTCTTTAAAGTATTTTGAAAAGGAATACGTGCTTTTATAGCCAATCTCTTGAGAAATTGCTTGTACAGAATATGATCTTAATCTTTTATTATTTTTGAGTTCAAGAATAACATAGTTTATTCTTAGTTCATTTATATAAGCACTAAATGTTTTATCTAAATGTTTGTTTATGACCTGTGAGAGGTATGAAGTGTTTGTTTTAAGACGCTTAGCCATATTATGCATTGTGCAATCCTGATTTAAATAATATTTTTTATCTTCAAATTCTTTTACTTTTATAAGTATTTTTTCTGCCTGTTCATTATCAATAATATAAGCTGTTTTTGCTGAAGTTTTTAAGAATTCTTCGTTCTCCATAACCGAATCATTACTAGTTTTATCATTAGCTTTAAATTGCTCTGATGTGGATTTGATAGTAATTATTGAATTTTTTATTAAAGCTTCATTATTTTCATGATTTTTTATTTTAACCATTAGATAATCAAAATGTTTTTGGCTCTTTCTTTTTCTAGTTTTTGATGTAATAATTAGCGTAAGTGAAATAAAACATAAGACTAGAGAAAGAAAGAGCCAAAATTGAGATTTATTTTTATGATGGTCTTTTTTATCTATTTGTTCCTTTACATCAATACTGTAAATATTATCTAAGGTAGCTAAGCGTTTATCTGTTAATTTTTGTTTTTCAATTGTAAACTTTTTATAATATATAACAGAAAGAGTACTGCTGTCAATAGCTTCATAGTTTGTGGCTAGTAATTTATAGTATTTAGAGAGTTCTTCTTCCGTTTTTTCTGAATTAGTACTAAGAATAGATTTAACTATGGTAATAGAATTTAAATAATCTCCTAAATTTCCTTGGGTTAGAGACAAAAGATAATTAGCCTGATTTTTAAATTTTAGGTTGTTAAGATTTTTTGCTATTTTTAGTGCACTATCAATCTCTATTAGTGCTTTTTTATGTTGCTTCTGGTATAGTAAGCATTCTGCTTTTAATTTAAAGAAATAATATTGAAGTTCTCTATTGTTTTCTGACTTGGCATCTCGCATTCCCTCATCAATGAGTATTAAAGCACTATCTGGTTTTTTAGTGTTTAAATAGATCTCCGCCAAGTACTTTCTTGTATACCTTAATTTTTTTACATTTTTTCCTTTCTTTTTTTCTAAAGTATAAATTTCTCGCAATATTTTTAAGGCTTTTTCTGGTTGGCCAATTTTATTCTCCATGATTGCTAGAGAGTGTTTTATAAAATCTTTTTGTTCTGGTAAGCCCTCTTTTTCTAGGATGTCATTACACTCTTGATAACATAATAGAGCATATTTGTAGTTATGCTGTTTTTCATATACTTTACCAATGTCATATTTAAATCTAAAAATATCTGCGGGGCTCTTACAATGAAAAAGGCCTTTGTTATAATAAAACAGAGTACTGTCTATATCTCCTTTTATGTTATGAGCTACTGCCAAAGCACCGTAGCCCATTAATACATACTCGTTTTTTTTACTTTGTTTAATCAATTTTTTAATGAGTGGAATAGCTTTTTCAGGTTCATTATAAAGGTATTTTTTAATAGAATCTACTAAAGTGTTTTTAGGATCTTGAACAACAGAATTACCACCTCTAAAAGAGAGAGTGGTAAATGAGATAATAAAAGAAAGGATTATAAGATGAAAGAGTTGTTTTGTGGCGATTTTAGGTTTAATCATTGAAGGTGAGCGGTTTGTTCTTTTAGGCGACTAACATTTTCGCTAAATTTATAAAAATAGCTAACTGTAGTTTCCGTTTCAGTTAGAATTACAATAAGTTTACAGCTAAAATTAAAACATACTATGAAGTCTCAAACAAAGGTAAATTTATATTTAATAAAACAAACCGTTTTGGAATTAAACGTTGAACAATTGAAAACTGTTGTCGCTGGTGGTGACACTATAATACCTACAAGTATTACAGAAACGAGGAGTTCTACTATTTTGTGTTTAGTTTAGCTCTTATTAAGTTCTGAGTGTTCTTTTATATTTCAATTAAAAACACTCTTAATTTATAATAAAAAGAGTATTAAATAGTGTTTGTGAAATTTAAAGTTATACTTAACACTGCTGGTTTAAGAAACCAGCAGTGTTAAGTATAATTGTATTTCTCTAGTATAAAGATTTTTAAAAAACTAAAAATCTCATTTTTTTATTTTTTATAAGTAGTTAGATTACTAATTTCCAGAGAAATTAATTATATGTTTCTTTAGGTAATGTGTGTTTACTGCAGGAATGAAATGATCTTTATTATTGTATAAATAGAAACATATTAGAAACGAAGTATTTTTTAGACTATATATTTATGTTTTAAATAGGTGGGTTAGCTATTACTTGTTGTCGTTCAGAAAGTAATGGTAATCGTTTTATTGTTGAGCGTTTTTTTTAGACTTTTTTCTACCAAAAAACCGAATCATGAAAGCACGAACTTTATGATAACACGATAAAAATTGAGACGAATCTTTTGCTAAGGCATTGGATTAATCCAACTTATCAGTTAATTTTATAAACACCTTTTTTGCATCTTTACCTTCATATAAAATATCATAAACTGCATTAATAATAGGAAGTTGCGTTTTCTTTTTATTAGTTTTATTTAGTTCAAAAGCACTTTTAGTGGCATAATAACCTTCAGCAACCATACTCATTTCCATTTGTGCAGATTTAACCGTGTAACCTTTACCAATCATATTCCCAAACATCCTATTTCTCGAAAAAACAGAATATCCGGTTACCAGTAAATCGCCTAGGTAAGCCGAGTTATTAATGTTGCGTTTCATTTTATGCATTTTCTTAATAAAGCGTTTCATTTCACGAATAGCATTACTCATTAATACACTCTGGAAATTATCGCCGTAACCCAATCCGTGAGCGATTCCGGCAGCAATGGCATAAATGTTTTTTAGCATAACAGCGTACTCAGTACCAATAACATCATCACTAATTTTAGTTTTTATATAGTCACTCGATAAAGCATCAGCAATAAGTGTTGCTTTTTCTGCGTCAGTACATGAAATCGTGAGGTAAGACAAACGCTCTAAAGCAACTTCTTCCGCATGGCAAGGCCCGGCAATAACGCCAATGTTTTCAAAAGGGACGTTATAATTATTGTGAAAGTGTTGCCCTAAAAGCAAGCCAGTTTCTGGGATAATTCCTTTTACAGCACTTACCACAATCTTATCTGTAAGTTCTAAATGTAGCTTTTTTAATTCAGTACTAATAAATGCAGAAGGAATAACAAAGATTAATACATCGGCATAAGCGACCATTTCATTAATGTCATTACTAAGCTTTAGTTTTTCTAAATTGAACTCTACCGAGCTTAAATAGCTTGGATTGTGCTGTTCTTTTAACAGATGCTCTTTAGTATAAACACTACGCATATACCAGCCTACCTTTTCCTGGTTTTCACATAACATCTTCACAATGGCGGTGGCCCAACTTCCAGAACCAAAAACAGCAAATTTTAATTTTTTACTCATAAATCAATTTCTAATCTCGTTCAAAAATACGGAAATAATAATATTTATTAAACAGGTGATAATCAAAAGAATAACATTTTTGGCACGTCTTTTGAAAACCTTGTAATATCAATCTTTAAAACGACAGATTATGAAAACATTTAAATTACTCTCGATATTTGCTTTAACAGCAACTTTATTTACTTCGTGTTACACAGAGGTAGTTGTAGATGATTATGCAGGAGGATCACCAGTAGTTCCCGTAATTACATTAGAACAAATGTTACGTTCACATGAATTATGGTATGTAGATATAAATCAAACGGTTGGTTATGGTGAAACTCCTTTTTTACAAATCGCTTTTACAGTTTCTTTTAGAAATGGTGCTTTATATGCAAACAATAATTTAGTGGGTATTGGAAGTCAGGGTAACGGCTTTGGGGTTCCTATAGGCTATTACAATACAAATAATATGATATTGGATATCGATCATACTGTTGACGGTTATGATAGCTTTGATGTGTATCAAATAGATAATAACACAATAGAATTATACAATCCGTTTAATGATACCTCATACTTTTTAAATGGATACCAGCGCTCAAATTTTGATTATGACTATGTGTTTTATGATAACATTCGTTATTTCATGCAAGAATATGAAGCATGGGAAAAAACATATACCAGTGAATATGGTGCTTTGAATGAGTTTGATAATGAAAACTACCTGCAGTTTTTAGCTGGTGGAAATGACAACACCTTTAGAAGTTCACAAGATCAAGTTGGTACAAATCCAAATAACTTATACTGGGATTTTACAGGATTTTATGGTGTGGCTGAGGTGTCAGGGAATATGTATTCAAAAATAATGACATTAGAGTATGATTATTTTGATAACGAACAATTTGAATTAAGTGTCATTAATGATCAGACAGTAGAATTATTTCACGCTTCTTCAGGAACAGTCTATGAATTTAAAGGACGTGGTTATATAGCATATTTAAAAGAAGGAAAGACTTTAGATAAATCTAAGTCTTCAGCAGAAAAGAAACGTAAGCAACACACAGCAAAAAAAGAAAACACACGCGAAAGCACACGAGAAAAATAAAATTTTGATTAGTTAATTTTATGAAACTGTTTAAGGAGTAATCTTAAAACAGTTTCTTTTTGCTCTAAACTGATTTTATGATAATAATAAGATTTATAAGTTGCAATTGAAAGAGAATTTATCCAACTTTACAAGTAGTACGAACCAATTAAAAAAAACAGAGACTATGGGATTATTTTCATTTATTAAAAACGCGGGAGCTAAAATTTTCGGTTTAGGAAAAACGGATAAAGAAGATACTAAAGGAGCTGCTACTACAGAAGTAGATAAAGAAGCGGCTGCATCACGAAAATTAGAAGAAACAATAAGAGACTTAAACTTAGATGTTGAAGGACTAATTGTACATATTGATGATGATAAAGCGACTGTTTCTGGTTTGGCAAAAGATCAGGCGACTAGAGAGAAAACAATTTTGGTGGTTGGAAACAGTGAAGGTATTGCCACGGTAGATGACCAAATGACGGTTGAACATAAAGAGCCAGAAGCACAATTTCACACGGTTGTGAGTGGAGATACTTTAGGGAAAATAGCTAAGAAATTTTATGGTAATGCAATGAAATATCCAGTTATTTTTGAAGCTAACAAACCTATGTTAGAGCATCCAGATAAAATTTATCCTGGCCAAGTATTACGTATTCCTGCTTTAGACTAAAAAGTTCCTGTTTTACGGAAATAAAAAAAGCCAACTCTGACGAGTTGGCTTTTTTTCGCTATTAATCAAACTAATAAATAAAACCTACATTACCTATTAGAGATACTTTATAATTACTTTTGAGAAAGTGTTTAGTAAAGTACTACCCCAAAACTAGGGGAAACTTAGAGAGTCCACAAATGAATTTTTTGCATTTTTATGCATTTCATCGAAAAACAGTACTTTTAGGTAGTTTGCGTTACGGTGAAAACCGTAAATCGATAAAAAAAGGCTTTTTTAGGTTTTTAAAAAGGAGTATTTTATTAAAAAAGGGCTGAAAACAGCAATTGTCATTATTCGTATTTTTCAAAAATACCCGAATCTAAGGCAGTCCAAAGGCAGGCTTTTTGTCCGCTAACTTTTAAAGTTTCATTTGCCTGGCTATTGCAAGTTTTAAATAAGCTATAACTTCCACTACCTTCATAAAAGGCATTTCCTCTTTTTTAAAACTTTTTTCAATGTGTAAAATAAGTCGGGCATATTGTTCCTTACTTAACTTATTATGATTTTATGGCAGTTCTATTTAGTAGAACAAAAAAAAGCCAACTCTGACGAGTTGGCTTTTTTTCGCTATTAATCAAACTAATAAATAAAACCTACATTACTTATTAGATATACTTTATAATTACTTTTTAAAAGTGTTTAGTAAAGTACTACACCAAAACTAGGGGTAACTTAGAGAGTCCACAAATGAATTTTTTGCATTTTTATGCATTTCATCGAAAAACAGTGCTTTTGGGCAGTTTGCCTTACGGTAAAAACCGTAAATCGATAAAAAAAGGTTTTTTTAGGGGTTTAAAAAGGAGTGTTTTATTAAAAAAGTGCTGAAAACAGCAATTGGCATTAGTCGTATTTTTCAAAAATACCCGAATCTAAGGCAGTCCAAAGGCAGGCTTTTTGTCCGCTAACTTTTAAAGTTTCATTTGCCCAGCTATTGCAGGTTTTAAATAAGCTATAACTTCCAGTGCCTTCATAAAAGGCATCTGTATAGCCATAATGGGCATTGGTTTTGATTTTTATAAAAAAGCCATTTTCGTCTTTTTTAAAGCTTTTTTCAATGTGTGAAATAATGCGGGCATATTGTTCCTTACTTATCATGATTTTACGGCAATTACTATTTTCTTGTAAACGATTATAATAAGTAGTATGCATAGCAGTTGTGCCAAGACCAGTAGTCGCTTTAAATGCCGTTGAGAATTTTAATTCAGACCAGGTAGGTGTTTCTAAATAAAAACCTTTGTCTCCCCAACCAAAAGCAATGTATTCATAGGTATTGCTGTCATTATTTATCTGCTCCTGCTTTATTAGTTTACTCCAATTTATTTGTTCAGTCTTTACAGGTAAAATAATGTCTGTATGTACCCCGTTCGTTTTAATATAAATAGCCATCTCATCGGGAGCATCGGCTTCTTCATCAATGCTGATTTTAGATAAGCCATAACCCACAATAAGATATAAAGTTATTAAAGCTACAAGAGAAAGTGCTGTTTTGCCTAATATTTTTAAGTATTTTGTAATGGGTCTGTTTTTAATTGTAAGTTACTAAATAAAGTGGACTATTTCTGAATACTTATACTTGATAAACTTAATATAACAAAAAACGCCAACTCTATTTGAGCTGGCGTTTTTTCGCTATTAATCAAACTAATAAATAAAACCTACATTACTTATTAGATATACTTTATAATTACTTTTTAAAAAGTGTTAAGTAAAGTACTACACCAAAACTAGGGCAAACGTAGAGAGTCTACAAATGATTTTTTTGCATTTTTATGCATTTCATCGAAAAACAGTACTTTTAGGCAGTTTGCATTACGGTAAAAACCGTAAAGTGCAAAAAAAAGCTTTTTTAGGATTTTAAAAAGTAGTGTTTTATTAAAAAAGGGATGAAATAGCAATTATTAGTATTCGCATTTTTCAAAAATACCCAATCGAAAGCAGTCCAAAGGCAGACTTTTTGTTCACCAACCTTTTAATAGCACAAAAAAAGCCAACTCATTTGAGTTGGCTTTTTTTAAGCTAATAGTTTAAGGGATAAATATGAGCTTACTTGTTTGTTAGTGATACATGTGAATCACTTTGGATTAAATAATTAATAAAATACGCTGTTGAGCCTATAAATGGAATACCTAAAATGAAAAAAACCCAATACAATTTATTCTGATTGTAATTTTTGTTAACTAGCCAAAGGCTCAAGGCTGTATAGCCAAATAAGAGTAACAATAAAAGCAATAAATTTGTAGGGCTTACTACGTTCATTTCTTGATTTTTTATCAAAGCTATTCGAATGATACTTTGCTTACAAAAGTTTTTTTGCTGTTTTTGTGTCGTTCGTCGAAAAGTACTGTTTTTAGGCACTTTGCCTTACGGTAAAAACCGTAAATGAAGAAACGGGCTACTTTTTAGGGTTTAAAAAAGGAACTGTTTTTTTGTTAAATGGAACGTTGAGGGTGTAATACGCCTACTGTACTCTTCGTTTTTTGGTTTGAGTAATTACCTATAAAAGTTCATCTCATCTAAGTACTCCCAAACATTTTTAGGCAATAGTGGCTTCACGTTTTTTCCTGCCTGTATGGCTTTTCGAATCATGGTAGAAGAGAGTTCTATGATTGGTGCATCAATTTTATGAATCTTTTTATGTCCGGTAAACCGTGTTTCTACTGTGCCTTCAGAAATTCTTGGATAGACATAAATACTATGATTTTGAAGTATACGCTCATAATTTTTCCACTTGTGAAAACTTTTTAAATTATCCTCTCCCATAATAAGAGAGAATAGATGTTTTGGGTGTTTCTCTTGGAGATAAGTAAGGGTGTTAATCGTATAATTAGGTTGCGGTAAATTAAACTCTATGTCAGTTGGCTTTAGTTTGGTGTAGTCTTTTGTCGCACGATAGACCATTTCCAAACGTTGATAATCAGCTAACAACGTCTGCTTCTTTTTAAAAGGATTATGAGGGGTTACTACAAACCATATCTCATCCAAATCGCTATTTTCTACCAGTTGGTTAGCAATGATTAAATGCCCAACATGTATGGGGTTAAAAGAACCAAAATAGAGACCAATGTTCATTATTTAATTAAGTCTTGTTGTGATATTTAGTATTATCAAGGCGTTATGCTTATTTTTTAATTTCTGTGATTATAAAATGTCCAACCACAGCTTCAGCTTCTTTTAATGCTTTTTCTAAATTATCATTTTCTATAATAACATCAAAAAGAGGAGCAGTCGCTAATTCGGCACTAGCTTTAGCAACACGCATATTTATTTTATCATCACTTTCGGTTTTTCGCTTTTTTAACCTAATTTTTAACTCATCAATACTTGGCGGTTTAACAAAAATAGATAAGGTTTGCTCTGGAAATTTTCGCTTTATACGTAGCCCTCCCGATACGTCTATATCAAAAATAACATTTTTACCTAAAGCCCATAGGCGCTCTACCTCAGTTTTAAGAGTTCCATAAAAATTGTCTCTGTAAACTTCTTCCCATTCAAGAAAGTCTTCATCTTTTATGTGCTGCTTAAATTCCTGGGCAGACATAAAATAATAGTCTTCCGCGTGGCTTTCTTGCCCACGTTTTTCTCTGGATGTAGCAGAGATTGAAAACGCAAGGTTTAAGTCTTCTTGATTTAGTAAATGTCTTACAATGGTTGTTTTTCCAGATCCTGATGGAGCAGAGAATACAATAAGTTTACCTTGTTTCATTAAAGTACATTTAGAAGTTGTTCCTTAATTTTCTCGAGTTCATCCTTCATTTGTACTACTAATTGCTGCATTGGTGCATAATTACTTTTTGAACCTATAGTGTTGATTTCTCTACCCATTTCTTGACCTATAAACCCTAATTTTTTCCCATTAGAATCTTTAGAGTTTAGCGTTTCTATAAAATAATCTAAGTGGTTTTTTAATCTTACTTTTTCTTCTGTGATATCAAATTTTTCTATGTAATAGACTAATTCCTGCTCAAAACGGTTTTCATCATATTTCTCGCGTAACTCTTCAACCCCTTTCTTTAGTCGTTCACGAACACCTTCAATACGCTCAGGGTCCATAGTAATCACTTGCTCTAATAAATCACTAATGCTTTCCACGCGGTTTTTAAAATCTTGCTCTAAAACTTGACCTTCATTTAAGCGATACTCATTTATAGCTTTGATGGCGTTTTTAATTTCAGCTTCTATTTGCTTCCATTCGTTTTCGTCTATTTCTTCACGCTCTGTATTTAATGCATCTGGAAAACGTACAGCCATTTTTAGTAAATCCATCTCATCGCCGTCAACTACATTTTTTAATTGCTGTATGTACTGTTTTACAACAGGAGTGTTAATTTTAGTGGACGTGTCCTCGGCAGTAGCCTCTACATAAATCGAGAAGTCTATTTTTCCACGATCTAATTCTTGAGCCATTAATTTACGCAAATACAATTCTTTTTCTCTATAAATAGAAGGCATCCTGGCATTCAAGTCTAAGCTTTTACTATTAAGCGATTTAAGCTCAATTGTTATTTTCTTTGTTGGTAATTGTAATACAGATTTACCATAACCTGTCATTGAATGTATCATAAAATCATGTCTAAAGTTGAACAAAAGTAAGGGTTTTTTTTTGTTTGTGAATTTGGCAGCCAAATAAAATAACTCTCAGACTAGTGAAGCAATTTCTTATTTACAGAATAATGTTGAAGATTTGTGCTACAAGTCTTCTGTTATATATTAAAGATAGTGAAACCTTAATCCTAAGAAAATAGTATTTTTGTACCCGAACCTTCGGTGCTCATGGAAGATATAAGCCAGTAAACAAGTTTAGAGCAATAAAAATAAGTTTTGCCGAATGTGATCTAACCGTTTAAAAATAATGAATTAAAAATGTACACAAAACAGTTCGAAATACGTTGGAGTGATGTCGATGCCAATAGACATTTAGCCAATTCTGCGTATACTAATTTTATGAGTCATACACGTATGGCCTTTTTAATAGAGCAAGGGTTTACCATGAAAGAATTAGCGACATACAACATTGGTCCTGTAGTTTTTTACGAACACATGCATTATTTTAAAGAAGCCTTTTTGGGGCAGCCCATAACCGTCTCTTTAGAGGTGTCTGGACTAAGTGAAGACGGTACGTTCTTTAAATTCGATCATAATTTTTACAATCATAAAGGTGAGAATATAGCCTTTTGCGAAATGCTTGGCGCATGGATTGATTTAGGCGCAAGAAAAATGACGGGTTTACCTACATTTTTGTTAGACCTAGCAGAGCATTTTCCAAAATCTGAGGAGTATAAAAGGTTGACTAAAGAAGATACGCGAGCGAATGGTAGAAGACCTAAAAACCTAAACCTGTAGCTTGTCGTCTATAAGTGTTTTTGGCTTTTTAGTGACTAAATAAACGCCTGTGAATATTAAAGTTGATGCGATGAGCTTTACTGCTGTTATGCCGTCGCTACCCATAATTATAGCAAATATACCGGCGATTACGGGTTGAAGATATATAAAGGTACTTACAGTGGAGGCTTTTAAATAGAGAAGCGATAAAGGGTTCAAAACATAGGTGCCAAAAGTGGCGCCGATAACTACAAAAAAAACAGAAAAGTAAATATAAGGGGTAAAGGTTTCTAGTGGGGTTGCTATTAAATCATTGAATCCAAAAGGTAGAACCATAACAAAGCCAAATAAAAATAGCCAACGTATAAAAGTGAAAGGATGGTATTTATCGGTTAGCTTTTTAATAATGATGATATAAATACTGTAAGACACCGCATTTATAAAAATAAACAAATTACCTAACGAAATATTTTCGCCAACGAGATTCCCGCGACCATAAATACTTAAAACCAGAGCGCCTGAAAAGCCCAAAACGACACCTAATACTTTAAGTATTGTAATGCGCTCTTTTAAAAAAAAAGAAGACAGGACTAAAACAATTATTGGAACGGTAATCATGATTACAGAGGCATGAATAGGAGTGGTATATTCTAATCCTTTTATAAAGAGTAGCATGTTTACTGCAACACCAAAGACAGCGCCAAAAAAGAAAGTTTTGTAGTCTTTTTTATCAATTTTTTCTTTGGGGCCAATGCTTTTAAAAAGCCAGAATAGTGAGGCTGCACCTATTATTCGCAATAGCACGAGCCCGTTAGAGCGCATATGTCCACCGGCTAGTATCACTTTTACAAAAGTGTAGTTTAAGCCATACAGTAGTTGTACAGCAAAAGCAGCAATTAAAGCCCAAGATCTAGTTTTCATTTAAAGCTATTTTTACAGCTTCAACATTGCTTTTAGAATTACCAATAAAGATGGCGTTATTTAAAATAAAAACGGGACGACTTAAAAAAGTGTAGTGTTCTAAGATGAGGCTTCTATACGCTGTTTCCGTAAGCTTTTTGTTTTTTAAATCGCGCTGCTTATACAGTGTTGCTCTTTTGCTGAAAAGTGCTTCGTAGCTTCCCGCTAGGTCTTTCATTTCATCTATTTGAGCTTCAGTAATAGCCTCTGTTTTGATGTTCTGAAGCACTGTGTTTTCAGGTAAATCTAGTTCTTTTAGAATACGAATACAGGTACTGCACGATTTAAGATAGTATACTTTGTTCATTCAAATTTCTTTTGCATTTCCGCGTGAACAGAAATATCTAAAACATTTAATACTGCAAAGTAAATTCATTTGTATTAGATTCTATTATATTTATAAAAAAAATGAATTATGGATTTTACTTTTGATGTTTTTGCTAAAACTCGAGGCTTTTTTAAGGCCTATTTGGAACAATTGTCGTTGGCCCAACTTAATGCCATTCCTAATGGATTTAATAATAACGTGCTTTGGAATATTGGACATTGTATTGTTACTGAACAGATTCTAGTGTATAAACTGTCTGGATTGAAACCTAATGTAAGCGAAGCGCTTATTGAAAAATATAAAAAAGGAACGAAACCAGATGGTTTGGCGACACAAGCAGATGTCGATGAATTAAACGCATTAGCATTCACTACTATAGAGCATACCAAAGCCGATTTTGGCTCCAAAACCTTTAGTACCTTTCATGAATATACCTTATCAACAACAGGAAATACGTTAACCAATGTTAATGAAGCGATTCAATTTGCACTGGTTCACGAAGGCATGCATGCGGGTTATATTTTAGCGCTATTACGTGTTTTAAAAGTTTAAATAGGGTTCTGCTATAATATAAGGAATGGTAAATTCAATCACCTTGTTACTTACAGGATTAAAAGTATCATAAACTAAAATGACACCGTCATCGCTAAATCCTATATTTTCAGGAATTTCAAATGCCTTAGTTTTAAAGGCTGAAACCCGACTTTCTTCTGCAGAGAGTAATTCTTTATCATAGTATTTTTTAGCTAAAGCAGTAAAGGCTTCAACGTCGTTAATTAAATTTTTTGTAGTGAGTTGTTTTCCGGTTTTCAGATCAAAATTATAAAACTCAAAAACGAGGTTGCTATGTGCGCCACCAGTATTAATACTGGAAGTCATGGCCATAGAAACTAGAGTCTTACTTTTATAAAGGACTTCACCATCAATTAAAACAGACCATGCAGGGAGTTCTGTATAGAGCGTTTTTCCTAATTGTGTTTTGAAATCGGTGTAGGCTTTATTAAAACCAGCAATACTTTTTTTAGTATCTACTTTAAGAGGATAAAAGTTTCCTATGTTTAAGACTGAATTAACAAACCTATTCAAAGTGCTGTTGATTTGTTTAGCAGCTTCCGATTGGCCTTCTGCCTTTGGAATATTGATTTCAATAGTCGTTTCTCCTTCGGCTAAAATTTGGATTTCAGTAAAACTTAAAGCGGCTTCCTTTTCGCAAGAAAATAAAATGGTTAGAAGCAGAATAAAACAGAATGTTTTCAGAAATTTAAAAGGCCGGGTGTTGAACATAGGCTAAAGGTATTAATTCAATTTGAATACAACGAATGAAAGGTTATTTTTGTTGTTGACCAACTGGTGAGAGGACCAGGGCTAAATATTTTAGTCATGGAAACATTTTTTTGTTTTAGATGCACTATCTCAAGGCTAAAACTAGAAAACAATAATTATAAAAAGATGAAATTTAATACTAAAACAATTCATGGTAAGCAAAAATATGACCCTGCCTATGGAGCCGTAATGCCACCAATATATCAAACATCAACCTATGCGCAAAGCACACCTGGTGGACATAAAGGTTTTGCCTATTCGAGATCACATAATCCAACACGCCAGGCATTAGAAAATGCTTTTGCAAGTATAGAAAATGGAGCATTTGGCTTGGCTTTTGGCTCTGGTCTTGCAGCCATTGATGCGGTAATGAAACTTCTTAAATCTGGAGATGAGGTAATCTCTACTAACGATTTGTATGGAGGAACCTACCGTTTGTTTACTTCCATTTTTGAAGGCTTCGGCATTAAATTTCATTTTATTGGTATGCAAAATGTCGCTAATATTGAAGACTATATAAATGATAACACAAAATTGATATGGGTAGAAACACCAACAAACCCAATGATGACTATTATAGACATTAAAGCAACTGCTGCAATTGCGGAAAAGCACAAGCTTTTATTGGCTGTTGATAATACATTTGCAACCCCATACTTACAACAACCTTTAGATTTAGGTGCAGATATCGTAATGCATTCTGCAACAAAATACATTGGTGGACATAGTGATTTGGTTTTAGGGGCATTAGTGGTGAAAGATAAAGAATTGGCAGACCAATTGTATTTTATACAGAATGCAAGTGGCGCTATTTGTGGACCACAGGATGCATTTTTAGCACTTCGCGGCATTAAAACCCTGCATGTAAGAATGCAACGGCACTGTGAAAATGGCAAGGCTGTTGCAGAGTATTTGGCGTCTCATCCTAAAGTAGAAAAGGTGTATTGGCCAGGTTTTGAAGACCACCCAAATCATGATATTGCCAAATCTCAAATGAATGACTTTGGAGGGATGGTTTCTTTTACTACAAAAGGAAACAATTATGAAGAAGCGATTAAATTCGTTGAGAAACTAAAAATTTTCACACTAGCAGAATCTTTAGGCGGCGTTGAGTCTTTAGCTGGACACCCTGCAAGTATGACACATGCAAGTATTCCAAAGAAAGAACGTGAAAAAACGGGCGTGGTAGATTCTTTAATTAGATTAAGTGTTGGTATTGAAGATGAAGAAGATTTAGTAAGCGATTTAAAGCAGGCTTTAGGATAAAAGTAAATCTTTCGTATAACAAAAAAGCTCAAGTTATAGACACTTGAGCTTTTTTATTGTTTTTTTTAGATTAATTTAAGTAATAAATATAACCAAAGTTTAACCAAACTAACCAATCGTTATGCTTGTTATATTCCAATTCATGGTTTAAGCCATCTACCCAATCACTAAAATAGTATTGACCACGAAGATCTAACATGATATCTGCTAAAGGTGATATTTTGTAGCGAACACCAACACTTGAAACGATAGACCAGGTACTTCCAGAGCTTGGGTCTACAGGTATTTGTAATCCCGTTGGATTGGTGTCTGCGTCAAAGGGGTTGTCTGCATACCAAGGATTGTAAAAATTAGAAAAATTTTGTTCGTTACCATTACCGTAATCTGTATTAACCTTTGGGTTGTATGCCACATAATGTGCACCAAGACTTAAAAAAGGAGCAAATTTATAGCTATAGGCCTGAAACGAACGAATACTTAAAGGAAAATATTCAAGTTGCATGCCTATATCAAAATTATTCGCCTCACCAGTATGAGCCCTTAAACGGTTAGATTCTTCACTGATTTTATTAGGTGCAACGAACTCGCCAACATGTTCTAGTTTTGTTTTATTCCAAGAAAGTTCGGTACGTAATTTGAAATGGTCGTTAAAATAATTGTCTGTAGTATAACAATTACAATCTGCACGATACGCGAAATTGATGTAATGTACTAAACCAACGCCAATTCCGGTATTTTCTGCATTTGTTTTAAAATCAGAGCGAACGCCAAAATCAGACTTAAGAGCCACAGGACCAGCAATAATGCCTAACTCGTGAGAGAATCCTAACTGTGCTTTTGCAGTTTGCATGGTGAAGCAAATAAAGAATAGCACAACTATTTGTTTTGTTTTAAACATCGTATTGTTCAAGTTTAGAGGCAATATATAAAGCAAATATAAAAAAATCCGATTAACTAACAAATAATATAGATGAAATGCAGAAGATTAATTTTTTTAAATATGAATTTTTCTTTTGTGAATTTTAAAAAAATACAAGGTCATTTTTAAAGATAATGTATCTTTGCATCAACAATTAACTATATATATAATAGTATCATAATTTTACTTTTAATGAAAAATAAAATACAAGCATTTTTAGACTTAGTTAAGGAGAAAAATAGTCACGAGCCTGAATTTTTACAGGCTGTACATGAAGTCGCTGAAACAGTTATTCCTTTTATTGAAGACAATCCACAGTATCAAAACAAAATGTTATTAGAGCGAATGGTAGAGCCAGAGCGCACTATTATCTTTAGAGTACCTTGGATTGATGACAAAGGCGAAACACAGGTAAACAGAGCTTTTAGAGTAGAGTTTAATTCCGCGATTGGGCCATATAAAGGTGGTTTGCGTTTTCATCCATCGGTAAACTTAAGTATTCTTAAGTTTTTAGGATTTGAGCAAGTCTTTAAAAATTCTTTAACAACCTTACCAATGGGAGGTGGAAAAGGAGGAAGTGACTTTAATCCTAAAGGAAAAAGTGACAATGAAGTCATGCGTTTTTGTCAATCTTTTATGAGTGAATTATTTCGTCATATAGGTCCAAACACAGATGTTCCTGCCGGCGATATAGGTGTTGGAGGACGTGAAATAGGTTATATGTTTGGCCAGTACAAAAGGTTGCGCAATGAGTTTACTGGTGTATTAACTGGTAAAGGAATTTCGTATGGTGGTTCATTAATTAGACCAGAAGCTACAGGTTATGGCTGTGTTTATTTTGCCAAAAACATGTTAGCAACAAAAGGAGATTCTTTTCAAGGTAAAACAGTGGTTATTTCTGGATCTGGAAATGTCGCGCAATATGCTTGTGAGAAAGCAACGCAACTTGGAGCTAAAGTATTGACTATGTCAGATTCTGGAGGTTATATTTATGATAAAGAGGGTATAGATGAAGTGAAATTAGCCTATATCATGGAGATTAAAAATGTAAAACGAGGAAGAATTAGTGACTATTTAGATAAATATGCTACAGCAACTTATCACGAAGGTGAAAGACCTTGGAGTGTTGATTGCGATTTAGCGATGCCGTGTGCAACTCAAAACGAATTAAATAAAGAAGATGCTGAAGCTTTAGTTAAAAATAAGGTTATTGCTGTAGCAGAAGGCGCTAATATGCCTACTACACCAGAAGCCATTGAGGTTTTTCAAAAAGCTAAAGTGTTGTTCTCTCCAGGAAAAGCATCGAATGCGGGTGGTGTAGCAACTTCAGGTTTAGAAATGAGCCAGAATTCATTACGTTACAACTGGACAAGAGAAGAGGTTGATGTTAAGTTAAACCAGATCATGAATGATATCCATGAGTCTTGTGTAAAATATGGAATACAAAAAGATGGTAGCATAGATTATGTAAAAGGTGCTAACATTGCTGGGTTTGTTAAAATAGCAGATGCTATGTTAGCACAAGGCGTTGTATAAATAGTTTCGATAAGAATAAAAAAGCTCCTCAATTTAGGAGCTTTTTTTTTATTTGTATATATTTTTATCATAATTCTACGTTATGTGTACGTAATTATAAGCTATGAAATTTAAGTTTTTATTTGTTTTCTTTTTAATTCCAACGCTAATCTTCTGTCAAGAACTTTATAAAGATTGGACTGGACATTTTTCATATCTCGATGTCTCAGATATTTCATATGGAGAAACAAAAGTTTTTGGAGCTGCAGAAAATGCTATTTTTGTTTACGATAGAAATACGAATGAGATCGATAAAATATCTACAATTGAAGGTCTTTCAGGAGAGATTATTTCCAGTATAAAATATATTGAAAATAAAGGCTTGCTTTTTATTGGTTTTGAAAATGGATTGATGCAGATTTATATTGAGTCGAGTGGTGCTGTTAAAACAGTAGTCGATATTTTAGACAAACCTTCTATTCCGCCTAACGATAAAACAATTAACGATTTTAACTTGGTTGGTGATGCTGTTTTTATTTCGACTAATTATGGCATTTCTGTATATAACGCTAGTGCCTTAGAATTTGGTGACACCTATTTTATCGGACCAAATGGAACTCAAATTAAAATCTATGAAACAGCAGTCTTCAATGGCTTTATTTATGCAGCAACAGCAACGGGATTAAGAAAAGCGGCTATAGATAACCCTAATCTTATAGATTATCAACAATGGGAATTGGTTACAACAATTCCGTTTAATGGAATTGAGTCTACGGGTTTAAAACTTTATGGAACGAGTACCAATAGAAGTTTATACGATATAACTAACGCGGTTCCTGTTTCTTTATTTACATATGCTACTCTGCCATTAGACATGCACTATATAAATGAGAATCTCGTGGTAACCATTCAAAAAACCGCCTTCGTTTATACAGACGATTTTGTAGAAGTTTTTACCGTTTCGGCTTCAGACTATAATAATATAAATTTCACTTCAGCATTTTCAGATTTCGGTAAAAATAAGCTATACGTTGGGACTAGTCGTATAGAAAGCACTGGTGTCTCTGGTTTGGGAATTATTGAAATTGATGTTAATAATCCTTCAACATTTCAAGAAATACACCCACAAAGTCCGCTTCGTAATTATTTTTTCCAAGTAAGAACACAATCTAATGAAGTTTGGGTAACGCACGGAAGTCATGATATCTATTATAATCCGTATACAGGTATTAGAAGATCTGGATTGAGTCATTATGTTAATGCGGAATGGAATAATATTTCATACGATTCTTTAACCTCAATCACGCCAAATCCTTGGGCATTAACCTATATTTCTATAAACCCTTTTAACACTGGAGAGGTTTATGTTAGTTCCTCTATAAAAGGGCTTGTTTACATTAAAGACAACGTGCCAGAGCTATTTTACAATGAAGACAATAGTACATTAACGCCTTTTTTTGAGGATAACACTTTTGTTTTTGCTAGTAATTTTGACAAAGAGGGAGCACTTTGGGTGTTAAATGGGAGAAATGAAATGGAACTTAATAGGTTTAAAGAGGGGCAATGGACAGACTACAGTTTAGGATCCCTTATTAGTTCAACTGCAGCAAATTTAGGATTCTCCTCTGTCGTTTTTGATAACAATACTACTATTTTTATAGGCTCATATGGTTTTGGAATAATTGGTTTTAACCCTACTACAGGGATGATTAGAAATATTAGTCAACAAGAGCAAAACATGCCTTCGCAAATTGTAAATACTGTCGCTATCGATAAACAAAATCAATTGTGGTTGGGTACAGATAAAGGGTTAAGAGTTGTGTTCAACACTTCAGCTTTTATGGAAGGCGAGCCAGAAGTTTCAAATATTGTTATATTAGACGATGGAATTCCCAGAGAATTACTATTTCGACAATTTGTAACCGATATAGAAGTTGATGGCTCAAATAATAAATGGATTGCAACATTAGATACTGGCGTTTATTATTTTTCTTCAGATGGGCAGGAAACCATTTATCATTTTACAAAAGACAATTCTCCATTACCTACAAATAGTGTTTTAGATGTTGCTATAGATGCTATAAGCGGTCAAGTTTACATGGCTACAGAAAAAGGTATGGTTGCTTTTAACTCAGAAACTTCTGCTCCATTAAATGATTTACAAGAGGCTTATGTCTACCCAAATCCTGTTAGACCCAATTTTAATATTAATGAAGAAAAAATTAAAATTAAGGGTGTTACTGGTAATGTAAATATAAAAATAACAGATATCGAAGGTAATTTAGTAACTGAAGCAGAATCAAGAATCAACTCAAAGTTTAAAGGATATAACTTAGAAATTGAGGGAGGAACAGCGCTCTGGAATGGGAAAAATATGTCTGGCAGAACTGTGGCTACAGGAGTATATTTGGTTTTAATTTCAGATTTGGACTCCTTCGAGACTAAAGCACTCAAACTAATGATCGTAAGATAATGCTGGTTACAACCAATGCTATTGTTCTGTCTAAAATTAAATATAGAGATAACGATTTAATAGTTAAGTGCTACACACAAAAAGAGGGAATTGTAAGTTATCTGTTACGAGGTGTTTTAAAAAACGCAAAAGGGTCAAAAGTAGCATACTATCAGCTATTGACACAATTGCAGTTAACTACAGATCATAAACCTTCCCGAGGCTTACAGTATATTAAAGAAGTTAAAATCAACCACCTTTACTCTAGTTTACATACCAATGTTTTAAAAAGTGCTATCGTTATGTTTTTAGCTGAAGTACTCTCTATGTCGCTTCAGGAAGAAGAACAAAATGATACGCTTTTTAATTATTTAGAAGCAACCTTACAGTGGTTGGACGCACATGACCAGTATGCTAATTTCCATTTATTATTTTTGTTAAATCTATCAAAACACTTGGGTTTTTATCCCGATACATCGCAAATTGATGCCCCTCATTTTAATATGGAAGATGGGGCGTTTGTGATTAAAAACACAAGTAGATACCATTTGGAAGGAGAAAATTTAATGTTACTAAAACAACTGTTAGGCACAACATTTGATGCGTTAGAAACAGTAAAAATTAACGCAAAACAAAGACAGTCTTTTTTAAGTTTTATCTTATTGTATTTCGAATTACATTTGGGAAGCTTTAAAAAACCAAAATCCCTACAAATATTTAATGACGTTTTTAAGTAAAAATACCTCTGTTTTTTTCTTCTTTTTAATTCTTATATGCTTTAGCATTGATGCTGTAGCGCAAGAAATTACCGTTTTAAATATAGAAACAAAAGAGCCAATAGTAGAAGTTGCAGTCTATAATAAAGAACAGAATAAAAGCGCAATTAGTGATTTTTATGGTAAAATAAATTTAAATCCTTTTAATAAAAGTGAAACTGTTTACTTCAAGCACATTGGTTATCATTTGTTTTCCATAAAAATAAAGGACATAAAAAATGGAACAGTTTTATTGGAGCAAAAGGCAGAAGGCTTGGATGAAATTGTTATCTCTGGTTCAAAATTTGAAGAAAGTAAGAGAGATATTCCAAAAAAAATAATAAGTATTAATGCTAAAACTATAAGCTTTACTAATCCACAAACTAGTGCAGATCTATTAGAAGCGTCAGGTCAAGTCTATATTCAAAAAAGTCAATTGGGAGGTGGAAGTCCAATAATTAGGGGGTTTTCTACAAATAGACTTTTAATCACTATAGATGGTGTGCGTATGAATAATGCTATTTTTAGAGGTGGAAATATTCAAAACGTAATTTCTATCGATCCGTTTTCTATTCAAAATACAGAAGTATCCCTGGGAGCAGGAAACGTTATTTATGGTAGTGATGCCATCGGTGGCGTTATGAGTTTTTACACACATAAACCGCAGGTGTCCTATTCAGAGGCTACCTTTATACAAACACAAGCAGTCTTGCGCTATGCAACAGCAAGCAATGAAAAAACCGCACACCTCGGATTTAATTATGGTTTGAAAAAATGGGCCTTTATATCCAATCTTAGTTATACTTCTTTTGATGATTTAAGAATGGGAAGTCATGGTCCAGAAGCGTATTTACGGCCTGAATTTGTTGTGACAAATAATGGTGAAGATGTGATTGTAGAAAATAGCAATCCGTTAATTCAAAAATTTTCTGGTTATAATCAGGTGAATCTCATGCAGAAAGTGCGTTATGAACCCAAAGAAAACTTAACGTTTGACTTAGGTGTTTTCTACACTGCTAGTTCAGATAACCCAAGATACGATAGACTTATTCGTTATCGTAATCAAACACTGCGATCTGCTGAGTGGTATTATGGACCACAAAAATGGTTTATGACTAATTTAAATGTAACAAAGTTAAGTAGTAGTTCAAATTTATATGATAAAATTCAGGCTACTGCCGCCTATCAAAATTTTGAAGAAAGTAGAATAGATCGTGGGTTTCAATCTGCAATTCGAAATAATAGAGAGGAGTTGGTAAACGCACTTTCTTTTAATTTGGACTTAGAAAAGGCGTTGAGCAGAAGTACTACTTTGTTCTATGGTCTTGAGTATGTTTATAATAAAGTAAATTCGGAAGCTTTTGAAGAAAACATAGAAAATTCGGAAACACGGCCAATAGTCACACGATATCCAAACGGATCTACTTGGCAATCTGCCGCGGTATATGGAAACATAAAATATAAGCCTAATAACACTGTGGTATTTCAATCTGGAATACGATACAATTATGTCGTTTCACATGCAGATTTTTCTGAAAACAATGTGTTTTTAAATTTACCCTTCAGAGCTTCAACTAATAAGGCAAGTGCTTTTACAGGAAGTGCAGGCGTAAGTTGGTCTCCTAATGACACCATGCAATGGCGATTGAATGCATCTTCTGCTTTTAGAGCACCCAATATAGACGATATTGGTAAGGTGTTCGACTCAGAACCAGGCTCAGTAGTCGTCCCAAATGAAAGTTTAATGCCAGAATATGCTTATGGAGGTGAACTTGGTTTAAAATTAAATTTTGATGGTGTTTTCATTTTAGATACAGCAACGTATTATACGTATTTAGATAATGCTTTAGTAAGACGACATGGCACTTTGAATGGTGAAACTGAAATTTTTTACGATGGAGAACTAAGTGAGGTACAGTCTATACAAAATGCCTCGAAATCTTGGATTTATGGTTTTGAAATTGGAGCTAAAGTAAATTTCAGTAATGCTCTCAAATTAACCTCACAATATAATATTACTGGCGGAACAGAAGAGACTGATGGCGTTGAAGTACCTGTTAGACATGTCGCTCCAAATTTTGGAAACACACATTTGGTTTGGCAAAATAAATCTCTAAAAGTTGATGGGTTCTTAAATTATAATAACACGCTTGATTATAATCAACTAGCGCCTTCTGAGAAAGAGAAAGAGTATTTGTATGCTTTAGACCAAAATGGAAATCCCTATTCACCGTCATGGTACACACTTAATCTGAGAACTCAATATCAAATAAATAGAGCGACTACTGTAACAGCAAGTTTAGAAAACATAACAGACCAACGCTATAGAACCTATTCCTCTGGTATTTCGAGTCCTGGTAGAAACTTAATAGTATCTCTTAAATATAACTTATAAAAAAGCAGGGGCTGAGGTGCTCTTAATTATTTTAATCTTTTTCCCGATTTTTAAATAATTAGATGTGATGTGAATTTATTTTGATACGGTAGACTGATGAGACAGGAAATTAATAAGAAAAGGTTTAATTAGTAGGTTGAACCTTTTTAATGCAACAGGATTTTTTGTATTATTTTTTAATCGCTTATTTTTGGAATATGTACCAAAACATAAAAACGTATACAGTAGAACAGGCGACTAAAAAGTTAGAACACTACTGTGCTTATCAAGAGCGTTGTCATCAAGAGGTAAGGCAGAAGTTAAAAAACATGAATATGATAGCTGAAGCTACAGATGTTATCATTGTACACCTTTTAGAGCACAACTATCTTAATGAGGAACGCTTTGCCAAAACTTACGTTAGTGGTAAGTTTAGAATTAAAAAATGGGGACGACGGCGTCTTCTTATTGAATTAAAGAAGAAGGACATCTCTAAATTTAACATCAATCAGGCGTTTAAAGAAATTTCAGAAGATGAGTATATCGACGTTTTTAATGAGTTAGCCGAAAAAAAAGCCAATGCCATATTTGAAAGCAATAAACTAAAGAAGAAAAAGAAATTAATAGACTATTTATTATACCGTGGCTGGGAGTCGCATTTGGTCTACGAAAAGACCAATGAATTGATAAAATAACTTAAAAAGAAAAGCCTTTCAATTAGATATTGAAAGGCTTTTTAGTTTGTTTAAAAGTAGCATTACAGATTAAAAATAGCGCCAATATTTGCTACAAATTGATTGTGAATTTGTTCTGCCTCAGTTAAGTTGTCCGTATTGTATTTTGCAAAAGTTGTTCCTACTTCGCTATAAACACCAAAACCAGAAGTAAAAAGATAGCGTATACCAAAATGACCTCCAAAGTTTTTTAAGCCTAAACTCAAACCTGGATACACATCTAAGTTATCACTAATGTTTAAAACATTGCCTAAATTAGCATTAAATCGCCCTCTTAAATCGAAACGATCTACAAAATCTGCAGTTAAATCATTAGATAAATTTAAAGCATAGGCACTACTTATACCCAACGAAATGTTTTCACCCATACCGTAATCTAAACCAATGGTAATGCCCGTCGCATTTTCCTGTAAATTAGCTCCTACAAATAATTTTTTGTCATCCTTTCCTGTGAATGCTTGTGCATTTCCTAAATAAGCTGCTAGTAAAAATGCTATAAGGACTATTTTTTTCATTTTATTGTATGTATTTATTAGTATTTGTTATTGCTTTTTTGTTTTTCCAATCAATCCATTTTTGACCTTTTACACGGCGCATAATAGTATCTAAAGTACGCATAAAAAACAGGTTATAAATAGCATGACCTAATGTTTTTGGATGTCTTGCAACAGCACGAAGACTCATAGAGAACCCAGGTGTAATATAACGCATATAATGCCAATAGCCTTCTGGCATATATAAAACCTCCCCATGATTCAATTCGCACTCCCAGCCTTTTGCTTTTTCCAAAGCAGGCCATTTTTCAAAATCTGGATTTGCAAAATTAATATCTTCCCGTACTATTAATGAATAGGGGATTTTATACAAATAATTGTTTTGCTCTTGGTCGAATAAGATGCATTTTTTTTTACCTTCGAAATGGAAATGAAAAATATTCGCTAAATCAATATCATAATGCATGAAGGTGTGTGAATTGGATCCTCCAAAAAACAGCATGGGCAAACCTTTCATAAGTTTCAACCCAAAATCTGGAAAGGTAAAATCTTTTTGAAGTTGCGGGACTTCCTTTAAAACATTCCAAAGAAAAATCCTGAGTTTTGTAGGTTCACGCTTCAATAAATCGATATAATCACTCATCTTCATCTGCGCATGAGGCTCATTAAATCCGTCTTTGTAATTAACAGGCCTGTCGTCGTAAAGGGGTACAATTTTATCGCCAGCTATTTGTTTTATAAATTCTAAGTTCCATTTGGAATAGGCTGGCCAATCTTCTATAAATTGCTCAATAACCACAGGCTTTTGTGGTTTAAAATAATCGCGAATAAACACTTCTTTCGAAATTGTTTTTACTCTTGGTATATCTTGAAGATTCAATTTCAAAAAATTAGATGTTTTATACCGATAAAGTTAAGAAAAGGTTACGGAATTGAAGCTTTTATAATAATAATTTAACTATTTAGCTGTCTTCGCTTTTTGCTTTGCTTCCTCATTGCGCTCAATTTTATGTTCTGGTCTAGACCATTTAGGTTTTTCACCTAAAGCTTCAAATTGAGAATCTTTGGCTTCTACAGATTCTGGCTTCATTTTTTTAATGAATGGTTTCTGTGGATTCAATCCTAACATTTCAAACATTTTCATATCCTCATTGACATCAGGATTTGGTGTGGTTAAGAGCTTGTCTCCTGCAAAAATTGAGTTAGCACCTGCAAAGAAACAAATGGCTTGACCTTCGCGACTCATTTCTGTTCTACCAGCACTTAGCCGTACTTGGGTTTCTGGCATGATGATTCTAGTTGTAGCGACCATTCTAATCATATCCCAGATAGAGACTGGTTTTTCTTCTGCTAAAGGTGTGCCCTCAACAGGTACTAAAGCGTTTATAGGTACCGATTCTGGTTGCGGATTTAAAGTAGCTAAGGCAATAAGCATACCCGCTCGGTCTTCAATAGCTTCTCCCATGCCAATAATACCCCCAGAGCAAACGGTTACATTTGTTTTACGAACATTGTCAATCGTTTTTAAACGGTCTTCAAAACCACGTGTAGAGATAACTTCTTTATAATAGTCTTCAGAGGAATCTAAATTGTGGTTGTAGGCGTATAAACCAGCTTCAGCTAAACGCTGGGCTTGATTCTCTGTAATCATGCCTAAAGTACAACAGACTTCCATGTCCAATTTGTTAATGGTGCGCACCATTTCTAAAACCTGGTCAAACTCTGCGCCATCTTTAACATTACGCCAAGCAGCACCCATACAAACACGAGAACTTCCAGATGATTTTGCACGTAAAGCCTGCGCTTTCACTTGTTGAACACTCATTAAGTCATTGCCTTCAATGTCTGTGTGATATCTTGCAGCTTGTGGGCAATACCCACAATCCTCAGGACAACCTCCAGTTTTAATAGACAGTAATGTGCTTACCTGAACCGTGTTTGGATCGTGATGCAACCTATGTACCGTAGCCGCTTCGTAAAGCAATTCCATTAAAGGTTTGTTATAGATGTCTAAAATTTGTTCTTTAGTCCAATTGTGTTTTATCTCGCTCATAAAATCGTGTCTGTTTGTTGGATTCAAAAATAGTTATAACCATTTACATAAAATATTAAAATTTAAAATTTTACACATAATTTGTAATTCTGAAAACTTTAAAGACGTGCAGGTTTTGAATCTATTAAAATAGCATTTTTTATTGGGGTAATTACAAGTAATTAAATCTATATAGCAATTATAAATGCCTACAACCATTTAGATTCTGCCTGTGTTGCATCTAAAATGTCGATATTTAGTATTTGTGCAATTTCTCCAGCTACTTTAAAGGCATCGTCTTCATCTTTGGTTCTGTAGGCCGTAATTTTTTGATTTCTGTTATAAAATAAATTTAACTGAATGATATCACTTTTTACATTTGCTTCTGCTCCTAATGATCTTACAGTGTTTATTTCTGCAGTTTTAAAAACAGAAACATATTCGACGTCTGGTAGTGTTTTCCATTGACCAAAACGAAAACCAAATAAAGAATGAAAGGTTCTGTAGGTTTTAGAAGACAAATCTATTTCGGAACCGTCTGTATAGAAAAAGAAAACAGACATACCGCAAAGAATAAATCCATAAAAATGAAAGAGGAAAGAAAAGCCTAAGAGAAAGAATGATATACCAAAAGCCATTTTCATTATTGGTACTTTACGTTTGTATACTATTTTATTCATTTAATAAAAGTGTTAAAGATTTTAAAGAATTTTTTAGGCTCTTCTAAATAGGGGTTATGCCCGCTATTCTCGAACATTTCAAATTGCGCTTGTGGCATAAATTTTTTGTATTGTATTGCAAATTCTGGGGTTGAGACTCCATCATACCGCCCGGCAACGATTAATGTTTTTGCTTTTATGTTTTTTAATTCCTTTCGGTAATCTTGATGAATCATACTTCCTGATACGTCGAAGTCTCCATCTCTACCAATGATGGCCACATACACATCGTTGGCCCAACCACGGTGTTCTGTTTTTGGTGTGTTTTGTGTTAATTTAGTATTGTGATAGTAAATATATTTTGTTGGAAAACTACCGTAAACACTTGCTAGTTCTTTATCACTCGATAAATAGCCTAAAGCGCGAAGAGAGTCTACTTTGTGCCATTTTTCAGGAAAATGTGTTTTGGCATAGTGGTTATAGCTATCGCAATTGGCTTGCCACATCGTGCCACTATGAAAGCCGTTAATGAGTACCATTTTGGCTACATTATCTGGATATTTAATGGCGTAAGCTTGTGCAGGAACAGTGCCGTAGGAATGCCCTACTAATGCTATTTTTTCAAATTTAAGAAGGACTCTTAGTTTTTCAATCATTTCTAAATCATTCTCTACAGAATATTCTGATGGATTCTTGGCATCATCGCTCTTTCCCCGGCCCAACCAATCGAAAAAAACCACCGTATTCGTTTTGTAATACTGCCCAAAATTACCTTGCATATAATCGTGAGAATTTCCGGGTCCACCTGGTAGAAAAAAGATAGGATCTCCAGAGCCTTTAATTTCTACATTTATTTTATAGCCATCAATGTCGTAGAATTTAGATTCGAATTGCTCAAAAATAGCTGGATCTTGTTGTGTATTGTTGCAAGCTGTGACTAAAAACACAGTAATGTATAACATTTTAAGTAAAGGGTTCATAGGTGTATGGTTTCTTGTAAATAGGTCATAAAAAATCCGCTACGAGAGCGGATTTTAAAGGTCATTATGTCTTTTATTTTGAAGCTTTTTCTTCTACAACTTCTGCTTCAGCATCACCTTTTGGGTTCTTACCTTTTAAGTATTCTGGAAGCTCCATTCCTGCCATATTAAACATTTCTTGTAATGGTGGAACCGATTTGTACATTCCTGATAAGAAATTAGCTGTGGATGATTTTCCATCTTTTCCACCTCCATTTTCCCAAACAGTAACCTTATCAATTTTAATATTCTTAATCGCTTCAGACTGCATTCTTACTAATTCTGGTAATTTATCTGCGATTAATAATAAAACAGCGTCTTTAGAATTGTTTCCTGCAGCTTTAACAATTTGCTCCATACCGGCTGCTTGTTTCGTCAAAATTTCATATTGACCTTGTGCTTCAGCTTGTGCTTTAAATAATATGGCATCTGCTTCACCTTTTGCACGTCTTCTAATGCGTTCAGCTTCAGCTTCAGCATCAATCTCAACTTTACGTTTGTCAATTTCGGCAGGTACAATGATATCTGCCATTTGAGAAGAACGCTCTCTTTCTGCTCTTACCACTTCGGCTTCTTGCTCTGCAGCATAAGATTCTTGTAACGCTTTTGCCCCTTGCACTTTTTCTGAAGCAATAGCCACGCGTTCTGCTTCTGCTTCACGTTGACGACGCAGAGAATCTGAATTTGCTACAGCAATTTTCGCTGTGTTTTCACCTTCTACTGCTTGGGCATTGGCAGCGGCAACCTGGGTTCTTTCATCTTGAACCGCATTAGCTTCACCAATAGAACCGTCTCTGGTTTTTTCGGCTACAGACTTACGAGCGGCGTTAATAGCATGTGCAGCAGCTTCTTTACCTAAAGCTTCAATATAACCAGACTCGTCTACGATATCTGTTATGTTTACGTTGATTAATTTTAGCCCCACTTTTTTAAGTTCCGATTCTACACTTTGAGAAATGTTAGTTAGGAATTTATCACGGTCATTATTAATTTCTTCAATGTCCATAGAAGCCACAACTAAACGCAGTTGGCCAAAAATGATTTCTTGCGCTAATTCCTGAATATTACCTTGGTTAAGCCCCAGTAATCTTTCAGCAGCATTTTGCATAATACCAGGCTCTGTAGAAACACCAATGGTAAAACGTGAGGGTACGTTAACACGAATGTTTTGTTTAGATAAGGCGTTGACTAGGTTTACCTCTATTGAGATTGGCGTTAAATCTAAAAATTGGTAATCCTGAAATACAGGCACGATAAAGGCTGCACCCCCATGGATACATTTGGCAGATTGGCCGCCGCCAACTTTACCATAAACGACTAGTATTCTATCTGAAGGACAGCGTTTATAACGTCTGATTAAAATAATTAAAAATACAAAGACAAAAAGTATCGCAAAAATAATGGCGATAGGAAAGCCTAAATCAAAGCTTTGTTGTGTTAGGAGGTAGTTCATAAGTTTCTGTTTTAATGGGTTCTATAGGTTTTTTAGTTTCATTTACTATCAAAATACCGTTACTGGTGACCTCTATTACTTGTATGAGTGTTCCAGACTTTAGGTCGGTTAATGCGTCTGTAAGCGCTTCTAATTCTCTTAAAGAGCCTTGCACTCTAACGCTCACTTTACCCATTCTTGAGCGGTTGGCACCAATGGTTAAATAGACTTCGCCAATAGCATTGATGGCATTGTTGTAATTCAATGTGCCGCTATCGGTTAGTTTTTTCATGGCGTAAAACATGGCGGCCATAATAGCCATCATTAGTAAACCACAGCCAAAAGCGGTGATAACCGTTACTGGTTTAGAAAAACCAGCGTTGATTCCTGCAATACCAATCCATCCAAAAATGGTAAAAAAGCCAATAAGATTTTTAAATGTTATAAACTGAAATTCAATACCAATATCGGTTTCAAAGTCATCAAAATCGTCAGCACCTTCAATACCAGCAAAGGATGTAATAATTACAAAAACGAATATTAATGAGCTAATACCCGCAATAATCCAAAAGAATTGGGAAAAAGAATCTAAATCCGAAAACCATTCAGTCATAAGTAAAAGTTTTAAATTTATTGTTTAAATATACAGCTTCATTATTTTATTTTGAAAGTAAAATACTCACAGCATTACCTCCAAATCCTACAGCATTGACTAAGATGTTTTTTAGTTGTTTTGGTTGTTGCGTTTCAATATATGGAATAGTAATAAATTCCTGTTTTTGAAGCATTAAAATAGCCATTTCTATGCTTAACATACCAGAAGCGCCTAAGGTATGCCCAAGCTTCCACTTATTAGTAGTCAAACTTGGGGTAGTGTTACAAAAAATTGTTTTAATTGCATTAATTTCGGCAGTATCGCCCTTAATGGTGCCCGGTGTATGAGTCACAATGACATCAATTTCACTAGGATTTAAATCACCTAATGCCATAGCCATAGATTTTACAAAGCAAATTCCATTTGCAGAGAGAGAGACATTGTGTTCCAAAATTTCGGTGGCATAACCAATACCTGTAATTTTAGCTAGAGCGTTTGGTGTTTCTTCAGATTCTAAGCATGCCATGGCTGCACCTTCGCCTAAAACCATGGTGTTTTGTTTTTTATTACCATCTAAAGAACGACAGGGATAATGAGAGCCTTCACTTTGCTCTGCTTGCTTAGCATAAATCTTTAAAGCTTGCATTTGCGCAATAGTAAAAGGGGTTAAAGGCGCTTCGCTACCACCAACTAAAAATTTGTCGCATAGTCTAGCTTGTAACCAGGCGACACCGTTAAGCATGGCGTGAAGCGCAGTTGAACAGGTGATGGAGTGTGAAATTTCTGGACCTTGCGTTTGTAAATCGTGAGCAATCCAAGAGGATATATTACCTAAAGTAGTGGTTGGAGAACTCAAGGTTTTTGCGGTCTTGTTGTTTAAAAAATCTTCGTGATAGTTTTCAAATAGTTGTGTTGCACCTCGGGAAGATCCTATGTTTATACCGAAGTTATCTTGCGGTTTCCAACCTGCTTTTTCAATGGCTTCTCTGGCTGAATAGATGCCGAATAAAACTGAATCATCTAATGCTTTATATTTAGTGTCTGAAGCCTTAAGTTTTAAAATCTCTGCTTTGGCGTCTTTTGATAATTCGGAAACCAAATGACCGTTTTTTTTAGAAATGAAATGTCCTTCGCTCTTATAATTTTTCCAGATCTGTTCTGGGGTGTTTCCTAGTGCAGAAATAGAAGAAATAGCCGTAATATATATTGGTTTAAGCACAAAAAAAATATTTGAAGACAAAAGTAATGGATATGGTTTTTAAATCATATGATTTATGCTTGTAAAGCAGAATTATTTTGCTGAAATTGTAACAAGATTCCATTAGGGTGGACCTATTGGTAACAAATGTAATAATTATGGAAGTTGTACAAGAAAGAAGTTGGTTTAGCAGAAATTGGGGTTGGGTACTTGGCGGAGGCTGTTTGACGCTAATTGTTATTGTCGTCGTTATAGTAGGCGCCTTAGTTTATAAAGTTTCAGATGCCATCACGGGTTCTGAACCTTATAGTCATGCCTTTGCTATGGCCACAGAAAACGAAAAAGTGATTTCATTTTTAGGGGAACCTATCGAGACCAATGGCATGGGGAGTACAAGTTATGAGCATGTAAATGGGGCAAGTACTGCCGAATTAAGCATCCCAATAAAAGGCCCAAAGGGCGAAGGGGTAATTGTTGTTGCTGCCGAAAAAATAAACGATGCGTGGACCTATAATCTGTTATACGTAAAAATCGATGGTGAAACAGAAACCATAAATTTACAGGAATTAGAAGCGGAAGAAGGTTTAGACGATTTCTAGAACTTCTTCAATAACCTGATAGATTTTATCGAGTTGCGCCTCTGTAATGGTATAGGGTGCCTGAATGTAAATCGTTTCACCAAGTGGTCTTAAAAACACACCGTTTTCCATAAAGAAATTAAAGAGTTTGTAACGTAAATCGCCATAGCGTTCCATTTCAACATTTAAATCGAGGGCAAAAATAATGCCTTTTTGGCGTATTGATTTTACTTTTGAGTGGGTCTCAATATAGGCCCCAAAAACCCTATGTTTCTCTGTAATACGTTTAATATTTTGTTGAATGGTATCCGATTGTAATAACTCTAAACCTGCGATTGCCGCAGCGCAAGCCAAGGGGTTGGCAGAATAAGTATGGCAGTGAAATAAGCCCTTGCCTATATCGTCGCTATAAAAGGCATCGTAAATGGCTTGAGTACAAGAGGTAATGGACATGGGCATTAATCCAGCAGTTAAGGCTTTACTCATACAAATAACATCTGGTTTGGTTTCCATAAAATCTGAAGCGAAATGGCGTCCTGTTTTACCAAAACCAGTCATGACTTCATCGGCAACAGTAATAATCTTATTTGCTTTACAAAATTTTAAAATAGTATTTAAACCCTCTGCATCATGCATTTTCATCGCAGCTGCGCCTTGAACTAGTGGTTCATAAACAAAGCCAGCTACTTTATTGTTTTTGACGATAGCTTTTAAAGTTTCTAAGACTAGGCTTTGATTATTACCATTTGGGGTAGGAATACGCTTAACGTCGAGAAAGAAATCTTCAAAAGGACCATTATAAACAGATAACCCAGACACGCTCATTGCGCCAAAGGTATCCCCATGAAAACCGTCTTCGAAAGCGATTAAGGTATTGCGTTTTTCACCGGTATTAAAATGATATTGTAAGGCCATTTTAATGCCAATTTCTATACTGGTTGAGCCATTATCTCCAAAAAATATTTTTTCCTGATTTTCTGGTAAAATTTTAATGAGTTCTTCACTGAGTTTTACAGCTGGTTCGTGTGTAAAACCTGCGAAAACCACATGATCTAAAGTTTGCATTTGTTTATAAACCCGATTGGTGATAAACGGGTTACAATGCCCATACATACTGGAGTACCATGAGGCAATACCATCAATGTATTGGTTGCCGTCTTCATCAAACAAAATACAGTCTTTGGCTTTTACAATAGCCATAGTTTCTGGATGTAATTTGTGTTGTGTTAAGGGATGCCAGATGTGTTTTTGATCGCGTTGTTTTATTGTCATAGCTTTATTTCCGCATGGACGGAAATTTTATTAATTAAACTTCAGTTTTTGTCGCCACGAATTCACAATAGTTTAGTTAGCGAAGCGTGGAAAATACCCACTCAGAGTTTTTAATGGAAAAAGCCTCTATCAAGCTGCGCTTGCGCTCTTCAAGTTAAAAAATAGCTTAACTTGTTGCAGGTTCAAAATAACCCTTAGAACTTTTTTATAGTTGAGCGGAACTTAGCGGCATACTCTAAAATAACATTTTTATCAAAATAAGGTTCCTCTTCAATGCGACCAATAACAGGCACATTAGTCATTTTTTTAATAATATCTTCTGTGGTTTTATGCGCATTGCCACTAAAAACAATAGCGACTTCAAGGCCTTTTTGTTTTAGCAAATTTACGGTTAATAAGGTGTGATTAATGCTCCCTAAGTAATGTCGCGAAACCACGATAACTTTATAATGAGGCTGTATGATATCAATAATCGTCTGTTTAGTATTTAACGGCACTAATAATCCGCCAGCGCCTTCTATGACTAAGTGGTTTTTTGTTTTTGGCGCCGCTATTTTGTTTAAATTGATAGTGATACCATCAATTTCTGCAGCGGCATGCGGACTCATGGGTGTTTTTAATGCGTAAGCATTGTCGTGAAATTGTGATTTAGGGTTAGAAACCAATTGCTTTACTTTTTTGGTATCACAATGATCAAGTTCTCCTGCTTGAATGGGTTTCCAATAATCGGTTTCTAAAGCTTCAGTAATAATAGCCGATGCGATAGTTTTACCAACTTCAGTCGAAATGCCTGTTATAAAATAAGTATTCATTTAAAAAATAGTATTACAAACATTACAGCGGAATTTTGTTTTTTCAAAAAAAGGAAAGAGCATATAAAAAATGTTTTTCCGCGTGAGTTCTGCTATTAATATTTTGGTTGATTGGCAGTTTGGGCAAACAATAGCATCACCAGCGTTGTCTTTTTCATAAAGTCTGATTCTATTGTATATTTTTAAAGCGGCTTCAGCATCATCATTATAAACTAATAATTTAACACCTCCAATAGCTTGACTAATTAGAGGGTCGGAATCTATAGTTTTTTCATCTAATAACATGACGCGAATCCCTTCTGCTTCCAGTTTAGATTTGGTTATTTGCGCCTCAGAGGAATAGGGAAACGTCGTTAAAATCGTATAATTATCAATCATGAGATGGTATCATTTTAAACAAAGGTAGTGAGTAAGTTTAAAACTTGAGAGATTTCGTCTTTAGTATTATAAGCATGTAAGCAAAAACGCAAACGTTCTTTTTCTTTTGGAACCGTTGGTGATAAAATGGCCTTGACATCAAAGCCTTTATTTTGATAATGCTTTGCAATAGCTTTTACCGTTTCATTGCCTGGTATAATACAACATTGAATGGCTGAATGGCTTTCTATAAACTTTTTTTTAAGCTGAAGTCTTTCAATTTCAGATTTAAAAAACGAAATATTTTGATGGAGCTTTTCAATTTCTATAGTCTTTTTAAGGGTCTCATATGCCTGATGTATGGTTGCTAAGGCATGTGGAGGCAAACCTGTTGTGTAAATAAAGGGGCGTGAGAAATTCACTAAATATTGTTTTAATGTGTCGCTCCCTAAAATAGCCGCACCATGAGCCCCTAATGCCTTGCCGAAGGTTATAATTCTTGCGAAAGCCTCTGTTTTTTCTGTTTGAATTAATCCAGAACCATGAGTTCCAAAAACACCAACGGCATGTGCTTCGTCAACTATGAGATGGTAGTTATTTACCTTGCATAATTGCAATAATAATTTTAGATTTGGTGTATCGCCATCCATGGAGAAGACAGATTCTGTGACGATGTAAATCTCTGCTTCGTTAGCACTTCTCTCAACATTTCGGGAGCGTTCAGTCTGACATTTAGATTTTAAATCCGCTATATCGTTATGTTTAAACTTATACGCTTTAGCATTGCTCATTTTTATACCATCTCGAATGGAGGCATGAATGTATTCGTCGTAAAAAATAATATCCCCACGTTGCGGTACCGAAGAGAAAAATCCCAAATTTGCATCATAACCAGAGTTAAAAATCAGGGCTGCTTCACTGGTATGAAAGGCGCAAAGTTGCTGTTCTACGGTATTATACAATTGATGATTGCCAGAAAGTAAACGTGAACCGGTTGCGCCATTCTCTGCAATATTATTGTCTAATAAATAGTTGTGAGAAGCATTAAAAATAGCATCATTCTTAGAAAAACCTAAATAATCGTTAGATGCAAAATCCACCAGTTTATTTTGTACGTCTAATTTACGTAAGGCGTTTTCTGCTTCACGTTGATTTAGCTTGTCTTTAAGTTTTTTAGGTATCACAAACCAAAGGTACAAAGACCTCATAGGATTTGAAAACCTGTGAGGTCTAAAAGATTAATTTTATTCTTTTTTAATAAATAGTTATTGTTTATCAATAATTATTATATATTTGTTATCGTAAAACAATAATTTTAATGCCTTTAAACATGAAAAAACTCATTATATTAAAATCACTAGTAGACTTTATCTGGATTGTAACATGCATTCCTCTCATTCCGTTAACACTATTTATTTCAGTATATATGTTTTTCAACGATGAGGTACTCAAAGTATTTAATGTTCTTAATCAAGGCGTTATTATAACACCATGGTATTTAAAAGTTTTCGTATTATTAATTGCTCTACTTCTATTTGTTTCAATTTATAGTTTCTATTTATTTAGAAAAACCTTACGTTTTTTTCAAAAGCGGAAACCCTTGGATGATTTTGTGATTATCAACTATAAAAAAATCGGCAATTTGTTAATGGTTTCAGGTTGTTCAGGATCTCTTATCTCATTTGGCTTCCATTTGTTTTTAAAACAGCGTCTACAGCTTAATTTTGGTTTGGGTCCCTATTTATTTCTTGTTTGTTTAGGCCTATTCTTTCTGGTTTTAAGCGAGACATTTAAAGTAGCAAAAGAAGCTAAAGAAGAAAACGAATTAACCGTATAATTATGAAAAAAATAATAGCACTTCACTGGTTTATAATCCTTTTGATAATAGTTTATGTCATTCAATTTTTGGGGAACACCTATCTTACTATTTTTACTCCAGAATTTATGGATTTTTCTGATTCGTTTTATGATAAGTTTATTCTTGGTTACTACACGCAATTTGTCGCTTTAGGTTTTTCAGTTATAACCTTTGTCGCCTTATTTTTTGTACAAAAAGCTTTGCTTATCACTATTAAAAAAGGATTTTTTAATAAAGATAGCGCTGCAAAATTTAAAGTTGCTGGTAAACTATTTTTAGTCTCTGGTATTTTAAGTATGCTCTGGGACTTTATACTGCTTGTGTATTCAAAAGGAGAGCCCTATTTTATAACAGCTCTAAGCTCAGACTTTTTACTATTGTTAATTGGCTTTGGTCTGCTAATTGTTGCAGATTATATTAATAACGGTAATACCATTCAACAAGAAAATGAACTAACCATTTAACCCATGTCAATAATCGTAAATTTAGATGTGATGCTTGCCAAGCGCAAGATGAAAAGTAATGAGTTGGCAGATCTTGTTGGTATTACTACCGCGAATCTTTCTATTTTAAAAACGGGAAAGGCCAAGGCGATTCGGTTTTCCACCTTAGAAGCCATTTGTAAAGCATTAGAATGTCAACCCAGTGATATTTTAGAGTATATAGCCGATTAATTTTATATTTTTATATAAAATTAAAAGAGATGTCTTCTGAAATCACCTATCACAGAGCAAAAAGCATTGAAGAACTCAAGGCTATTTTAAAACTTCAGAAAGAAAACTTACGTGATTTAATTTCTGATGAGGTAAAACAGAAAGAAGGCTTCGTCACGTTGCGGCATGATTTTGACCTGTTGAAAAAAATGAATGATGCTTGTGGCCATTCCATAGCAAAATGCAACGGTGACGTTGTAGGCTATGCATTGTCCATGCTGCAGCAGTTTAAAAAGGATATCCCTTTATTAATCCCCATGTTTACTGAAATAGACAAAACTCTTAAAGTGCAAAACCTGACTATTAACTATATTGTTATGGGACAAATTTGTATTGCTAAAAGAGTTAGAGGCAAAGGCGTTTTTAGAGAATTGTACAATTATATGGCTGGCGAGCTTAAATATGATTTTGAGGCTATTATTACAGAAGTGGATACGAGTAACACCCGTTCTTCCAATGCGCATAAAGCCGTTGGTTTTAAAGTTTTAAAAAACTATACATCCAATAATCAACTTTGGGAAATTATTAGTTTGGAGATTTAAAACGTGTCTTAATGTCAAGTAATGATGTAATTAGAACAGTTATGTCTATCTTTAAAACTGGAAAAAAACACGTATTTATGATAACTCTCCATTCAGAAAGTTTAACTTTCTTCACTCCAGAACCCATTCCTGATGCGGCAGGGCATTTTTTTGATACCGGAATTTCGGCGGGTTTTCCTTCGCCGGCTGAAGATTTTCTAGGGCAACGACTCTCTTTAGACGAAGCCTTAGTAAAAAATAAAGAAACAACATTCTATGCTAAAGTTAGTGGACAATCTATGATTGGTGCTGGATTAGATGATACCGATTTATTAGTTATCGACCGTAGTTTAGAACCAGAAAACAACAAAATCGCAGTCTGTTTTCTAGATGGCGAGTTTACGGTAAAACGCTTAAGAGTCTCTAACGGAGAAGTATGGCTACAGCCAGAAAATCCAGAGTATCCTATTATTCATATTACAGAAGCTAATAACTTTTTAATTTGGGGCATTGTCACGAATGTGATTAAAAAGGTATAACTCTTTGCTCTATTCATAAATTTAAATTGACATCTATAAAACATGAAATTACTTTATTTCTTACTTATTATTATTTCCAACACTTTTGTTTTCGCTCAAAACACCAGGTATACCATAAGTTTCGAGAATGCAGTACACCATGAAGCAACTATTGCTGTTTTATATACAGATTTAAGTGATTCTACGCTTGTGGTACAAATGAGTAGAACCTCACCAGGGCGTTATGCCATTCACGATTTTGCTAAAAACGTGTATGCTGTAAAAGCACTTAATAGTAAAGGTGAGCCACTAAAGATAAAGCGTATTAACCCGCAAGCCTGGGAAATACAAAACCATGATGGCACTGTAAACCTTTCTTATACTTTATTTGCAGATAGGGCAGATGGTACCTACAGCCAAATAGACGAAACACACGCTCACCTTAATATTCCAGCGACATTTATGTACGCACCAGTATTAAGTGAAAAGACTATAGAAATCACCTTTGCGCCGAGGGTCGATTTGAATTGGAAAATTGCGACACAGTTACCACTAAAATCGGGAACCACTTATACTGCGCCAAATTTGCAGTATTTTATGGATAGCCCAACAGAATTGAGCAATTATAGTATGCGTCGCTTTAAAGTAAAAGAACAAGACATTGAATTCGTATTACATCATAAAGGTACAGACGAAGATTTAGACACTTATTTTGAAAAAGTGAAGAGAATAGTATTGGCAGAAGAAGCGGTTTATGGTGAATTACCAATATTCGATTACGGGAAGTATACTTTTTTAGCCTGTTATATTGGTCATGTTAGCGGTGACGGCATGGAGCATAGAAACTCTACCATTTTAACGGACAAAGAAGGTTTGGCCGAAGGCGGCATGGAAGGTAATATTGGTACGGTATCTCATGAGTTTTTTCACGCCTGGAATGTAGAGCGTATACGTCCTGTTTCTTTAGAGCCTTTCGATTTTGAAGCGGCTAATATGAGTGGTGCGCTTTGGTTTGCCGAAGGATTCACCAGTTATTACACCAATCTTATTTTGTGTAGAGCGGGACTCATCACTCCAGAACAGTATGTTTCAGGATTAAATGGTACGTTTAATTACGTTTGGAACTCCCCTGCACGACAGTTCTTTAATCCTATTGAAATGAGCTATCAGGCGCCCTTTGTTGATGCAGCATCGTCTATAGATCCTGTGAATCGTGACAATACTTTTATTTCTTATTATTCCTACGGAAGTGTTTTGGGTTTAGCATTAGACCTAGCATTGAGAGAGAAGGATTTGAATTTGGATGATTATATGAAGCGTGTTTGGCTTAGGTATGGTAAAACAGAAACGCCATACACGATTAAAAATCTTAATGACGTTTTAAATGACTATGCAGGTAAGGATTTTGGAGTGCACTTTTTTAATAATTACATCTATAAAAGTGAGATGCCTAATTATGCTGAACTATTTAAAACGGTAGGTTTACAAATAGAACAAGATTCTAAACCTATGTATACAGGAGCTTCATTTAACAAGAATACAGTGAGTAAATACCCTAAAATAGGGTCGCCAGCGTATCTTTCAGGATTAGAAAAGGGAGATGAAATACTAAGTGTTAATAATATAAAATTAAATGATACTCATACTATAGAAACGATCATTGATGAATCAAAAACGGCAATACTGCAGATTGAATACCTCAGACATGGTGAAACAAAAGCTACGGAGTTAAACTTAGTAGCGAATCCAAAATACACGATTAGTATGTTAGAGGAGATTACTAAAAAAGCAATGCAGAATCAAAAAGAGTGGTTAAAGCAATAAATAGAAAAGTAAAACAGAAGCCATTCGAAGGCTTAGCGAATATATAGTAAAACAAAAAAACGCGAAACTAAAAGTTTCGCGTTTTTTATTTATCTGTTATAAAAGACTAATCGGCTAGAATAATAACCTTATTATCTTTCATTTCTATTGTTCCAGAATTAATTTTCAGAGTTAATAGCTTTTTGTCATTATTACTTGGTACTACTTCAGTATGAAGGTCGTCTACAGTAAGTTGAGATTTTGTTTTAATTTTCACAAAACCTTGACCTAAAAGCGAAACGATAGCTGCGTGATTATTCAACAGTTGAAATTCACCATCTACACCTGGTACTATTACAGAGTCAACTTCATGAGCAAACAAAGTAGCTTCTGGTGATACGATTTCTAAATACATATATTATAGTTGTTTGTTATTAGTTTTTGGTTGTTGGCAAAACGAATAACCAACAACAATAAACCATAAACCAATTACGCTTCAGCTAACATTTTTTCGCCAGCTTCAATAGCTTCATCAATAGAGCCTTTAAGGTTAAAAGCAGCTTCTGGTAAGTGATCTAATTCACCGTCCATAATCATGTTAAACCCTTTAATGGTTTCTTTAATATCTACTAATACACCTTTAAGACCTGTAAATTGTTCAGCTACGTGGAATGGTTGCGATAAGAAACGCATCACACGACGTGCACGACCTACAGCCATTTTATCTTCTTCAGATAATTCCTCCATACCTAAGATGGCGATAATATCTTGTAATTCTTTATAGCGTTGTAACAACTCTTTTACGCGTTGTGCACAATTGTAGTGTTCATCACCTAAAATATCTGCTGTTAAAATTCTTGATGTAGAATCTAACGGGTCTACCGCTGGATAAATACCAAGCTCAGCAATTTTACGAGACAATACTGTTGTTGCATCTAAGTGTGCAAAGGTTGTTGCTGGAGCAGGATCTGTTAAATCATCTGCAGGTACGTAAACCGCTTGTACAGATGTAATAGACCCTCTTTTTGTTGAAGTAATACGCTCTTGCATCGCTCCCATCTCTGTTGCTAATGTTGGTTGGTAACCTACAGCAGAAGGCATACGCCCTAGTAATGCAGATACCTCAGAACCAGCTTGAGTAAAACGGAAGATGTTATCTACGAAGAAAAGTACGTCTTTTCCTTGTCCTTCACCAGCGCCATCACGGAAATATTCAGCGATAGTTAAACCAGATAAGGCAACACGCGCACGTGCTCCAGGAGGCTCATTCATTTGTCCGAAAACGAAAGTCGCTTTAGACTCTTTCATTATTTTTTTGTCCACTTTTTTAAGGTCCCATCCACCTTCTTCCATAGAATGCATAAAGTCATCACCATACTTGATAATTCCTGACTCTAGCATTTCACGAAGTAAATCGTTTCCTTCACGTGTTCTTTCTCCTACTCCTGCGAATACAGAAAGACCACCGTGACCTTTTGCAATATTGTTAATCAACTCTTGAATAAGTACTGTTTTACCTACTCCGGCACCACCAAATAATCCAATCTTACCACCTTTTGCGTAAGGCTCAATTAAATCGATGACTTTAATACCTGTGAATAAAACTTCTGTAGAGGTTGATAAATCTTCAAATTTTGGTGCTTGTCTGTGAATTGGTAAACCTGCATCACCAGCTTTAGGTAAATCACCTAAACCGTCAATAGCATCACCAATGACATTAAAAAGACGTCCGTAAACATCAGGACCAACTGGCATTTGAATTGGAGCACCAGTTGCGTGAACTTCTGTTCCTCTACTTAAACCATCAGACGAATCCATAGCGATAGTACGTACGGTATCTTCGCCAATGTGAGACTGTACTTCTAGTACTAAAAGAGAACCATCAGGTCTGTTAATTTCTAATGAATCGTAAATTTTTGGAAGTTCAGCACCAGCAGCGAATTCAACATCGATAACCGGACCTACTATTTGTGCAACTCTACCTGTAACTTTTGACATTACTTATCTATTTAATATTATGCTATTTAATTGTTTGAAAACACGATTTGTTTTCGCGTGCAAAGATAGGAGATTTAATTTAAAATGAAAGTTGTTTTTTAAGGTTTTTTGCGCATAAAAAACGCCTTCGTATAGAAGGCGTTTTTAAACATATAAATTTTGTTTTATTATTGTAATGAAGGCGAATATGTAACGCCGTAATCGTCAGCTTTTGCTACATTTCCAGAAGCTCTAAAGTTAGAACCGTAAGTAGTGTCAATAGCATCTAAGAAAGCATTAGCCATTAAAGCATAACCTCTAGCATTTAAATGAACACCGTCTAAACTTATTAGGCCACCAGTAACTAAGTTGGTGCTTAAATTATAGTTATCAAACTGAATACCCATTGTTGCTGCTTGCGCTAGAATACTGTTTAAATCAACTAAAGCTAAGCCATTGCTAGTAGCAGCAGCAGAAATTGATGCATTGTAAGCAGCTGTAGCATCAGCAATTTCTTGTTGTTCTTGTGGGGTTAATACAAAACTGTCTCCCATTGGTGATGAAACACCTAGGCCAGTTGGTATCTGTGAGGCAGCAGTAAGTGTAATTAAATCGGTACTTGTAGCTTGTCTTAAATTTACTAAAGCCGGGTTTAAGGCTGTTAAATCTCTTAAGTCTTCATCGATAATAACAAGAGCATTATCTTCAGCTTCAGCAAAAACAATCGTTCTCTGTGCTATTTCAGCATCAGCCATTTCTTGTGTTAGCGGTGTATTGGCTACTAAAAAAGCATAAGCTTGAACAATCCCCGCATTGTATGCTGCATAAGGACTGGCAGTATTTAAAAAGTTAGCTGTCGCTGCGTCTAAAGGAACAGGGTTATGAGCAACCGTTGTGAAAAAAGATAAACTAGTAATATCGGGTAAGTTTCCAATGGCTCCTTTTGCGCCGTTAGCTGTTAATCCTGTTACTAAAGTATTCAATGCAAAATCAAAAGTAGCAGTTGGAGTAATAGGGTTAGAGCCATCACCTCCAGAAGTAGCATAACCTAAAACGTCGTTTCCACCAACTTCACTTAAGGTGAAGAAAGTTGCATTTTGTGCTACAGCTAATTCTAACATTGAAGCATTAGGGGTTGAACCAGTCATGCGTATAGCATAAGGGTTTGCTGCTGCAGGAAAATTAGATAGATTACCGTATCCAGGAGCTATCATGTGAAAGCTTTTTGCGCCAGGAACACCAAAATTATTAAAAGGTCCTGTTGGGTTATTTAATGCAAAATCTGTTGTAGACATGGCAGACGGGTTAACGCTTTGTAACGGTACGGGACCTGCGCCTCCAAAAACTAATCTTTCTGTAAAAAGTCTTTGATTAGTTACTGGGTTTATTACAGGACTTCCTCCTAAAATAAGTCCGCCATAATTGTCATTCATAAGCGGTTGTGAAAACGTACCACCACCAACTTTAGCAAATTCTTTAGCCATAATGTTTGGGAAAGAATTTTCTTGACTAGCAATAAAAAGAGCATTATCAGTATATCCAGCAGTAAAAGAGGCTCCTACAGATACAAATGTAGAGAAATCAGCACTTCCAGCCGTTGCAACTTCTAAAGCAGGAGCAGGTTCTGGTGTTTCTAACATGTCTTCAAAATCACTTTCATCATTACAGGCGGTTAGCCCTAATGCGATGGCTAGCAGCCATAAGTATTTTATGTTTTTCATAATTTTTCTTTTTTATAAGTTGTTAATAGTAATACCAACATAGTACATAGACCCAATAAACCCAGTACCAAAAGCAGTAAAGTATTCTTGACCTCCTAAATTAGTTCCACCAGCTTTAAGTGTTGTTTTTAAACTAGGAATTTGGTAGTTTATTTGGGCATCTATAGTATGGTATTCTGGTACAATACCATTACCAAAAGTAGCTTCCCAGAAATAATCATCACTAAATCTATAAGCAACATTAAAACCAAAGTTTGTAAATAAGTCTGTGTTACCAAAAGACGCTTTGAATTTGTGTTCTGGTGTGTTAAAACTGGTCATTAAATCTGGATCACTTGACTGATCAAAATCCTGCTTAGTAAAGGTATAACTTCCACCTAAATCGAAATCTCCGAAAACCTTAGTAGATAAGCCTAAAGACGCACCATAAGACCCTACATCTGCACTGGAGTTTGTATAAGCACTATAGGTCTGGAAATCGCCGTTTGCTATAGCTTGAATAGATAAGCCGTTATCGCCAACAGTACCGTAGTAAGGAGAAATCACAACTTCTTGAGAGATGAAATCTTTGTATTGGTTGTAATATGCACTAAAGTCTACAATTAATTTATCAAAGCGACCTCTATACCCAACTTCTACTGAAGTTACTTGTTCTGGTTTTACTAAATCTGGGTTTGCAATAGCGTCAGCAGTCGTTAATAATGCAGGATTTCCTGTGTTAGCAAATTGTTGAACAGCAGAAGCAGAGTAAGAATTGTTATAGGCATTTGCACCTGTTTGAGTAACTGTAGAAGGTTGACCATAAGTGGTTTGACCTTCAGTGCTTACAGCAAAAGTTCTTGAATATCTTGCTAGGTTATCAGCCCCTGAACCAATTAAAATAGCACGGCCAGCATCTAAACCAATAAATAAATCTTGAGTGGTTGGGTTTCTAAAACCTGTTTGAACAGAAGCTCTAATGTTGTGGTCTCTATTTACTGTTAGGCCCGCCGATAATCTTGGTGATACAAAACCGTCGAATAATTCAGATTTGTCATAACGCGCAGAAGCTGTTATTTTTAACTCCATATCGTCAGTAACATCAAAATCTTTTTGAATTTGAGTATATACGCCTAATTCTGAATAGGTAATATTACCGTCTTTATCGGTATAAATCGTTCCACCAGAATTTAAATCGTAGCTTCTAAAAGAGGCTCCAACTTGAATATCTGCAAAGTCTGTTAAGTGACTAAAATTATAGTTTGCATCTGAATGGTAGTATTTCGAGGCATCCTGGAATTTAGAACCAGTACTTAAATCTGGATCGTTTACACTTCTATTGAATGCAGCTTTATATTCTGCTGATCCAGGTAAAAAACGCCCTGTATCTGCAACAGCTCTTGAAGCATCATGTTTTTGTTGCTCTGATAAGCCTTGTGGGTTACCACTTAGCTCAATACCTGCATAAGTAGCAATATATTCCTGAAACCATTGTGAATCACTTTTCCAGGCTCTGTTAATATTAATACCAGTGAATACCATATCGTATGAATCACCAGATTTATCGCCTACAACATAGCCTCTTAAGAAGAAGTTATCATTTTTTACTTCAAGTTTGTGCTGTTCTTGAAAAAAGCCTTTTATATTGTATCTGTTTGTGCCTTGGTAAATTGTTGTACCTGTCCCTACTTTACCAACGTAAGATAATTCTAAACTATTATCTTCAATAGGTCTAAAGTATAATCCCCAATCTGCTTTAATACTTTCTGCATTATAATTGGTTAAGTCGCGCTCGTTATATCCTGTTCTACTAACAACAACATCTGGAATGATTCCTAGACCTGAAGCCGCTCTAATATTTGTAGATACTTCATCTCCATAAACGTTAATACCGTCATAGTTAGTGTTTGCACGTGTTTTTGTAGGATCCGTTTTATCCACCTCACTTGTTGCTGCCCAATCGGTTCCTTTTAAGTAGCCAAAGTTTACTTTAGCAGCAAATTTATCTGAGAATTTATGAGCCATTCTAATACCAGCATCTGTGTATGCGTTATCGCCAGCTGCTTCTTGAGAAGTAATACCTTGCTTAAGGTAACCGCTAATACCAGCGTGATCAAATGGATTTTTACTTCTCATGAATAAAATACCGTTAAAGGCATTTGCGCCATATAAAGCAGAAGAGGCACCAGGCAGTAATTCTACACTTAATACATCTGTCTCAATCATCCCTACTAAATTCCCGATAGGGAAGTTTAAAGCTGGGGTAGAGTTGTCCATGCCATCTACTAACTGCATAAAACGCGTATTTGCAAAGGTTGCAAAACCACGGGTGTTCACAGATTTAAAGGTTAAACTGTTTGTGTTAACATCGACACCTTTAAGATTTTCTAACCCATCGTAGAAATCTGCAGAAGCCGTGTTTTTTATTTCTTTTAAACCGAAACGTTCAACCGTAACAGGGGATTCAAAAATACGTTCTGGTGTTCTAGATGCTGAAATAACAACTTCGTCAAGAATACTTCCTTCTTGAAGTACAAAGTCTAAGGTCTGACTGCTAGACGTAACATCCATGACTTCAGTCGAATAACCCACACTACTTGCTTGAACCGTAAACGGAGGTGTGCTGTCTGTTGTTATTGTAAAAGTCCCGTCGAAATCAGTGGTGTTTCCTGATGAGGTGCCAACGATAATAACATTTGCACCGGCAATTGGTCGCCCGGTATTATCCGCAACGGTTCCAGTCATTGTTGTTTGAGCGAATGTGATTCCGCAGAAAGCCAACAATACTATAGATAAAATTGTTTTCATTTTTTAGATTTAGTTAAATTATAGATGCCAATATACGGTTTTTAACCAAATCTTAAAAAAATCTTAAAGGAATTTATGCGTGCATAATAAATTTATGCCAAAAGAGAAGGCCTTATTTTATGAAAGTCGCATAGAATAAGGCCCAAAATTAAATTTATATGAATTAAAATGTGAAAAAAATATTACTCAACCGTAACAGATTTCGCTAAATTTCTTGGTTGGTCCACATTTCTATTCAAAAGAACAGCAATATGATACGATAATAGTTGAAGCGGGATAGTTGTTAATAGTGGTGTTAATGACTCGAGTGTTTCAGGAACTTCTATAATGTGATCTGCTAGCACTTTTACGTCGGTATCTCCTTCTGTTACGATAGCAATAATTTTTCCTTTTCTGGATTTTATTTCTTGAATATTACTTACTACTTTTTCATAGTGTCCTTTCTTTGTAGCGATAACAAAAACTGGCATATGTTCGTCAATTAGTGCAATAGGACCGTGTTTCATTTCTGCTGCAGGGTACCCTTCTGCATGGATATAGGAAATTTCTTTTAACTTTAAAGCGCCTTCAAGTGCTACTGGGAAATTATAACCTCTTCCTAAGTATAAACAGTTTTTAGCGTCTTTGTATATCTCAGCTACTTCTTTAATATGGCTATCAGAAAGTAGTGCTTTTTCAACTTTACCTGGGATTAGTTCTAGTTCGTATAAGTGATGCTGAAATTGAGATTTAGAAATTGTTCCTTTTTCTTTCGCTAGTTTTAAGGCGATTAGTGTTAAAACAGTTATTTGGGTAGTGAATGCTTTTGTAGAGGCTACTCCTATTTCAGGTCCAGCATGCGTATAAGCACCAGCATGAGTCTCTCTAGCAATAGAAGAACCAACAACATTACAAACACCAAAAACAAAAGCGCCTTTTGATTTTGCGAGCTTGACAGCCGCTAAAGTGTCTGCAGTTTCACCAGATTGTGAAATGGCGATAACCACATCTTTTTCTGAAATTACTGGATTTCTATATCTAAATTCAGAGGCGTATTCTACTTCAACAGGGATACGTGCTAAATCTTCAAAAATGTATTCTGCAACTAAACCAGCATGCCATGATGTACCACAGGCAATAATGATTATTCTGTTCGCATTCAAAATTCTTTCAAGATTATCATCAATCCCAGACATTTTGATAATGCCTTCTTTAACTCTTAAACGACCTCTGTACGTATCCTTAATAGCTTCTGGTTGTTCATGAATTTCTTTTAACATGAAATGTTCGTAACCACCTTTAACAATCTGTTCTAAGTTTAATTGGAGTTCTTGAATATATGGGTCTACTAAAGAATCATCTTTAATTTTTCTTATTTTCACACCCTTTCTTAAACTTATAATAGCCATTTCTTCATCTTCTAAATAGATGGCTTTCTTAGTATACTCTAAAAAAGGAGTTGCGTCGCTGGCAATAAAAAATTCGTCATTTCCAATACCAATAGCTAATGGGCTACCTAATTTTGCGACCACGATTTCATCTGGCTTATTTTTATCAAAAACGGCTATGGCATAAGCGCCAACTACTTGGTTTAATGCGATCTGAACTGCTTTTCCAAGTTTAACTTTTTCATTCTTTTTAACATCTTCAATAAGATTGATAAGTACTTCTGTATCTGTATCAGAACTAAAAGTATAGCCCCTGTTAATAAGCTCTTTCTTTATAGAGGCGTAGTTTTCTATAATGCCATTATGGATAATGACTAAATCTCCAGAGTTTGAGTAATGTGGGTGTGAATTAACATCGTTGGGAACACCGTGTGTTGCCCATCTGGTATGTCCAATACCAACCGCACCACTGGTTGTGATGTCTTTACTTATTTGTTCTTCTAAATCAGAAACTTTGCCTTTAGTTTTTGAAAGCTTTAAATTTTTACCATCATATAAAGCGATTCCAGCACTGTCATAACCACGATATTCCAGTCTTTTTAGTCCTTCCAAAATAATGGGATAAGCTTCTTTTTTGCCTATATATCCAACGATACCACACATATACTATTAGTTTTCTGGTTCTGTATAAAATATTTCGAATTCTGCTTTCTGTCCTTCTGGTAAGTTGCCACTTCCATAAAGAATTGTTCCTTTAGGGCTTAGTATGCTTGCAGGCGGAAGTGCATCAATAGTAGAACTCTCTTCGTCGTTGTTAACGCCTTGAATTTTAGATTTTACAATTCTTTCAATACCACCAGAGATAAATATTGGTTGATTAATATTATAGGTTAAATATAGGCCTAACTTAACATTTGTGGAGTCTCTTTGTAAAATATTATTGATATGGTTAGTAATTCGGAATTTATAGCGCACACCTTCACCATTACTGTCACGTTTTAATATTTCGGAAAATTGGGTTCTTGATTGGTTTGTATTATTACTGGCACTACCATCTAAAAAGTAATCAGCGATGGGGATATTGTTTGTTAAATCGTAAAGTATGACACGTTCTGGCTCATCTTCTGGTTCACTGTTAGTAATTAAACCTTTATTTACGTAAAATACAAGATTCGCTTCGTTAATTAACCATTGGTCTTTTTTACCTTTAAAGTAAGTTAAAGCATCAACTAGGTTGCCCTCATCATCTTCAATGTTACCTGCAAATAAATTCAATTCAGCAAGCGCCCCATCACCGCCTTTAAGGTAAAGGTTGTCTTCACGACCCTCTACATCTTCATTGCTAATAGTGTTAAAAGTATTTACGGTGTTGCCATTAAATTGTAATCTGTAGGCTGTAGCATCTCTAACATCAAAAGGCTCTTCAGATTCTATTTCTTCATCGTTAGTATAGTCTACAACAATACTTGCGCCATCCATGTTTACATAGAATATACTTCCATCAGTACTGCTTTCAAATTTAAAGATTAGACCTCTAAAATAATTAGTAAATAGATTTTTATTACTTAAATCATTAGACGTAGCATTAACAAAAAGTAAATCTGAAAAAAAGGAGGTGTTCACATAGATGTTATCTGGAACAGGGTCAGGATCAACGGTTAAATCAATTCTTAGGCCTGGAGGAAAACGCGTTGTATCTTCTTGTTCCCCAGTGTCTGGGTCAAGTTCCCCGATAACAACATGCTCTGATGGATCTGGTTTAAATGCCGTGTTCTCATAGATTAAGTCTGCTGCAGCAACTGTAGCGTCAAACAATTCTTGCTGATTAGAATAATAACATTGCGGATTTTCAAAATCTGCATCAGGATTTAAATCTCTTAAAAGATAATTATTTCTATAGATAGATAATTTGTATTCAACATTGGTGTTGCCATATATGGAGTCTAAAGTATAGGTATTATTACCTTCACCGTCTGTGCTTACTAATGTGGAAAAATAAGGAATATTTAGGATCACAGATTCCAAAACAGGATTTGTGCCAAAATCAGTATTGAAATTAGTGGGAACTAGCTGGGCAGTCAGATTAGCTTCTGTGATGCCAAAAACACCGTTAGGGTCTTTATAAACACCTAAAAGCGTTCCTGGTAAATTATCTGCTTGCACGCCTACAAAATCTTCGTTTCCGGCAGGAGTGAAAGGCGTAAACAATCTGGTTTTAGCAACCATAGGAAATAATTTGCTGGTGGCTTCAAAGTTTTTTATGCCTTGAATATCGCTTTCGATATTTGAGAAATCGTTATCACATGATACAGAAATACCCAGTATTAAAGTAAGTAATGTTATAAATTTAAGGCTGTAAATTATCTTTTTCATAGGTAATTATTGTAATACGCTTGTATTATAAAACTCTGTGTATGCTTCTGCAAATTCATCTTTATCTTTAAAGTCTAGCACAGGTTTTTTAGATTCTTTTAAATAATTTTCTAGTTCTTCAGGTATTTCTTTTGAACCTATAATAAGTGCATCAGACTGGTCGATTGCTACTTTCATTAGGTTATTATAGGTAGGGTCTTTTAATGCCTTAATAGTACTTGGGTCTATATTATCAAACGAGACTTTGTTAATTAGGTCTTTGTTTAACGCTTTTTCGAAACTTTGATTGTATACAGACGTAACAATTTTACTTTCATTAAATAAAGGTTCGTCTTTATAAAACTGTTTTAGGTACAGCGGTAACAGGGAAGCTAGCCAACCATGAACATGAATAATATCTGGAGACCAGTTTAATTTTTTTACAGTTTCAATAACGCCTTTGGCAAAGAAAATAGCACGCTCATCGTTATCAGGAAATAAATTTCCATCCTCATCTGTAAGTGTTGCTTTTCTTTTAAAATACTCATCATTATCAATAAAATAGACCTGAATACGTTCTTTTGGTATCGAGGCGACCTTTATAATTAAAGGCATATCTAAATCATTGATCACTAAATTAATTCCAGATAAACGAATGACTTCATGAAGCTGGTGTCTTCTTTCGTTAATGTTTCCGTATCTGGGCATGAATATTCTTATCTGTCCGCCCTGCTGGTTCACCATTCTTGGAGTTTCAAATGACATTGAAGAAATCTCAGTTTCAGGTAAATAAGGCACCACTTCAGACGACACGTATAATATTCTCTTATCTTTCATACATTAGTTTTACTAGTTCAAAATAGGGTTGTTAATAGCTTAACGTTTTAAAAAAACCTCAAAAACTTTTGGTATGTGAGGTTTGGCTTTTGGAAAAATCAAAATAAAAAACACGCAAAAGTACAAAATTTTATGCAGATTGCGACTAATATATTAAGTTTGCACGCGTTAATTTTATATTAAAAATGACTGTTTTCAAGGATAAAAGTAAAATTCAAAAGCATATTGCTCACTATAAAGCCCAAGGGATCACCGTGGGTTTCGTGCCTACAATGGGTGCTTTACATTATGGGCACTTGTCTTTGGTAAGAGAGGCGTTAGCTAATAATGCGCTATGTGTCGTAAGTATTTTTGTAAACCCAACACAATTTGACAATGCCGAAGATTTAAAAAAATACCCAAGAACGCTTGATAAAGATGTAAAACTTCTGGAAACAGTTTCTAAAGCTATTATTATTTATGCCCCTAGTGTTGAAGATTTATATGGAGCCGATACAAAAGTGGAACATTTTAATTTTGACGGTCTCGAATTCGAAATGGAAGGAAGGTTTAGAACAGGACATTTTGACGGTGTTGCCACTGTAGTAAAGCGACTTTTTGAAATTGTAAAACCAGACCAAGCGTATTTTGGTGAAAAGGATTATCAGCAATTAGCAATCATAAAAAAGTTAACTGAAAAACATAACTGTCCAGTACAAGTTAAGGGCTGGAAAATTCACAGAGAAGAAAGTGGGCTAGCAATGAGTTCAAGGAACATAAGACTAAAACCTGATTATAAAAGAGCAGCACCATTTATATACAAAACATTACAGGCTGCCAAAATAAAATTTGGCACAAAAAGTGCTAAAGAAGTGACGGAATGGGTTGAAAAACAATTTGCACAACATGAATTATTGGAATTAGAATATTTTAGTATTGCAGATATTAAAACCTTAAAGCCAGTAAAACGAAAATCTAAAACAAAAACCTACAGAGCGTTTATTGCTGCTTACGCAGACGACATAAGATTAATAGACAATATCGCCCTAAATTAATTATCTTTGCACCATGCAAATACAAGTAGTAAAATCTAAAATTCACAGAGTAAAAGTTACGGGCGCAGACCTTAATTATATAGGCAGCATTACCATTGACGAAGATTTAATGGATGCCGCAAATATTATACAAGGTGAAAAAGTTCAAATTGTAAATAACAATAATGGCGCGCGATTAGAAACTTATGCTATTCCTGGTCCACGAAATACAGGAGAAATCACGCTCAACGGAGCAGCCGCAAGATTGGTATCACCAGGAGATGTGCTTATTTTAATTACCTATGCCTTTATGAATATCGAAGAAGCTAAAGTTTTTAAGCCGTCATTGGTGTTTCCAGATGAAGCAACAAATTTACTAAAATAACAGCTCTTGAATAACTCCACCAAAAAAACGCTCAAAATTGGTCTCCCGCTTTTGTTAGCGATATGTTTTGGCTGGTATACATTTACACAATTACCTATTAAAGCGATCCTTCCGTATTTTAAATCTGCTAATTATTGGTGGATTTTATTAGGCGTCTTTTTTGGTTTTTTAAGTCATTTATCAAGAGCTTACCGCTGGAAATACCTTCTTGAACCTATGGGGTATACTCTTAGATTCCCTAATAGTGTCATGGCTGTGTTTATAACCTATTTGGCTAATTATGGCATTCCAAGATCTGGCGAGGTATTAAGAGCAGCAGTCCTTACCAATTATGAAGCAGTCCCTTTTCAAAAAAGTTTTGGAACCATAGTGGCTGAGCGAATGGCAGATTTGGTGGTTATGCTCGGTATCATAGGGTTTACATTACTTATTCAGTTTGATTATATATATGAATTATTAAGCAAATCAATCGACCCACAAAGGCTAGTTCAATTTGCTGTTGCTGGGCTAATCTCTTTTGGTTTAATTTTTATAATTCTGAAGAAAAGCCAGTATAAAATAGCTTTAAAAATCAAAAGCTTTTTATCAGGTTTAATAGAAGGCGTGTTGAGCATTTTTAAAATGAAACACAAATGGGCCTTCATATGTCATACTTTATTTATATGGTTTATGTATTTACTTATGTTTTACGTAACCACTTTGGCATTACCAGATTTGGACACGATTACAGTTGGTGCCATTTTAGTGGCATTTATAGCAGCGAGCTTCACTATTGCTGCCACTAATGGCGGTATCTTTGTTTATCCTGTGGCAGTAATGAAAGCCTTCGGTGTTTTTGGTATTGCCGCTGTACCGAGTTTAGCCTTTGGTTGGATTATGTGGACCTCACAAACTATTATGATTATCATTTTTGGAACACTGTCTTTCATTTTAATACCCGTATACAACAGAAAAAAATAATTTGTACCTTGCTTTTCTGAATTTTTACCTGCTAAATTTAAAATCACCTACTATGAAACGCTTATTATCTATACTCGCTCTTTGCTTTTCAGTCCAATTCATTAGTGCACAAGTCACTTACAAAGTGTTCAACTCCGAAAAACTAGGAGGCTCTCGAGAGATTAAAATTCAATTACCAAGAAGTTACGATAGCAGTAAAAAAAGTTACCCGATTATCGTAACTTTAGATGGAGATTATATGTTTGAAATAGTCGCTGCAAATGTAGATTATGCTTCTTATTGGGAGGATATTCCAGAGGCAATAGTAGTTGGTATTAATCAATTTGGAAAACGCGAGGAGGACGTTATGTATTCAGGAATGAGTTCATTACCTATTGAAAAAGGAGTTGCTTTTTTTGAATTTATTGGTATGGAATTAATTCCTTACATTCAAAAAGCCTATAGAACCGGAAACTTTAAAGTTGTCGTAGGTCATGGTCAAACAGCTAATTTTATTAATTATTATTTACTAAAACCAGAACCATTATTTAATGCATACGTATCAATAAGTCCTGATTTGGCGCCAGATATGATACGGTTTTTGTCTGAAAGACTTAAGACTATAGAAACTAAAACATTTTACTATTTGGCAACCTCTGATAAAGATGTAAGCGTATTAAAACAAAATACTGAAGCATTAAATAAAGCTATTAACGGCATCGACAATAAAAATCTGTTAAGCACTTTTGATAATTTTGAGGAACCCTCACATTATGCGCTTCCGGCTTATGCTATATCAAAAGCTTTGGAAAGTATCTTTTTTGTTTTTCAGCCTATTTCAAAAAAAGAATATAAAGAATCCATATTAAAATTAGAATCTTCACCTGTAGCGTATTTAATTGAAAAATACCAAACTATCGAGGACCTTTTTGGTATAGATAAAACTATTGTAGTTAATGATTTTAGAGCAGTAGCTGCAGCAATAAAAAAGACTGAAAAATGGGAATACCTTGAAGCTCTTGGTGAATTAGCAAATAAAGAAAGTCCAGAGTTGCTCTTAGGACATTACTACTTAGGACGTTTTTATGAAATAGAAGAAGATTATAAAAAAGCAATAAAAAATTATGAAGCAGCATATTTATTGGAAGATGCGGGAGGTGTTACTAAAGATATTGTTTTAACTTATCTTGAGGGTAGTCAAGAAAGTCTAGCAGAAATAGAGGCTGAAAAAGAGGAAGAGAAAATGGCTAAAAAAGAAGAAAAAGCAAAAGCAAAAGAATTAAGAAAGATAGAGAGAGAATTGAAAAAAATGGAAAAGGATAAGAAAGAGGAAGATGAGGATTTTGAGGATTTATAAGTAGTCCTACTATAAAGAAAAACAGTTGTATTAATAATAGAATAAACCGTAACGCGCTTTTAAACAAGAGTTAAAATAAAAAACGAAAAAATGACTACACTAGTTAAACCCCATTACTTAATGAGACGTTTTATTCATACAGTAATTATACTATTTTGTTTTCAGTTTGCAGCATCTCAAACCTCATATCAAAGTTTTAATTCCAATAAATTAGGTGAGGCAAGAGATCTTAAAATTCAATTGCCAAGAACCTATGGCAACGGTGAAAAAAGCTACCCGGTCATAGTGGTATTAGATGGCGACTTTATGTTTGAAATCGTTGCAGGAAATTCAGATTATACAGCCTATTGGGAGGATATGCCAGAGGCTATTGTTGTAGGGGTTAATCAAGTTGGTAAACGTGAATCAGATAATCTTTATTCTGAAACAAGTTCATTGCCTACAGCTACTGGCGCTGCTTTTCTTGAGTTTATTAGTTTGGAGTTACTTCCATTTATTGAACAAACGTATAGAACAGTGAAATTTAAAGTAGTAGTAGGTCATGGAGAAAGTGCAAATTTCATCAATTATTTTTTGTTAGAAGACAAGCCTGTGTTTGACGCATATATTGCTATAAGCCCAGATCTGGCTAAAGATATGACTTCTTTAATTTCAAAAAAACTGAACACAATTCAAAGTCCAACATTTTATTATAGTGCCACTTCTGATAAAGATTTTGAATCAATTCAAAAAGAAACAAAAGCATTGAATACAATGATTGACGAAATAGAAAACGATTATGTAAATAGCAGTTTTGATGATTTTACAGGTCCGTCACATTATTTATTGCCAACTATTGCAATACCTCAAGCCTTTGCAAATATCTTTAATGTATATAAACCAATATCTAAAAAAGAATTTGCTGAAAAGATATTAGTATTAGAATCTTCGCCTGTAGACTATCTTTTAGAAAAATATCAAACTATTAAAACCTTTTATGGTTTTGACAAACCTGTTTTGATAAATGATTTTAAGGCCATTGAAGCGGCAATTAATAGGAAAGAAAAGTACGAATATTTTGAGCCTTTAGGCAATTTAGCTAGGAAAGAATATCCGGAAACCTTATTAGGAAACTATTATTTAGGTCGTTTTCATGAAGAAACAGGAGACGCTAAAAAGGCTATGAAAATTTATCAATCCGCCTATATTTTAAAGGAAGCTGGTGGGATTACTAAAGATCATGTTTTAAAATTATCTGATCAAATTAAAGCAGATTTTGGATATTAATTTCCTGCAAGGCTTTAGAAATCTTGTAGGTTTATATCAAACAAAAAATAAAATTAATTAATGAAGTTTCCGGCTTTCGCGGAAAGTAAACATGGCTAAAGTAAAAACGACCTTTTTCTGTCAGAGTTGTGGGACACAATATGCAAAATGGCAAGGGCAATGTACCGCTTGTAAAGAGTGGAATACGATTGTTGAAGAAGTGGTTCAAAAACCAGAAAAAAGCGATTGGAAAACACCAACAAACACTTCAAAACGGGTGTCTGAAGCGCTAAGAATAAAAGAAATTGACGCGTCTAAAGAAGCACGCCTGGATACTTTAGATGCTGAGTTTAATCGTGTTTTAGGAGGCGGAATTGTTCCTGGTTCTTTAACCCTTTTAGGAGGAGAACCAGGCATAGGCAAGAGTACGTTGTTGCTTCAAATTTCATTAAAATTACCCTACAAAACACTTTACGTTTCTGGAGAAGAAAGCCAGAAACAAATAAAGATGCGTGCCGAACGCATTAACCCAAATAACGAAAGTTGTTACATCCTTACAGAAACAAAAACGCAAAACATCTTTAAACAAATTGAAGGCTTAGCGCCAGACATTGTTATAATAGACTCTATTCAAACTTTACACAGCGATTATATAGAATCATCTAGTGGCAGTATTTCTCAAGTAAAAGAATGTACGGCAGAGCTTATAAAATTTGCGAAAGAAACCAATACGCCAGTGATTCTAATTGGTCATATTACCAAAGACGGGGGCATTGCCGGACCAAAGATTCTGGAGCATATGGTAGACACGGTTTTACAATTTGAAGGCGACCGTAATCATGTGTTTCGAATTCTACGCGCACAAAAAAATAGATTTGGCTCAACACATGAGCTCGGCATTTACGAAATGCAAGGCTCAGGATTACGAGAAGTTAGCAATCCCAGTGAGATTCTAATTTCTAAAAAAGACGAAGAACTCTCCGGGAATGCTATCGCGGCCACTTTAGAAGGCATGCGCCCGTTAATGATAGAAGTGCAAGCTTTAGTGAGTACAGCTGTTTACGGTACGCCACAACGCAGCGCTACAGGTTTTAATGCTAAACGGTTAAATATGTTGTTAGCCGTGTTAGAAAAACGTGCTGGTTTTCGCTTGGGAGCAAAAGACGTTTTTTTAAATATTACTGGCGGGATAACGGTTGATGACCCAGCTATTGATTTAGCGGTAGTGGCAGCCATTTTATCCTCCAATGAAGATCAAGCCTTGCCATCCAATTATTGTTTTGCGGCAGAGGTTGGTTTGTCGGGAGAAATTAGACCCGTACAGCGTGTAGAACAACGTATTCTTGAAGCTGAAAAATTAGGGTTCTCAACCATATTCGTTTCAAAATACAACAAAATTTCACTTCAAAACACCGCAATAAAGATTCAATTGATTTCTAAGATTGAGGATTTGGTGGAATTTATAGTTTAATAATTTTTGTGCCAGAGCATCAAAAATTGAAATTACCATTGAGACTTGTTGACCCTTTTGTAATTCAAATTAATACTATGGGGTAAGTCTTTTCGGTCTTTCAACATGGGTATATTTTTATATTTGAAAGAGGGTAGCAAAATCTGCTTTTCAGACATCAAAAAAATAACAAATTCCAAAATTCTTTATTACCAGAATAGCATACAAAAAGAATTGTTTTTCAATTATTTTTATACTGCGAACAGCGTTTCTTTTTTAAATAAAAAATTTCGAAATCATAAATAGGTTTTTTTCACTTCTTACTTTCCAACCAATAACCTCTTCTTTTTTCCCAAAATTTCTTAATTTCGCGACTCGATAACGAAACCACATAAAATGAGCGCAGGATTCCCTGAATACAAAGGACTTAACTTACCAAACGTTGCAGAAGAAATACTAGCGTATTGGGAGGCGAATAACATCTTCGAAAAGAGTGTGACTACGCGTGAAAACGCTGAACCGTACGTGTTTTTTGAGGGGCCACCAAGCGCCAACGGCTTGCCTGGTGTGCATCACGTTTTAGCACGTGCTATCAAAGATATTTTCCCACGTTACAAAACAATGAAAGGTTTTCAGGTTAAGCGCAAGGCCGGTTGGGATACACACGGTTTGCCTATAGAATTAGGAGTGGAGAAAGAATTAGGCATTACCAAAGAAGATATTGGCAAAACTATTTCAGTAGAAGATTACAATGCAGCCTGTCGTAAAGCAGTTATGCGTTACACCGATGTTTGGAATGACCTGACTCAAAAAATGGGCTATTGGGTAGATATGGACGATCCTTACATTACCTACGAGCCCAAATACATGGAAACTGTGTGGTGGTTGTTAAAAGAGATTTATACTAAAAACTTAATGTATAAGGGCTATACGATTCAGCCGTATTCACCAAAAGCAGGCACTGGATTAAGCTCGCATGAGGTTAATCAGCCAGGAGCCTATCAAGATGTAACCGATACGACTATCGTTGCTCAGTTTAAAGCTTTAGACGAAACACTGCCAGATTTTCTGCAAAACGAAGGGGATATCTATTTTACAGCATGGACAACAACACCTTGGACCTTGCCTAGTAATACGGCATTAACCGTTGGTCCCAAAATTGATTATATACTCGTTGAAACTTATAATCAATACACGTTCAAACCAATCAATGTGATTTTAGCAAAAGCATTGGTCAATAAACAATTTGATGCTAAATTTCATAACGTTGAAACGAAACCAGAATTATTAGAGTACAAAGAAGGTGATAAGAAAATTCCATTCTACATCGTTAAAGAATTTAAAGGGAAAGACTTAGTAGGAATAAAATACGAGCAGTTATTACCATACGCCTTACCAAATGACAATCCAGAAAATGCCTTTAGAGTCATTGCAGGAGATTTCGTAACAACTGAGGACGGTACAGGTATCGTTCACACCGCGCCAACATTTGGAGCAGACGATGCCTTAGTCGCTAAACAAGCCACACCTGAAATCCCACCACTGTTGGTGAAGGATGATAATGGAAACTTGGTACCATTAGTAGACTTGCAAGGCCGCTTTAGACCAGAAATGAAAGAATTTGGTGGAAAGTATGTTAAAAATGAATATTATAAGGACGGAGAAGCGCCAGAGCGTTCAATGGATGTTGCCCTGGCTATTAAATTAAAAGAGGAAAATCGCGCTTTTAAAGTTGAAAAGTATAAGCACAGCTACCCACATTGCTGGCGAACAGACAAGCCCATTCTATACTATCCATTAGACTCTTGGTTTATTAAAGTCACAGATGTTAAAGAAAAAATGGTTGCGCTTAATGACACCATTAACTGGAAACCAAAATCAACAGGAACGGGACGTTTTGGAAATTGGTTAGCCAATGCAAACGACTGGAATTTATCGCGTTCGCGTTATTGGGGCATACCGTTACCCATTTGGAGAACCGAAGATGGTAAAGAGGAAATCTGTATTGGTTCTGTTGAAGAACTAAAAAATGAAATGGCAAAAGCCGTTTCGGCAGGCGTTTTAAAAGAAGACATTTTTGCAGATTTTGAAGTTGGAAATAATACTGAAGATAACTATGCAAAAATAGATTTACATAAGAATATTGTAGATGAAATTGTATTAGTATCGCCAAGCGGCCAACCTATGCGCCGTGAAAGTGATTTAATTGATGTATGGTTTGATTCTGGTTCTATGCCTTATGCACAATGGCACTATCCTTTTGAAAACAAAGAAAAAATAGATGAGAATAAAGCCTTTCCGGCTGATTTTATAGCCGAAGGAGTAGATCAAACTAGAGGTTGGTTTTATACCATGCATGCTATTGCTACTATGGTTTTCGATTCTGTTGCCTATAAAAATGTAGTCTCTAATGGCTTGGTTTTAGATAAAAACGGACAGAAAATGTCTAAGCGTCTTGGGAATGCTACAGACCCCTTTGAGACCTTAGATACTTATGGAGCAGACGCGACACGCTGGTATATGATTGCCAATGCAAATCCGTGGGATAATTTAAAATTTGATTTAGAAGGTATTGAAGAAGTGAAACGTAAGTTTTTTGGAACCTTGTATAATACGTATTCCTTTTTTAGTCTGTATACTAATTTAGATAAATTCAGTTATGCAGAACCAGATATTCCGTTAAATGAAAGACCAGAGATAGACCGTTGGGTTTTGTCTGAACTACATACCCTGATTCAAAAAGTAGATGCCTATTATGCAGAATACGAACCTACCAAAGCGGCTCGTGCTATTTCAGATTTTACACAAGATTATTTAAGTAACTGGTATGTGCGTTTAAGTAGAAGACGTTTTTGGAAGGGCGATTACCAGCAAGATAAAATTTCAGCCTACCAAACATTATATACCTGCATGCTTACCATAGCAAAGTTAGGCGCCCCAATAGCTCCTTTCTTTATGGATAAACTGTACCTAGACTTAACAAAAACGACACAAACAGAACAATTTGAAAGTGTACATTTGGCAGAGTTTCCAAAATTCAATGCGGATTTTATTGATAAGTCTTTGGAACGCAAAATGGAAAGTGCGCAGACAATAGCTTCATTAGTGTTATCGTTAAGAGCTAAAGAAAAGATAAAAGTAAGACAACCTTTACAGAAAATTATGATTCCTGTGGATTCTGTTCAACTTAAAGAAGAGATTAATGCAGTAGGCGATTTGATAAAAAGTGAAGTTAATATCAAGGAAATTGAGTTGCTTGAAGACGCATCAGATATTTTAGTAAAGCAGATAAAACCTAACTTTAAAACATTAGGACCACGGTTTGGGAAAGATATGAAGTTGATTGCGAATGCAATACAGTCCTTTGGTCCGGAAGACATTAAAATAGTTGAACAAAAGGGAAGTATAAATGTTGATTGTAACGGAAAAATTATTAAATTACATCGTGATGATGTTGAGATTACATCCCAAGACATCCCAGGGTGGCTTGTCGCAAATGAAGGGTCTATTACCGTTGCATTAGATGTTACTATTTCAGAAGCATTACGTGAAGAAGGGATTGCTCGTGAGCTCGTGAACCGTATTCAAAATTTGCGTAAAGATTCAGGATTTGAAGTAACAGACAGAATTGTGGTGCAACTGCAAAAAGACGCTGAAATTACGCAAGCTGTAAAAACAAATTTAGAGTACATCAAGGCCGAAACCTTAACAGATAGTCTTGAAATTATGGACCAAATAAATAACGGTATAGAAATTGCGTTTGACACTATAAATACCAGGTTGTTTATTAAAAAAAATTGATAGTATGGCAGTAGAAAATACAGTAAGATATTCAGATAAGGAATTAGCTGAATTCAAAGTCTTAATTTTAGGAAAAATAGAAAGCGCTAACCATGATTTAGAGCTAATAAGAAGCGCGTACATGAACGATCATGACAACGGTACAGATGATACTTCGCCACAGTTTAAAGCATTTGACGAAGGTAGTGCCGTAATGAGTAAAGAGTCTAATTCACAATTAGCGATTAGACAAGAAAAATTCATTCGTGACTTAAAAAACGCATTAATTAGAATTGAGAATAAAACCTATGGTGTTTGCCGTGTTACTGGTAAATTAATCAATGCTAAGCGTTTAGAATTAGTCCCTCATGCTACATTAAGTATTGAGGCTAAAAACATGCAGTAATAGTGCGTAAAGCATATAAAATTATAAACGCTTCAATGAAAATTGAGGCGTTTTTTTGTTAATGAATAAAATTCTCTTCATAGTATTATTTAGTCTTTCGCTCACCTGTCATGCGCAAAAAAGTATAGAGAAAATCATTAAAAATGCGGCTATTAAAACAATAGTGGTTAGTGACGATTCTATTTTTAAAATTAAAATAAGTACCACTCAAAATGATGACATTCAATTACAATCAAAAATAGAGGGAGAATATGCTAATGCGATTATAGTTTCAGCAGAAACTAAAAATGATACCTTATATATTTCAAGTGCTTTTCAGCCTTTTTTTAAAATGAAGAATGATAAGTTAAGTGCGCATAAAGTAGTCTCTGTTGAACTGGTTTTAGTGCTTCCTGAAAACTTAACGGTGTATGCTAAAAGCGCTATAGCATCGGCAGAAATAACAGGGAAATATAAAAAGCTTTCATTAGAATTTGCTCAAGGAAACACAACTGTTAAAGATTTTACTGGAGATGCAATAATCAATTCTGTTAATGGAAACATTAAAATAGAATCAAATTATGCGGTAGTGGAAGCCAATTCAAAAACTGGGATCATTGAAAAGGAACCCTTAGTTATTGGAACACAATATATTAAACTAAATACAATAAACGGAAATATTAGCGTAACTAAAACTAAAAATTAATTCTATTTTTGTTTCAAATTTAATTTATGTCCTTAAAGAAAGCCTCAATTTTAATTATTGTTATTTTACTTCTTGACCAGTTGAGTAAAATTTATGTAAAGACACATTTTCAATTACAGGAGTCTCTTACCGTTTTTAGTTGGTTCAAAATTTATTTTGTAGAAAATGATGGTATGGCTTGGGGTACTAAGTTGAGCGACATTATTCCCTTTATAAGTGATAAAACAGCAAAACTGAGTTTAACACTCTTTAGAATAGTCGCTATTTTTGGTATTGGGTATTGGTTATTTAACGCTGTAAAAAGACAACAATCTCAAGTTTTGGTTGTCGCTTTAGTTTTTATTTTTGCCGGAGCTTTAGGTAATATTATAGATTCGGTTTTCTATGGTATTTCTTTTAATGATAGTTATGGACAAGTCGCACAGTTTTTACCAAAAGAAGGCGGCTATGAACGTGTTTTTTTTGGCAATGTAGTAGATATGTTATATATGCCAATATGGGAAGGCAATCTACCAGAATGGATGCCTTATTTTGGGGGTAGGTATTTTATGTTTTTTGAACCCGTGTTTAATATTGCAGATATCGCTATAAGTATTGGTTTTGTAATTTTGATTTTATTCAATAAAAAAGCATTTCCTAAAACAGATAAAAACCCCTAGTTTTATAGGCTATATTTCTTCTGTTGGTTTGCAGAAGATGTTTTCTAGCTCAGTGATATTAATTGGCTTTATTAAATAATCCTTTACACTAGATAATGATTTTGCGCGATTAACATCTAATGGATTAATTGAAGAGCTTACCACGTAAAGTGTAATCACTTTGTTAAATTTGTTTTTTATTTTAGTAAACCGTTCTAAAAATTCCCAGCCATCCATAACGGGCATGTTTAGGTCTAAGAATATAATTTCTGGAATACGATCTTCTTTCATGTTTTCCATTAAAGCTTCAAAATAATCGATACTTTGTTTTCCATCCCTAAAAACCATTAGGTTTTCACAGAGCTTTTTAGTTTCAATAATTTTCTTAACTAGATTAACATATACCTTATCATCATCTATAATACAGGCTAATTCAACAGTGGGGGATTTCATAGAGTCAGTTAGTTAAAAATGTATTTTAAATGAGGTTCCTTTTTCTAGTGAGCTGTCTACAAATATTTGCCCATTAAGTGATTCAATTTGATTTTTAGTAATAAATAAACCAATGCCTACAGCGTCCTTATTATAATGGAAGGTTTTATACATGCCAAAAAGCTTATTGCCAAACTTCTGCATATCGATACCGCTACCATTATCAGTGACTTCTAAGAATTTGTTTTTATCTAAAAGAGAGGATGTTATACTAATTTCTGGGTCCCTATCTGGATGCTTATACTTAATGGCATTAGTTACTAAATTCAATAGTATACTTTCTAAATAGGCTGGTATATACTCAATAGTAGGTAGTGCCGAAAAATCGGAATTTATTTTGGCATTAGTCTCTCTAATAATTCCACCAATAGATTTTTTTACATTATCCAGAGTGGCAGAGAAGCTAACCTCTAATTTGTTTTGATTGGTCTGTGTTTGTATCGTTACGACCTCATTTAAGTGGTCAATGGTGGTGTTAAGACTTTCAGAAACATCTTTAATGCTATTAAGCAATTCTAGTTTTTCATACACCGTCTCTACGTCATCAATAAGTTGCGTAATCAAGGTAAGATTACTGGTGTGAGAACGCAAATTATGGGATACTATGTGAGCAAAATTAAATAACCTCGAATTTTGAGAAGCAATAATATCTGATGTTTTTTGAAGGGTTATGACTTTCAATTTTTCATCATCAATGTCTTGAAAAATCCCTCTTATTCCAATAATCTCTTTGTCATCATTATAAACGGGTTTTCCAACAGCTTTCACCCAGAAGGCTCTCCCTTTAGCCGTAAGCATTTTAATCTCAGTCTCAAAAGGCATACCTGCCATGGCGCATTTAAAAAAACAATCTACGGCTAATTGCTGATGCTCTTCAGCATAGTATTTTGTAGAATTTCTTATTGAAGGAATATAACCTTCTGGATATTCTAAAATTTTTCTTGCTTGGTCATCCCAATAACTTTTTTGCTTTTTAAAGTCCACATACCAACTTCCTGTAGAAGTCATTTCGGCATTTTCGCGATAATAAAAATAATCTTTTTTTACTTTTTCACTGGTCTTAAACTTTCTTTCATTAAAGAAAATAACCATCGCATCGCCATGTACATTGATAGGTAAATTATCATTGGTTAAGCATATAAATTCTTTGTATTCCCCATTTTTACACTTAATTGATATCACTTGCTTAAAATCAAGATGATTTCTTACTAAACTATAAAAATTGTCTCTAAAATCAGGGCGATCATCGGTATGAATAAGATGATTTAAAAAATAATCTAATTTAATTTCTACATCTTCAGGCTCATAACCTAAAACCTTTAAAAAAGCGGCAGACCAGTTGCTGATATTGTTATGAAGCTCCCAATAGCCAATATCTAGGTCGTCGATTACGTTCTTAAAAAGATGGTTCTGTATCATTCTAGTAACAGGGATGATTTGGGGTTAATATATCAAATATAATATAAAAATACAATTTAACGTTAAAAAAAGCATTTTATCGATAAAATGCTATATAAATGTAAGAATATTCTTGGGATTAATGCAAAAATCAAGCGGGATATCAGAAGAAGAAACATCCGTTATACAGGCTTCGGGTTCAAAAAAAGATAACCCTACTTTTACGGTTTCAGGTTTACAATTCGCTAGAAAATTATCGTAGAACCCTTTGCCGTACCCTATGCGGTTACCAATATTATCATAGGCTAATAAAGGCACAAAAACGACTTCAATTTTTGAATTGTCAATTTCAATGCCATCAACAGGTTCAGGAATGTTATGACTGTTTAATTTTATTTTAGTCGCATCGGTTAGTAAAAAATGCTGAAGGTTGCGCGTTTCAAAATCACTTTTTGAAATCACAATATTTTTATCCTTACCTGAGAGTATGCTTAAAATATAATCTGTATTGATTTCTTTTTGACTTTCAATACTCAAAAAAACATGATAGAAGCTATAGTTCCAGATGTCTAGTTTAAGAAGCTGATTGGCAATTTCTAAACTTAAAAGATTAATTGTTTCTTCAGACAAGTTTTTACGAAGCGTCTTATATTTTAGTCGTAATTCAGCTTTCGTCATGGGATTGAATTAGTCTGATAATTTAGTTGAAATATGAAACAGAGCATCCCCTTGGTACACTATCGGAGATTCATTAACATTGATAATATAACCTTCATAGGAGGCTTTAACAAAGTGGTTGAATTTCCCATAAGGATCTGTAATATTACCTATAATTTGGCCTTTTTTTACCTTTCCATTGATTTGAATGGAGGCTTTAAACATGCCTGAAAAATTAGCGCGAATCCATCTGCTTTCAGCAATAAATATAGGACGCTCTTTAGGTCTAGAAACTTTAAAATTACTCCTGAGCATGCCTAGGTGATGTAAAATACGCTTAGCGCCGTTTACGCCTGTATTGGTGATATTATTATCTATATGAATCGATTTCCCACCTTCAAACAACAAAATAGGTTTTCCCATTTTATTGCAGGTATTTCTAAAGGTTTTAGCGATGTTATCTGAATAGAGTACAAATGGAGCTCCAAAAATTTGAGCAGAAATATTAAAATCTGCATTGCCTTTAGAGATTCTAACTTGTGGGGCATTATAACGCATAGCACCACCAGTGTGAAAGTCTAAAACAAAATCAATATGTGGTAAAATTTCGGTGGTTATGGTATAAGCAACTCTACTCGCTAAAGAGCCTGTTTTACTACCAGGAAATACACGGTTTAAGTCGCGACCATCTGGAAACTCACGTTTCATATTTATAAATCCAAAAATATTGAGTACCGGAATGCAAATAGTGGTGCCCGTTTTTGGCTTATTAATACCCTTGGCAATGAGTTGTCTAACAATTTCCACACCATTGATTTCGTCACCGTGAATACCAGCAGTGATTAAAATGGTCGGCCCCGGTTTTTTAGAACGCTCAATTATAATAGGAACATCTACAGGTGTTCGTGTATGTAATTTGGCAAGATTAAAACTAACTTCTTTGCTTTCGCCAGGTTTAATTATTTTGCCTAAAATTTTTAAATCGTCTTTATTTTGAATAACCTTCATTAATAAATTAAGTTAAACATTTCTTTCAATAAAACGAATAATTGTGGATGCAATATCTTTTTTGGTTGCAGCTTCTATGCCTTCTAGCCCTGGTGAAGAATTAACTTCTAAAATTAAAGGGCCACGCGCCGATTGTAGCATATCTACGCCACAAATGCCTAAGCCTAGAGATTTAGCAGCTTTTAAAGCGGCATTTTCCTCTTCATCTGTTAGTTCTATAATATTGGCGCTTCCACCTCTGTGTAAATTAGATCTAAATTCGCCTTCTTTTCCTTGGCGTTTCATAGCGCCAACAACGGTGCCGTCAACAATAAAGGCACGAATATCTGCACCTTTAGACTCTTTAATAAATTCTTGAACAATTACACGGGCTTGCAATCCATTAAAAGCTTCGATAACAGATTCGGCAGCATTATTTGTTTCAGCCAATACTACTCCCAAACCTTGAGTACCCTCTAATAATTTAATGACTAAAGGTGCTCCACCTACATAATCAATCATACTTTGAACATCTTTAGCATAGTTTGAGAACACCGTTTTTGGCATCCCTAAACCAGCTCTAGATAATACTTGTAAACTACGTAACTTGTCACGTGATCTAACCAAAGATTGCGATTCTACAGCTGAAAACACTTTCATCATTTCAAACTGTCTCAAAACTGCTGTACCATAAAAGGTTACAGAGGCACCAATTCTAGGAATTATCGCATCTGCTTCTAAAGCTCTTCCTTTAAAAATAACCTTCGGACTTTTTTTCTCAATAATAATATCGCACATTAGTGGATCAATGATTTCAACGTCATGCTTGCGTTTTTTTGCAGCTTCTACAAGACGTTTGGTAGAATATAAATGAGCGTTTCTAGATAGAATTATTATTTTCATTGTTGTAAATTAATATATTATTATTTGTTAAAAAATAGTGCTAGGTGTAATTTATATTATTTGGACAGTAACTTTTTATCATAAGATAAGTTTTTTAAATCAATGTCTACAATAAATTTTTTAGAGAGGAATTTCCGACCTATTAAAATAGGATATTTCATCTCGTCTCTGGTGCTTAAGGTGAGATTGATTTTGTATTTTTTATCAAAGAGAATGATACTCGTTTTGACGATATACCTGTTTTGAACGATCCCGTTACTACTTTTAACTTTGGTTGTAGAATAATTCTTAAAAACAATAATCTTCCTATTATAATTAGGGTGCTCTTTATCAAAAAAAAGACATTTAAGTAAATTGTCTTCTTCAATTACTTTATGGCAGTGCATAGATGAGGTAAAGGCGCCTGTATCAATTTTTATATCAATATCAAATAAATCAAGAGTGGGAAAATCTGCTTTATCTATTCTGCCTATAATTCTTTTTGGCATTTTTAAAACTTAACTTTTGGCGCAAAGTAAGAAAAACTTGTGTTAAACTAATCTTGTAATCATAATTTCTATTGAAAATATTTTTTAAGTATTACCTTTGAGACATGAGTAAACCCGCTTTAGACATACAACTTAAAACCCTGCCAGAATCTCCTGGAGTCTACCAATATTATGATGCAGACGGTGTGATAATTTATGTTGGAAAAGCTAAAAATTTAAAAAAACGGGTTACCTCTTACTTTACTAAGACACATGATAACGGGAAAACCAGAGTACTGGTAAGAAAGATTACCGACATTAAACACATTGTTGTTGAAACCGAAAGGGATGCGTTATTATTAGAAAACAACCTGATTAAAAAATACAAACCAAGGTATAATGTCTTGTTAAAAGACGACAAATCCTATCCTTGGATTTGTATTAAAAAGGAGCGGTTTCCTCGAGTATTCTCAACACGTCGCGTGATTAAAGATGGTAGTGAATATTATGGTCCTTATACTAGTATGAAAACGGTAAAAACCTTGTTGGATTTAATCAAAGGACTCTATTCTTTACGCACCTGCAATTATAAATTAGATCCTGAAAAAATAGCAGAGGGTAAATTTAAAGTCTGTTTAGAATATCATTTGGGGAACTGCAAAGGCGCCTGCGAAGGTTTAGAAAGTCAGGCTAGTTATCATGAAAATATCACAGCGATTAGAGAAATTTTAAAAGGAAATTTTAAAGAATCACTAGGCCAGTTTAAAGTGCAAATGAAAACTTTAGCCGAAGAGATGCACTTTGAAGAAGCTCAAAAAATTAAAGAGAAAATTGAAATTTTAGAGAATTATCAAGCAAAGTCCACCATTATTAACCCTAAAATTAGCAATGTCGACGTGTTTTCTATTGTAAGTGATGAAAGTTTTGGTTACGTTAATTTTTTACAGATTTCTTATGGCTCGATAATACGGTCGCACACTTTAGAAATAAAGAAAAAATTAGATGAATCAGATAAAGAATTATTAGAACTAGCAATCATTGAGTTAAGAGAGCGTTTCAATTCTAACTCTAAGGAAATTTATGTGCCTTTTAAAGTTGATGTTGGTGGTGATGTTAAAGTGTCAGTACCACAGTTAGGTGATAAAAAACATATTTTAGAATTGTCTATTCGCAATGCGAAGTATTACAGAATCGAACGTTTTAAACAGGTTAAAATTACAGATCCAGACCGCCATGTAAAACGCATCATGGCACAAATGCAAAAAGATTTACGTTTAAACGAAGCACCTACACATATCGAATGTTTTGACAACTCCAATATTCAAGGCACCAACCCAGTAGCGGCTTGTGTGGTTTTTAAAAACGGAAAACCGAGTAAGAAAGATTACAGACATTTTAATATAAAAACCGTAGTTGGTCCAGATGATTTTGCGTCTATGGAAGAAGTGGTTTACAGGCGCTATAAACGTTTGCTGGAAGAAAATGAGCCACTACCACAATTGATTATAATTGATGGAGGAAAGGGACAATTATCTTCTGCTTTAAAAAGTTTAGACGCTTTAGGCTTACGCGGAACGATTGCAATTATTGGAATTGCAAAACGTTTAGAAGAATTATTCTATCCAAATGATCCAATTCCCTTATATTTAGATAAAAAAAGTGAAACGCTAAAAATCATCCAACAATTAAGAAATGAAGCGCATCGTTTTGGCATAGAACACCACAGGAATAAACGTAGTAAACAAGCCCTAAATACAGAGTTAGAGACTATTTCTGGTATTGGTGAAAAAACAATTGTAGATTTATTAAAGGTTTTTAAATCTGCTAAACGTATTGCAAATGCTAAATTAGACGAACTGGAAAATGTTGTTGGTGTGTCTAGAGCAGAGAAAGTATACAATCATTATCATAAAAATGAAAACTATTAAATGAGATACTTCATCGTTGTTATATTATTATTATTAAATGCTGAAGTTTTCGGGCAGGATACAGAAACTACAGAGCCTAAAGTGGGTCTGGTTTTAAGTGGAGGTGGGGCTAAAGGACTGGCGCATATTGGTGCTTTAAAAGTAATAGATAGCCTGGGTATTCGTATAGATTATATAGCAGGTACAAGTATGGGGGCTATTATAGGATCCTTATACGCCTCAGGTTATTCTGGTAAGGAATTAGATTCTATTTTTAAAACGGTCAATTTTGATAATATTATTACAGATAATATTCCAAGAGCTGCAAAAACATTTTATGAACGAGAAAATGACGAAAAATATGCGGTTATACTACCATTTGATAATTTTGAAGTCAAACTCCCATCAGCCTTATCTCGTGGTCAAAACACCTTTAATTTATTGTCTAAATTAACACTTCATGTTAGCGATGTCAAGGATTTTAGTAAGCTTCCTATTCCGTTTTTTTGCGTCGCAACAAATATAGAAAATGGCAAACCTGTAATTTTAGAGGAAGGCAACTTAGCGCAAGCTATAAAAGCCAGTAGTGCATTCCCCTCATTGTTTCAACCTGTTTTAATTGATGATCAGCTATTAATAGATGGAGGCGTACTTAATAATTATCCCTTAGATGAACTTCGGGCAAAAGGTATGGATGTGATTATTGGTGTCGATGTGCAAGATGGATTAGCAAATAGAAGTGATTTGTCTTCGGCACCAGCAATATTGTTTCAAATAAATAATTTTCGTACCATAAATGATATGAAAACCAAAGGGCCAAAAACCGATATTTATATTAAGCCAGATATTACAAATTTCACTGTTGTTTCGTTTAGTGATGGCCCTAAAATAATTGAAAACGGGAAAATTGCGGCCTTAATTAAAATAGATGAATTAAAAGCATTAAGTAAAAAACAGATTATAGAGCCCTCAGATTTTAAGGTAAAAAACACACCAGACAGCCTTCAGATTAATCTTATATATTTTGAAGGACTAGAGAACTACACCTTTTCGTACGCCTTAGGAAAGCTAAAACTCAAACCCTTTGAAAAAGTTAGTTATGACCGTTTTATTAGTGGTACAAATAATCTAGTAGCTACCAACAACTTTGATAGTTTTACATACAAATTAGTGCCGTCAAAATATGATGGTGTTGAAGGTTATGATCTTTATACAGAGTTGGTGGAGACTAAGAAAACAGCCTCGTTAAAGTTTGGACTGCATTATGACGGATTATACAAAAGTGCTTTGTTGGCTAATGTCACTAAGAAACAATTACTTTTTAAAAATGATGTTTTGTCCTTAGATTTAATTGTGGGAGATAATGTACGCTACAACTTTGAGTATTATATCGATAAAGGATTCTATTGGAGTGTAGGTCTTAAATCTCGCTATAATGAATTTAATAAAAGTGTAGCTGCCTCAGCATTACTAACACCTGAGCAATTAACGATGGCAGGAGTTAATAAGTTAGGCGTTAGAATTGTAGATTTTACCAATAAGTTTTTTCTACAAACGCAATATGAAAACGATTTAACCTTAACACTGGGAGTAGAACATAAACGGTATAAAATCACTACCGAAACTGTAATTTCCTCTTTAAGTCAAAATAATACCGTCTTCGATAATAGCGATTATGTAAGTGCCTTTGCAAACTTGAGATTTGACTCTTTCGATAATCGTTATTTTCCAAATGAAGGAGTCTATTTTAACACCGATTTTAATTTTTATGCCTACTCTTCAGATTTTAATAATGACTTCTCTGAGTTCTCTGTTTTAAAAGCAGATCTTGGTTATGCTTTTAGCTTTACACCAAAAATTAGTACTAACGTTTCTTTTGAAGCCGGTACTAAAATAGGCGCAGGAGAGGATACCTACTTGAATTTTGTTTTAGGGGGTTATGCCAGAAATTTTATTAATAATTTTGAAACTTTTTACGGTTATGATTATTTGTCAGTAGCCGGAAATAGTTTCTTAAAAGGCACTTTAAATGTGGATTATGAAATTTTTAATAAAAACCATGTCACATTTGCAGCAAATTACGCAAACGTTGAAAACGACTTATTTAGCTCAGAAGATATAGAATGGTTCTCGATTCCTGATTATTCAGGTTACGCAATAGGATACGGCATAGAAACCTTTTTAGGGCCTATTGAGGTTAAATATACCTTTTCACCAGAAAACAGTCAAGATTATTGGTTTTTTAATTTAGGGTTTTGGTTCTAGCATCATTATTATGTTGTGTAATAAAAAACAGCACTTTCAAAGTGCTTTTTTTTAAAGGAATTACATTTTCCTAACTGCAAAAAAATTCCGATATTTGTTTACAATGAAATACTTCTGGCAAGACATACTATCCTTTTTAAAATTTCTTATTAAAAGAAATCCAGAATGACTTTGTAATTTTCTTTTTCACCTTTAAAATAATTTGAAAGTCACGCTTTTAAATTTTATTTTTTTAACTTAAAACTGAAGAAAATGCCACTATATCATAAATTAGGAAACATTCCGCACAAAAGACACACGCAGTTTAGAAAAGCAGATGGGTCTTTATATTACGAGCAATTATTTGGAACAATTGGTTTTGATGGGATGAGTACAAACTCCTATCACGAGCAAAGACCAACACAAGTAAAACAAATAAAAAAGCAATACAGTGTTGCGCCTAAAATTGCAAAAAAAAACCACATACAATCTTATCGTTTTAGAGGGTTTCAAGTCAAACCTGAAAAGGATTATTTAGACAGCCGAAAAGCCATATTAACCAATAGTGATTGTACAATTATTTTAGCAGCACCAAAGCAATCAACAAAAGATTATTTCTATAAAAATGCCGATGCAGACGAACTTATTTTCGTGCATAAAGGCTCAGGAAAACTTAGAACACACTTAGGTAATCTTGATTTTAAATATGGAGATTACTTAATAATTCCGCGAGGTATCATTTATAAAATAGATTTCGATACCGAAGACAATCGCTTATTTATTGTAGAATCTCGTCGCCCTATTTACACGCCAAAACGCTATAGAAATTATTTTGGACAATTGTTAGAGCATTCACCCTTTTGTGAACGTGATATTCGAAGGCCTTATGAGTTAGAAACCAATAATGAATCTGGCGATTTTTTAATGAAAATTAAGAAACAAGATGAGATTTTCGACATGGTCTATGCCTCGCATCCTTTTGATGTTGTAGGTTACGATGGGTATAATTATCCTTATGCGTTCTCCATTCATGATTTCGAACCCATAACTGGTCGTGTGCATCAACCACCACCAGTACACCAAACGTTTGAAACAGATGCTTTTGTAGTCTGTAGTTTTGTGCCACGGCTATACGATTATCATCCACAAAGTATTCCAGCACCTTACAACCACAGTAATATAGACAGCGATGAGGTATTATACTATGTTGATGGTGATTTTATGAGTCGTAACGATATCGATCAGGGCCATATTTCCCTGCATCCAGCAGGTATTCCACACGGCCCACACCCAGGTGCAACAGAGCGCAGTATTGGTCATACTAAAACAGAAGAACTAGCAGTAATGGTTGACACGTTTAAGCCATTAATGGTTACAGAAGAAGCACTTAAGATTGCCGATGAAGACTATTATAAATCATGGTTAGAATAAGCTGTTTTTTTATTCCCAAGAAGACGGGGGTCTAGTAGATTATAAATGAAGTATTAAAGAATAGGATTCCCGCCTTTGCGGGAATGGCAAAAATATAAGTAATGAGTAAAAAAGAAGTACAATCGGTAAACTACGGTTTAGAAAAAATATTTGAGGGCGCACAAGATTTCTTGCCGCTTTTAGGAACAGATTATGTTGAATTTTATGTGGGTAATGCCAAGCAGGCAGCGCATTTTTATAAAACAGCATTTGGGTTTCAATCCTACGCCTACAAAGGTTTAGAAACAGGCTCAAAAGATAGTGTAAGCTACGTTTTGAAACAGGATAAAATTCGTTTGGTTTTAACATCTCCTTTAAACAGTAAATCTAAAATAAACGACCACATTGTTAAACATGGTGATGGTGTTAAAGTAGTCGCACTTTGGGTAGAGGATGCTAGAAAATCTTATGAGGAAACCACGAAACGAGGCGCGAAATCTTTTATGGAACCTGTTGTTGAAACAGACGCACATGGTGAAGTGGTAAGAGCAGGTATTTATACCTATGGTGAAACGGTCCATATGTTTGTTGAGCGTAAAAATTACACAGGCACGTTTATGCCAGGTTTTGAAGCATGGGAAAGTGATTACAATCCAGAGCCAGTGGGATTAAAATATATTGATCACATGGTTGGTAATGTGGGCTGGGGGCAAATGAATACTTGGGTAAAATGGTATGAAGACGTTATGGGCTTTGTGAACTTCTTGTCTTTTGACGATAAACAAATCCATACAGAATACTCTGCATTAATGAGTAAAGTAATGAGTAATGGTAACGGGCGTATTAAATTCCCAATTAATGAGCCAGCAAAAGCTGCTAAAAAATCTCAAATTGAAGAATATTTAGACTTCTATGAAGATTCAGGGGTGCAACACATTGCAGTCGCAACAGACGACATTATTAAAACCGTAGCGCAATTAAAAGCACGTGGCATAGAATTTTTGCCACCACCGCCACAAGCGTATTATGATGACATCCCTAAGCGATTAGGAGAGCACATGGATATGATGAAAGAAGATATTGGTGAGCTTCAAAAATTGTCTATAATGATAGATGCAGACGAAGAAGGTTATTTACTTCAAATCTTTACAAAACCAGTAGAAGACAGACCAACTTTATTTTTTGAAATTATTCAACGCATGGGTGCCCAAGGTTTTGGTGCAGGAAATTTTAAAGCCTTGTTTGAGTCTATTGAGAGAGAGCAAGCTAAGCGAGGAACCTTGTAGAACTGCGTTTAATGTTAAATAATAACTAAAAATGTCATCCAATATACAGATGGCATTTTTTTGTTTTATATTTTTGGAATAGTAATTGTAATTAACTAGATGTTGTACCAAACGAATTTTAAAAATATTGATAATAAATTCGAATTGTAATTTCTTTAAATAGAACAGAAAATACAAACATAGCCTTAGTTACGGTTCTATTTTATGTTAAAACATAAAGGAAATAGAAAGGAATGTAATCGACTATTTTAATCTTTATTTGGTATTATAATAATTGTCAGCATTTTAAGTTGATATTAATTACTTAAAGACTATGAAAAAATTACTACTTATATTATTTACAGTAGCCACTGTTAATAGTGTTCTTGCCCAAGAAAAAGAAGAAGCTTTTAAAGATGGCGAATGGTTTAAATTTGAAATGAGCTATAGCGGGTTCTTTAAAGCAGGAAATGCCACGCTTCAGGTTAATGAAACTAATTTAAAGGGAAAACCAGTATTCCATGTCGTTGGTAAAGGTTGGACCACAGGAGCTATTAAATGGTTTTTTAAAGTAAAAGACAGATATGAGAGTTATTTCGATATCCATTCATTTTTACCTTATAAATTCATTAGAAATATTGATGAAGGTGGTCATAAAAAAGATATTGAAATTGACTTTGATCAAGTTAATAATAAAGCACTTGTTTTTAATAAAAAGCACAATACTAAAAATACGGTTGATACTAAGCCCAATATTCAAGACATGGTATCAACATTTTACTATTTAAGAAATAAATTAGATATTTCCGCATTAAAAGTAGGCGATGAAATAACGTTAGACATGTTTTTCGATCAAGAGAATTATGGTTTTAAATTGAAGTATTTAGGAGAAGAAACCATTGAAATTGATAACGGTAATGATGTCGAAGCTCTAAAATTCAGACCCTATGTAATGGCTGGCCGCGTGTTTAAAGAAGAAGAAAGTTTAACGCTTTGGGTTACAAAAGACAAAAATAAGATACCTTTACGTATCAAAGCAGATTTAGCTGTAGGTTCTTTAAGAGCCGATTTAGTAGATTGGAGAGGACTAAAACATCCTTTTAAAATGATTATAAATAATTAATGAGTCTAGATAAAAACACAACCGACCAACTAATTGATAAATACCAAAAGCTGGGGCAAAATGTAAATACACATTTAGATGGATTATTGCATAGCAAACCCATAGATTATTGGGATTATATTCAGACCGATGCCCTGTTGAATCTTCAGGTTCAACGCACAACCTTGCCAGACGAGATGGTGTTTTTAATGTACCATCAAGTCAATGAGTTGTTGTTTAAAATGGTGCTGTGGGAAATGGATCAAGTGGCAAAAAAGGAAGACATGACCGCTGCTTTTTTTGAAACTAAAATCATGCGTATTAGCCGCTATTTCGATGTGTTAACGTCGTCTTTTACCGTTATGAAAGATGGTATGGACGTTGAGCAATATAATAAGTTTCGTAATACGCTAACGCCAGCAAGTGGTTTTCAAAGTGCGCAATATCGAAAAATTGAATTTGCAAGTACAGAACTTATTAATTTAATAGATAAACGTTTTCGAGAAACTATTGACAGAAATACGCCTTTTGAGCATGCTTTCGAGCATTTATACTGGCAAGCAGCAGGAAAAGATTATAAAACAGGTAAAAAAAGTTACACATTAACAGTTTTCGAAGAGAAATACAAAGACGAATTTATTAGATTTGCTGAATTCTATAACACACACAACTTGTGGACGATTTTTAAAAAATTACCGCAAGAGGTTAGAGAAGACGAAGATTTAATTAAAGCCATGCGTCATTATGACTATACAGTCAATATTACATGGGTTATGGCACATTATAATACAGCCAATCATTATTTAAATATTGGTGGTAAAACAGCAGAAGCAACAGGAGGAAGCGAATGGGTAAAATATATGCATCCAAAATATCAAAAACGAATATTCTTTCCAGATTTATGGAGCACTCAGGAATTGGAAGATTGGGGAACAAACATTTAATACTATTAATATTATTAACTGCTATTTATAGTTGCAAAAAAGACGTTGAGGCACCAATTGTTACTACGGATACAGTGGTCGTTGAAGCGCCCAAAGACCTCTACGAATTTGGCTTCAATTTAAACGATTATGTTGTTAAAAGAGATACGATTCAAAGTGGTGATACCTTCGGGAAAATATTAGAACGCAACAACATTACCTATCCGCAAATTTATCAAATAAGCGAAAAAGCTAAAGATAGTTTCGATATTGCAAAATTACAATTAGGTAAACCATACACCTTATTGTGCTCAAATGATTCTCTTCAAAATCCAAAATGCTTTATTTATCAACCCAATAAGGAAGAGTATGTGGTGATTGATTTTCAGGATTCTATTAAAGCCTATACGAGTAGGAAACCAATAAAATATGTGGAAAAAGAAATATCGGGTGTTATCACCTCTAATATTTCAGAAGCCATGGCGAAACGAGGCGCTAGCGTTATTTTAGCATATAAAATGAGTGATGTGTACGCCTGGACAATAGATTTTTCAAGATTACAAGTAAATGATAAGTTCAAGGTTATTTATACTGAAAAATATATTGATGATAGTATTTATGCGGGAATTAGTAATATCAAAGCAGCCTATTTTGAACATAATAAGGAGCCGTTTTATGCTTTCGAATATCAAACGGATTCTGTATTAGGACTCACAGAATACTTTAGTGATGAAGCTAAAAATTTACGTCGAGCATTCTTAAAAGCACCAGTTAAATTTAAGGGTATTTCGTCACGTTTTAATTTAAACAGACGTATTGCGTTGTATGGAAACCGTGTGCGCCCGCACAAGGGCACAGATTTTAGAGCATCACTAAACACACCAATTTTAGCCACAGCCAACGGAACGGTTATAGAGTCTAGAAAACGTGGCGGTAACGGTAATTATGTAAAAATTAAGCATAACGCCACTTACACGACGCAATACTTGCACATGAGTAAGCGAAAAGCCAAGGTGGGACAATTTGTAAAACAAGGCGAAATTATTGGTTATGTAGGGATGACAGGAAACACTTCTGGACCGCATGTTTGCTACCGCTTCTGGAAAAACGGACAGCAAGTGGATCCCTTCAAGCAAAAACTACCAGAAGCTAAACCTATTTCAGATAGTTTAAAAACAAAGTTTTTAGAATTTATAAAGCCTTTAAAAGTGCAATTAGATAACATAAAATTGCCTTTGGAAACTATTGAAAAAGATACGATAAACACCCTTTTCAAGGATAATAAACTAATTACACAAGTCAATAAAAATGGCATTACCAACGGTTAACCCTACAACAACAAAAGCGTGGAAAGCTTTACAAAATCATTTTGAATCTGTAAAAGATGTAAAAATGAAAGCGCTTTTTGCTGGTGATAAAAATAGAGCTAACGCGTTTACGATACAATGGGAAGATTTTTATGTCGATTTTTCAAAAAACAGAATCACAGAAGAGACCTTCAAATTATTGTTAGAATTAGCAGATGAGGTAAAGCTAAAAGAAGCGATTCAGTCTTATTATTCTGGTGATATCATTAATCAAACTGAAAACAGAGCCGTTTTACATACTGCACTTCGCGGAAAAAAAACAGAGACTGTTCTCGTTGATGGCCAAAATGTAATGCCAGAAATTTTTGAAGTGAAATCAAAAATGGAAGTGTTTACTAACGATATCATCAACGGAAAGCGAACAGGTTATACGGGTAAGGCTTTTACAGATGTTGTAAATATAGGTATAGGCGGTAGTGATTTAGGTCCCGCTATGGTAGTTGAGTCCCTTCAGTACTATAAAAATCATCTCAACACACATTTTGTAAGTAATGTTGATGGTGACCATGTGAATGAAGTCATTAAAAAACTAAATCCTGAAACAACACTTTTTGTGATTGTTTCAAAAACGTTTACCACTCAGGAGACCTTGTCAAATGCCATGACTATTAAAGCGTGGTTTTTAAAAAATGGGGCAGAACAAGATGTGGCAAAACATTTTGTTGCCGTGTCTACAAATATTGAAAAAGTAAAAGCATTTGGTATAGATGCATCTAATATTTTTCCCATGTGGAATTGGGTTGGAGGCCGTTTCTCTTTGTGGAGTGCGGTTGGTTTAACCATTAGCTTAGCTGTAGGTTTTAATCATTTTGACAGTTTGCTAAAGGGTGCAAACAAAATGGATACACACTTTAAAAATGAAGATTTTGAGCGTAATATTCCAGTAGTTTTAGCGCTTATAGGTGTTTGGTATAACAACTTCTTTAAGGCAGAAAGCGAAGCCGTTATTGCTTATTCACAATACTTAAACCAGTTTGCAACCTATTTGCAACAAGGTATTATGGAAAGCAATGGTAAAAGTATTGATCGTAATGGTCAACGCGTAAATTACGAAACAGGCACCTTAATTTGGGGAGAACCTGGGACAAATGCGCAACATGCCTTTTTTCAGTTAATCCATCAAGGTACAAAATTAATTCCAGCAGATTTTATTGGTTTTGCAGAGAGTCTTTATGGAAATAAAGACCATCAAGACAAACTCATTTCAAATTATTTAGCACAAACAGAGGCGCTTTTAAACGGAAAAACGGAAGAGTCGGTTTTAGAGGAGCTAAAAAATCAAAATCTTTCTCAAGAGGAAATAGAAGCAGTATTACCTTTTAAGGTTTTTGAAGGTAATAAACCTACAAATTCCATCTTTATAAAAAAATTAACACCTGAAAGCCTAGGTTCACTTATTGCCATGTACGAGCACAAAATTTTCGTGCAAGGCATTATCTGGAACATTTTTAGCTACGATCAGTTTGGAGTGGAATTGGGCAAACAATTGGCTAGTAAAATATTAAATGAATTCGACTTTAACACAACTGCGAATCATGATGGCTCAACTCAAAATCTTTTAGAATTCTACAAAAAAATAAGATAAAAATTGTTAAAAAACCTGTTAATAGGTTTTTTTTTGTTAATTCATTTTCAGGCAATTATAAATTACATTTGTAAAAAGGTAATATGTTAACATTAAGTTAATGTATAAACCTTAATAATGCGTATTTTTGCCGAAAATTTAAATTAAAAAAAATTTAATCTAATAAAATGAAGAACACATTCAAATTTTTGTTTTTAGCAGTAGCATTATTCTGCTCTGCAATCACGATGGCTCAAAGCACGATAAAAGGTATTGTAGCAGAGACTGAATTTAATGGACTTTTACCAGGAGCCAATATCTTGGAAAAAGGAACAACTAATGGAACAACATCAGATTTTGATGGAACATTTACATTACAAACACAATCGAGTTCAGGTGAGATAGTAATTTCTTACGTAGGGTACGGTTCGCTAACGGTTCCTTTTAATGGAGATGCTAATCTTGGAAGATTGACTCTTGAGTCTAATAATTCTTTAGAAGAGATTATTATTATTGGAAAAGGAGTTATTGATGTAGCAGAAGGAAGAAAAACGCCAATAGCCGTTTCTACTATTAAGTCTAAGCAAATTCAAGAAAAAACAGGTAATTCAGATTTACCAGAAATATTGAAATCAACCCCTTCAGTACAATCTGTTCAAGGTGGTGGTTTTGGAGAAGGGCAATTATTCTTGAGAGGTTTTGATCAATCTAATACGGCATTTATGCTTAATGGTCAACCAATTAATAGTCCTGAAGATGGAAGAATGTTTTGGTCTAATTGGTCGGGTGTTTTAGATGTGGCTCAAGCAGTCCAAGTACAACGTGGTCTTGGATCTTCTAAGTTAGCAATATCTTCAGTTGGTGGTACGGTTAACATAGTAACTAAAACTATCGACAGAAGACAAGGCGGTTCATTTCAAACATTGGTTGGTAATGATAACTATATTAAAACAACAGCATCTTACTCAACTGGTATTATGGAAAATGGATGGGCATTCTCTGGAATGTTAGGTCATTGGCAAGGTGATGGTTATGTGGAGGATACAGACGGTCAAGGCCAAACATATTTTTTATCTGTTGGATATAAACCGAATGAGAAGAACATTTTTAACTTTTTACTTACTGGAGCACCACAATGGCACGCAACAGCTGGCTTTTTTGACTTGGAAACATTGTTAAGAGAAGGACGAAAGTATAATGATGCATTCACGGGTGTAAATAGTCCTAATACTTTACAAAGTGGAAATTATCCAAGAGGTAGAAACATTTATCACAAACCAGTTGCCAATTTAAGTTGGGATTGGGATCTTAGCGAAAAATCATCGCTTTCTACAGTACTATATGGCTCTTTGGGTAGAGGTAGTTTTGCTTCTACTAGAACAGGTAGTGATCGCTCTGTTCCTACATATGCAAGAGGGTCAAACAATAACCATGATTGGTATGGTTTGGTAAGTAATTTTAGCACAGATTTAAATGAGAATTTAAGTTTAAATTTTGGAGCAGATGTACGTTTATATAATGGGGTTCACTTTAGAGATGTTAGAGAATTTATAACTGTAGATTCTGTTTCAGCATTTAGTGTATACAATGGAGGTTCATATGAATTAACAGATGCTTACGGAGGTGTCAATCCTTGGGATGTTACTTTTAATCCAAACGATGATCATGCACAGCGTTTTGGTTACGACTACGAAGAACAAATCAATTACGCAGGCGTATTTGGTCAATTAGAGTATTCTAATGATGAGTTTTCTGCATTCTTTCAAGGATCTGCCTCTTCTCAATCACACGTAAGAACAGAATTCTTAAACGCAGCTAATGAAGGTCAATCTGAAGATTCTGAAAAAGTTACAAATCCAGGATTCAATGTTAAATTGGGTGGTGCTTATAATATAAATGAAAGTAATATTGTTTTTGTAAACGCAGGATATTATTCAAGACAACCTTACCATAGTGATTTATTCGTAGATGATAGAGGTGGAAATCAATTAAATCCTCTTGCAGATACTAATCAAAAGATTACTGGATTTGAAGCTGGTTATAAATTTTTGGGTGATAGAATTTCGGCGAACTTAAACCTGTATTATACTATCTGGGATGATAGAATAGAATACAGTGCCGAGGATACATTGGGAGCAAATGGATTGCCAATTAATACTTCTGTTCCTTCTACAGACCCGGCATTTAATCCTTCTGATGGTCTTTTTGATGCTTTTGATCAAACAAGTCCTTTAACACAGGTTCACTCAGGAATCGAATTAGAAGTGTTTACTAAACCATTTGATAAATTAAATGTAAATGGATATGTTTCTGTAGGAAATTGGGAATATGATGGAAATGTAACGGTGACTAGAAGTGATGAGGATGGTAATGTAATATCAACTGGAAATGAGAGCTATATTGATGGTGTTAAAATTGGCCAAGCAGCACAATTTACAGCTGGAGTAAATGCAGATTACGAAATATTACCACGCTTTAAGTTAGATGCTAACTGGAATCAATATGATAATTTATATGGTAATGCTACTTTTGGAGCGGATGAGTTTGAAGAAGAGGATAACAGAGGTGCTATTAAACTACCATCTTATGATACTGTAGACTTTGGTATGTCTTACAAGTGGTTGTTAGGAAAGGAAGCTCAAAATTCTTTACAGTTTAGAGTTAATATCAATAACCTTTTTGACGAAGTTTATATTGAAAATTCGAGAACTAATATACATGCAGAAGAAGGAGATGTAACTTATAAAGGAGTAAATGTTAGTAATGGTGTAAGATTAGGTTATGGAAGAACATGGAACGTTAGTATGCGTTATAATTTCTAATCACTAAAAATTATTTAGTCATAAAACCGCTTCATTTATGAAGCGGTTTTTTTATGCCTAATAATTACTACATTTGTTTCTAAACTAATTATAAAATAAAAACTATGCTTTCAACAGTAAAAATGCTGCACTCGTATTGGGCTTATTTAGTCTTTTTAATGATGATTATTGCGGCTGCAAATGCGCTTATAAAACACTTTGGTAAAAAAGAATATGACCCTAAAGATTTCAGGATTGCGTTATTCACCTTAATCGTATCACACATTCAGTTATTAATAGGAATTGTCTTGTGGTTTGCTGCAGATTATTTTGGAGAGAGCACAATGAAAGACGTTATGGGTAATGATGCTTTACGCTCTAATGCGGTAGAACATCCGTTAACCATGATTATTGCAGTGGCCTTAATTACCATTGGTTATTCTAAACATAAAAAGAAACTAACATCTGCCGGTAAACTAAAACCACTCGCTATTTTTTATACCATCGCTTTAGCATTAGTGATTATTAAGTTACCATGGAGTCAATGGTTTAATTTGTAATCCTAGCAATGGATGATAGAATAGCTGTAATAAATAAGCGGCGGTCTAAAAAGACGAGTTCATTGTCATATTGAGCCTGTCGAAATATTTTAACCTACTGGTGATCAATATTGGTTTCGACAAGGGCAACCTGATAAAGTAAATTTAAAAGTCTTTTTAGGCAGTCTCTTTTTTATTTTATAGGAGTATGTCGTTACTCATCAGAATTGGTCTCTTTCACTTCCTTAATCAAATAAATCCAGTTCTAGTCAGAGTGCTGTGCGACGTTTGAACTTCGTGCCGTGTAGAGCAATAAATATTAAGAGAAAGCTTTTACAGAGATGTAAGAGCTTTTTTTATATTATTTATTTACAGGTATTACTGCCCCCTGATGGCGCTAGTATGTCAAATTAACGGCTACCGCTCGTTTTTAACGAGTGGCGTTACGAGTAAGAAAAACCCGATAGCGCGGATTTTGTAATCGATGCCATCAAGTAGAAAATATGGAAAAATAAGGAAACCTGTCTCGTCCTAAAAAAGTTTACAACTTATTCTGTGACCTATTATTAATTTACAATGATAGGAATTTTATAAAATCAATTCTCCATAATATTTCAGTTTTTAAATGGTTTCGATCCATTTAATTTGGAGTGAGATTTCCGATGCTCATGTGTGATTTTTATTATTATATAAGTTAAGAGGTCAGTATTTAAATTCATATACTAAGTTTCAATAAAAAGGAAAACTATAATTTTTTTAAAGGTCAAAACCTTATAGAGTTTCGTCCATAAATATATATTATCAACGGAAAGCTACAAACAGAATAATCTTGAAAGTTTATACCAAGCTGTAAATGAGTTCTATCCGTTGAGTTAAATATTAAATTAAAAGTACTTAATTAAGTGCGTTTATATATCTTTGTGTTATGGAAACAGTAAATTATACAGACTTTCGTTCAAATTTGAAGCATTGGTTAGACAAAGTAGTCAACGATGTGAGCGATATCGTCATCAAACGTAAAAGCGGTAAAGATCTTGTTTTAATATCTTTGGATGAGTACAACTCGTTAAAGGAAACGACCTATTTGTTAACAGGAAAGAATAGAGATATTTTATTAAAATCTATCAAAGAACTGGAAGCGGGTAAGGGAGTTCAAAAAGACTTAATTGAATAAATGAAGTTAACCTGGTCTACTTCTTCCTGGGAAGATTATTTGTATTGGCAGAAAGTCGATAAGAAAATAGTAAAACGAATTAATGAACTCATTAAAAGTTGTATGCGAACACCTTTTGAAGGTATAGGGAAACCCGAAGCTTTAAAAGGTGATCTGCAAGGCTATTGGTCAAGACGGATAACATCAGAACATCGGTTGGTCTATAAATATGATAATGATCAAATATTCATAGCAGCTTGCCGTTATCATTATGGAAAATAAAATCAAAACAAAACAATATTCTTAAAACGCCAGAGCACTGGAAAACAGGTTTATTTACTACCTAACCTATTCAGCAAAAGCTATAACATCATAGCAGAAATACACAGCCAGCTGTGCGAAGCTTGCAACTTCGTACCGTAATAGTGTTTATTTTAATAGTGCCTATTTTTTATACCATCGCTTTAGCTTTAGTGATTATTAAGTAATCATGGCGTCAATGGTTTAATTTATAATCCTAGCAATGGATTATAGAATATCTGTAATAAATAAGCGGCGGTCTAAAAAGACGAGTTCATTGTCATATTGAGCCTGTCGAAATATTTTAACCTACTGGTGGTCAATATTGGTTTCGACAAGGGCAACCTGACAAAGTAAATTTAAAAGTCTTTTTAGGCAGTCTCTTTTTTATTTTATAGGAGTATATCGTTACTCATCAGAATTGGTCTCTTTTACTTCCTTAATCAAATAAATCCAGTTCTAGGCAGAGTGCTGTGCGCAATTTGTAACTTCGTGCCGTGTAGAGCAATAAAGGTTAAGAGAAAGCTTTTACAGAACTGTAGGAGTTTTTATTGTTTTACAGTCACGTAAAGCCTATCAAACAGTTCTGTAAAGTGGATAACCTATGCTAAGTCAATAAAAAAAAACGATTCAAACTTGAATCGCTTTTTTTATTTAAGTCTGTGTAGTTTTAATTACTTCACCTCTTTAATCAAATAAATATAAACAGGAAAGTGATCACTAAACCCATCTGTGAAACCACCGTCAGCAAAGCTTCTTAAAGGATACCCTTTATAACGGCCTTGTTTATTTACGAGATAGTATTTATTATAAATGCCTGCTTGATAAAATTTAAAAGACTCATAACCTTCATCAATTAAAGGTTTAGTAAACATGATCTGGTCAAATAAGCTCCAAGCATCTCTGTAGGCCGTTGTGCCTAAGCCTTTCTTTTTAAATAGATCTATATAAGGATTATATATGCCTTTTAATTTAACTTTACTCTTCTTATTTTTTGCTTGTAAAACGTCTTTTACACTTTCGTTTGTTGGGTCATCATTTAAATCACCCATGGTAATAATTTTAGCATAAGGGTCGATAACCTGTAACGAATCAATAATTCGTTTGTTTAATTTTGCAGCGGCAACACGTTTAGAACGACTTCTGGCTTCTCCGCCACTTCTTGACGGCCAGTGACTAACAATGACGTGAATTAATTCACCATCTAATTTTCCAGAGACTAATAATTGGTCTCTGGTATAGACCCGCTTTCTGGTTTGATCGTCATATATTTTTAAGGTATGTGAACTTTTAGAAATGGGTTGAAACAAGGCCTTTTGATACATTAAGCCGACATCAATACCACGCCGGTCTGGTGATTCAAAATGCACAATGCCATAATCTTTAGCCAGTAGCAAAGGATCATTAGCAACATCTTCAACGACATTAACATTTTCAACTTCACAGATGCCAATAAGAGCAGGAGCGTTTCCAGCAGTTTCATAGCCAATATCTGAAATGACGCGCGCCATGTTATGTACTTTCTTTTTATAGATGTCCTCACGGTCGGCTTTTATTTCCATCATCGGGCTCGCCTCATCGTTTTTTGTTGGATCATTTATAGTGTCAAATAGGTTTTCAAGATTGTAAAAAGCTACAGTATGAATTTTAAAGGTCTTTTTTTCTTGTGCGTTTGCATTAAAAAAGACAACTATTAAAAGGGCTGCAAGCCAAGTGTTTAGGTGTTTCATTTAGTTTGTAAGTTATGTTTTTGTTACCTCTAATTCAAAAGGCTTGCCAAAAGTAAATATTTATTATAAAAAATGTAACTTTGCACGCCTTAAATATTAAATACTTACGGCACACAAAACTATTATTAACTATAATTTCAGACATGAAAAAAAGTTTTTTTATTTTTTTATTCGGAATCTGCTCAATCTTTACAGCTTTCGCTCAAGATACTGTTGTAAAAGGAAGTGTTAAAGACGCTGTTACAAATGAGCCAATTCCAGACGTTACCATTACTGTTGAAGAAACAGGACAAACTGAAAAAACCGATGGCTTGGGTCAGTTTAAATTTTCTCAACCCGTGCCCTTTGGCGAGCAAATGCTTAAAATCTCAAAACCGGGATTTTTACCTAAACGCTATCCTATTGTGGTAAACGAAGGCAAAACCGTAGACATTCAGGATATGACTCTCGAAATAGACAGAGGAAGTCAAGCTGATTTATTTACCATTACCTTATCAGACGACGAATTAAATGATGATACCAGTGGTTCAGACAATATCTCTGGATTATTATCTTCTTCACAAGATATTTTTCAACGTACTGCTGCTTTCGAATTTAGTTCTTCTTTCTTTAGAGTAAGAGGGTTAGATTCAGATAACGGTTCTGTTTTAATAAACGGAATTGAAATGAATAAGTTCGATACCGGAAGACCACAATGGAGTAACTGGGGCGGATTGAATGATGTGGTACGTAACCAAGAACTAACAGTAGGGTTAAAGCCTTCAGATTACGGTTTTGGCGGGGTTTTAGGAACGACTAATATTAATACGAAAGCTTCAGATTATAGAGAAGGTGGACGTATCACCTATTCTTCTTCAAACCGTAGTTATACCAACCGTTTAATGGCAAGTTATGCCTCTGGTTTAATGGAAGATGGTTGGGCATACACTATAATGATGGGTCGCCGTTGGGGAGATGAAGGGTATCAGGATGCAACCTTATATGATTCTAATTCATTTTTTGCGTCTGTTGAAAAGAAGATTAACGATAAACATAGCTTAAACTTCACTTCAATATATACACCTAACCGTCGTGGTAAATCTTCAGCAAACACACAAGAGGTTATAGATTTAAAAGGGATTAAGTATAATGAATTTTGGGGCTATTTAGATGGTGAAAAAAGAAATTCACGAATTAAAGAAGTAGAAGAGCCAATCTTGATGTTAAATCATAGTTGGGACATCTCCTCTAAGACTTCTTTAAACACGAACATTGGATACCAATTTGGTAAAATAGGTAACAGTCGTATTGATAATGCCGCAGGTGCAAATCCAAGCCCTGCTTATTACCAAAACTTACCAAGTTATTATTTGGCCGATGACGATGGGCCAAATTTTGCTGGTGCTTACGGAGCAGAACAAGAATTTCTAAATGATGGGCAATTAAATTGGTTAGCATTATTTCAAGCGAACGCTAATAAAAACTTAGGGGGTGATACCGCCGCTTATGCATTATATGAAGATAGAACAGATGATAAAACACTTACTTTAAACACCATCTTTAGAACAGAACTAAATGACAATATCGTTTTAAATGCTACAGCAAATTACAGCAAATTAACGTCTGATAATTTTGCAGAAGTCATTGATTTGTTAGGAAGTACTGTTGGTGCTTCTAACGTTGATGCTTTTAGCCAGAAACAGTTCGATCTATTAAATCCAGATCGGATTATTCAGGAAGGCGATAAATTTAGATATAATTACAGAATAGATGCCAATGAATTATCTGGTTTCGCACAGGCTCAATTTAAATATAATAAAATAGACTTTTATTTAGGAGGTAGTGTAACAAAAACAGATTATCAAAGAGACGGTTTATTTAAAAATGAAAACCAAGTGTTACGAAATGCTGATGGAAGTATACGTGTAGACAATTCTTCTGGAAAAGGAGATAAATTGGAGTTCACAGGGATAGGTGCTAAGGCAGGATTTACATATAAAATTTCTGGAAAACATTTAATAGATGTTGATGCAGGATATTTAACTGAAGCACCAACACTGAGAAACACCTATACAAACTCTAGAGAAGCGCAAGATTATGTAGGTAAGTTCTTTGGTAATACTATTGAAGGTGTTGATTTAACTGAAGAAAAAACAACTTCGCTAGACGTGAGTTATATTTTTCGTTCTCCAATAGTAAAAGCCAGATTAACGGGTTTCTATACTAAAATTGAAGATGCAAATGAGGTGTCATTTTTCTTTACTCAAGGTTCAACAACAGGTTTTATACAAGAAACCTTAGCCAATACTGATAAGAAACACATAGGTGCAGAATTAGGAATTGAAGCGCAAGTAACACCAACAATTAAATTAAAGGCGGCAGCTTCTTTAGGTCAATATACTTATGACAATAACCCACTAGTCTATTTTACATCCACCTCAGAAGATTTCTTAGGCGTAGATGAAAATCAAAACGAAGAGGTAAGATCAGGTGCAGTTTACCAAACGTCACTTAAAGATTACAGAGTAGCAGGCGGACCACAAGGGGCTTATTCTGTAGGTTTCGAATATCGTGATCCCGATTATTGGTGGTTTGGTGCAACGGCTAACTACTTTACAAATACGTATGTAGACATTAGTCCGTTAGCGCGTTCTACACGGTTTTATCAAGATACAGACGGTTTGCCATACACAGACTATGATCCTGAATTTGCAAGAGAATTGTTGAAGCAGGAAAAATTTGACGACTACATGGTTGTAAATTTAGTAGGTGGAAAATCTTGGAAAATTGGTGATAAGTTCGTAGGTTTCTTTGCTAGTGTTGGTAATATTCTGGATAAAGTATACAGAACAGGTGGTTACGAGCAAGGGCGTACAGCAGACTACAGAGCGATAAAAGAAGATGCTCAAAACCCTAAACAAGTATTCGGTTCTAGATATTTTTATGGACGAGGTGCTAATTACTTTGTAAACGTATATTACAGATTTTAAAAAAAGAAAAAGAAAATATTATATTAAAACATAAAATTATGAAAACAAATAAATTTTTTGCATTAATACTAGGTTTAGTAGCTATGCTTTTTATAACATCTTGTGTAGAAAATGACGATTATGCTACACCAGAAGTATTAGTGCCAGCAGTAGATGTTTCTAGTTTAGGAACAAAAACTACTTTTGCAGCAGTAATAGCAAGATATAATGATGCCGTTGCTGATGGAGATCAAGTAGGTGTATTCTCAACTGAATTTGATGCACCGCTATATATTGAAGGCTATGTGGTGTCTAGTGACGCAACAGGGAATTTCTTCGAAGAAGTAATCATTCAAAATTCAACTGATGAGAATGATGCTAACGGAGATGAAAGACGTGGTTTAAAAATAGAAATTAACGAAAGAGATTTAGCTAACTATTATAACTTTGGAAGAAAAGTGTACGTGAAGCTAAACGGTTTAGCTATCGGTTTATCTAACGGCGTTTTTTCTATTGGGAAAGCAGATGGAAATGGTTTAGATCAGCTGGAGCCATTTGAATATAAAGATTTTGTTATTAGAGATCAAGAAGTTGCTACTATAATACCTAAAGAAGTTACTATTAATGATTTTACTACAGAAGATTTAAATACGTTTATTAAATTAAACGACATGCAAATTAATAGAACAGAGTTGGACTTAACTTATGCAGGAGAAGTGTCTGATCAATTTGACGGTTTTAGAACATTAGAAAACTGTGAGACGAATGCTACTATTTTAATACAAACAAGTACTTTCGCAGATTTTAAATCGCAGCCAGTTCCGCAATTAAGAGGTTCAATTGAAGGGATTTTGAGCAGAGATTTTGGAGACGACTTTAATGTGATTGTTATTAATAGTACAGATGATGTGAATTTTAATAATCCAGAACGTTGCGATCCTATAGAATTAGATTGTGGTATAGCTGCAGTAACAGGAACTACAAATTTGTTTAATGACGATTTTGAATCGCAAACCAATAATACATTAATCACTGGCAACGGTTGGACTAACTTTATTGAAGCAGGTACAGAAGGATGGGAAGCGTATACACAAACTGGAACTAATTCTTCATTAGGACGTTCTGCTAGAGTTGGATCCTTCAATTCTAATGACGCGAGTTCAATAGCTTGGTTAATTACTCCTGCTGTGGATTTAGATGCCAATAGTGGTGTAACAATTAACTTTAAGACTTCAAATAGTTTTGCAGATGGTAGTGAGATGGAATTATTATTCTCAACAGACTGGGACGGTACCGAGGCTAATATAGCATCTGCTACTTGGGGTATTTTACCAGCAGCTTACATTGTACAAGACTCAGATTTTTTTGGAGCTTGGTTTGATTCTGAGAACGTAGACCTTTCTTGTGGTTCTGGAATCATTCATATTGCTTTTAAATATACAGGTAGTGGCCAATCAGGATTTGATGGAACGTATGAGTTAGATGAAATAAGCATTGACGCACAATAAAACAATACAAAAATTATATTCGAAAAAACCTGCTAGTTATTCTAGCAGGTTTTTTACTTTTAAGCCATGACAGTATTCGATAAAATATACCTCTTTATTTTCGGGCATTATAAAGGGCGCTTTAAGCAAAAAGCAAACACTATAGCTTTAGTTTATACTTCTGTGCTTCAAATAAGCTTATTGTTTCTCTTAGGTTGTTTTTTTGCGGCATTTGCAAGTCAGATGTATGTAGATACCCTATCTAGTGGTAAAGCATGGTTTCTATTTGTTTTACTTTCTATAGGGGTTCATTATAAAAACTGGATGGGTTACAGCGGACAAACCAGAAAGGTGATGAACGCGAAGTTTAATAAAATAAAAACACCACAATATAATCTGGTTTTCCTTTATGCACTCCCTTTTCTAGCAATTGCGATGGGGCTGCTTTTTATGCAAGCCTTATAAATAAATGTACAAAATCAAAAAACCACTTGAGGGGTGTCAAGTGGTTTTTATCGCTATTAATCAACTAAACTATAATCAGTTTTAGGGATTCACTAATTATTTATTATACCATAAGTAGTAGTATGCTGTAATGTCTTGTTTAAAAGCAAAGGTATTATCGTTTTGCTTAGTCAAATATACGACGAAGTGCTTCTTTTTCAAGATGAAATGTAATAATCGGGCGAAATAGCGTATGGTTGGATCATTATTCTAATTTTGAGTGGTCTATAGGCTAAGTGAAACGTATGTGCTGATTTCTTTATGTGAAACTTGTAACACTTGCCTTAGTAAGCATCAGAGTCATGCGCAAGCATCGAAGCATTCGACTAATAATATTGAATTTTTCCAACATACATTTGACCACAATTTTGGATAACCATCGCTTTTAGGAATAATCTGTTTTTATGCAAGTTATGCAAGCTATATAGATAAATGAACAAAACTAAAAAACCACTTGAGGGGTGTCAAGTGGTTTTTATCGCTATTAATCAACTAAACTATAATCAGTTTTAGGGATTCACTAATTATTTATTATACCATAAGTAGTAGTATGCTGTAATGTCTTATTTAAAAGCAAAGGTATTATCGTTTTACTTAGTCAAATATACGACGAAGTGCTTCTTTTTCAAGATGAAATGTAATAATCGGGCGAAATAGCGTATAGTTGGATAATTGATGCGATTTTAAAAAAAGAGGTCTTGCGCTAAACGAAAGGTATTGGCATGTGCCTCAACAATGGTTTTAATATCTGGAGAATAACCGCCACCCATACTACACATCACTGGAATGTTTTCAGTTTTACAAAGGTGTAAAACAAATTCATCTCTGGCTTTACAACCAGCGACAGTTAAACCCAATTTGCCTAATTTATCGGTATTAATAACATCGACACCGCATAAGTAGTAGATGAAATCTGGTTTTATATCTCGTATTAATTTTGGAAGTGTTTCTCGTAATATAGAGAGGTAGGCGTCATCATCCATATTATTTTCTAGAGCAATGTCTAAATCGCTCTGTTCCTTTTTAAAGGGGTAATTATTTTTCCCATGCATTGAAAAAGTATAAACAGATAAATCATTGGTAAAGATTTCGGCAGTCCCATTCCCTTGATGCACATCTAAATCCACAATTAAAATTTGTTGGGCTAACCCTTTATTTTGAAGATATCTCGCACCAATGGCTTGGTCATTAAGCATACAGAACGCTTCTCCTCTATTGGTAAAGGCATGGTGAGTGCCACCGGCAATATTCATGGCTATACCATGTTCTAAGGCAAATTCACTCGCTTTAATCGTGCCATCGGCAATAGTGATTTCACGTGCTACCAAATCTTCACTTAAAGGAAACCCAATTTTTCGCGCCACTTTTTTATCTAAAGTAATATTGAGTAAATCGTAAAAATACTCTGACGTATGAACGGCTAAAATTGGCGTTTCATTACGCATGTATTCTGGTTCGAAAAAGTTGTCATCTGTACAGGTGCCTTCACGAATGAGTTGCTGTGGGAGCAATTCGTATTTTAACATTGGAAAGCGATGTCCTTTTGGTAGAGGATGAGCGTACGCAGGATGATAAGCGATCTTTAGCATCTATTGCTCCAACTTTAATTGAATGCGTTTTCTAGGCACATCGACCTCCAACACTTTTACAAGTATTTGTTGTTGTAAGCTTACATGTTCGTTTACATCTTTAACAAAACTATCAGAAAGATTAGAGACATGAATTAAGCCACTTTCTTTGATGCCAATATCAACAAAACAGCCAAAATTAGTAATATTATTCACGATGCCAGGCAGTAATTGTCCCGTATGTAAGTCGGTGATGGTTTTTATGTTTTGATCAAAGGCAAATACTTTGGCTGCTTCACGAATATCTAAACCTGGTTTTTCAAGTTCTTTGATGATGTCTTCTAATGTTAGTAAACCAACGGTAGCTGTACTGTATTTTTTTAAATCAATCTTTTGAAGAATGGTTTTATTTCCAATCAAATCAGAAACCGAAACGCCTTCATCTTTAGCCATTTTTTCCACGATCTTATAACTTTCAGGATGCACAGCAGAATCATCTAATGGATTTTTAGCCTCTTTTATTCTCATAAAAGCGGCCCCTTGCTCGAAGGCTTTTCCGCCTAAGCGGGATACTTTTTTAATATCGTTTCTAGATTTGAAACTCCCATTTTCGTTGCGATAATTAAAGATGTTTTCGGCCAGTTTTGGCCCAATACCAGAGACATAACTCAAAAGAGAGGTACTCGCTGTATTAATATTTACACCCACTGCATTCACACAATTCTCAACGACGACATCTAGTGATTTTTGTAATTTCGTCTGGTCAACATCGTGTTGGTATTGTCCAACACCAATAGATTTGGCATCAATTTTAACCAATTCTGCTAATGGATCTTGTAAACGACGACCAATAGACACCGAGCCGCGAACGGTTACATCGTAATTAGGAAACTCATCGCGTGCTATTTTTGATGCCGAATAAATACTTGCGCCGGCTTCACTAACTATAAACACTTGAACCTCATTTTTAAACGGTACTTTTTTAACGATTGCCTCGGTTTCACGAGAAGCCGTGCCGTTTCCTATAGCAATGGCTTCTATTTTATAGGCCTCACACAAAGACGCGAGTTTTTTAATAGCACCAATACTGTCGCTTTTTGGTGGGTGCGGATAAATGGTTTCGTTATGTAATAGTGCGCCTTGTGCATCTAAACAAACCACTTTACAGCCTGTTCTAAAGCCAGGGTCGATGGCCAATATGCGCTTTTCACCTAAAGGAGAACCTAAAAGCAACTGTTTTAAATTTTTAGAAAATACGGTTATCGCAGAGGCATCTGCTTTTTCTTTTGCATTTTGTAAGGCTTCATTACTTAAAGAAGGAAACAATAAACGTTTGTAAGCATCACTAATAGCCAGTTCTAATTGATCTGCACAGGCATTATTAGAATTAATGATTTTTCGGTCTATATTTTCTAAAGCCTTAATGTCATCAATTTCAATTTTCACCCTAATGAACCCTTCGTTTTCAGCTCTTAAAATGGCTAATAATCTATGAGAAGGTATTCTACTTAGGCTTTCGGTCCAATCAAAATAATCTCTAAATTTTTGAGCTTTTTCGTCTTCAGCTTTTGTTTTAACAACTTTAGTTGTTATTTGCGCATGCCGTTCTAATTGATTTCTAAGGTTGTTTCTAATATCTGTACGCTCGTTAATCCACTCTGCAATAATATGTCTTGCACCTTCTAATGCGTCATCCGTTGTTGTTACTTCTCCTTTTATATATTTAAAGCTTATAGACTCGAGGTCATTAGTATTTTGCGAGAGGATTAGTTTCGCTAAAGGTTCTAACCCATTTTTACGAGCCGTTTCGGCTTTCGTTTTTCGTTTCTTTTTAAAGGGTAGGTAGAGATCTTCAAGCGTCGTTAAATCAGCGGCCGATTCAATGTTGCTTTTTAGTGCTTCAGTTATATCACCTTGATCTTCTAAAGCTTTTAAAATAGTAGCTTTACGTTTTTCCAGCACCTCAAACTGTTCTTTGTATTTAACGATATCTCCAACTTGTACTTCATCTAGATTGCCTGTCGCTTCTTTTCTATAGCGCGAAATAAAGGGGATGGTGCAATCTTCGTTTAATAAAGCAACGGTATTTTTAATCGAAGTATCAGATAATTGGGTGTGTAATTGTATGTATTTTAAAAGCATAAAAAAAGACCTTATTTTTAACTTAATAAGGTCTTGTAATATATTTAACTCTGTTTAATTTTCCGAAGAAAAACTAAAAGATTTCTAATTTTCTCCAGACTGCGCTTTGGCATCTTCAATCATTTTTTCATTTGGCAAAATAGCCACGTTTACACGTCTGTTTTTTGCGCGACCTTCAGCTGTGCTGTTGTCATGCATTGGCTGAGATTCTCCAAACCAATTCGTAGTAAATCTTGAAGCACTTAAGCCTTTGTTTGTAAGATAGCTTGTAACGGCATAGGCTCTGTTTTTAGATAAGGTCATGTTTGCTTCGTCTGAACCAACGCTATCTGTATGTCCTACAACTAAAATGTTAGTGTCAGGGTACTCTTTAAAAATACCTACCAATTTGTTAAGTGATTCCTGTGAAGCAGCATTAACATTATACTTAGCAGTGTCAAAAAACACACCACTGTTTTCATCAAAAGTAATAACGATGGCATCATCTATACGTTCAACTTGAGCTCCAGGGATTTCTTCTTCAATTTTTTGAGCTTGTTTGTCCATTTTTGCACCAATTAATACACCAGCACCTCCACCTACTACACCGCCAATAACAGCACCTAATTCGCCATTACCACCTTTGCCTACATTATTACCTATGATGGCTCCTAAAACGGCTCCACCAGTCGCACCAATTACGGCACCTTTTTGTTTGTTGTTTGCGTTTTTTATTGCGGTACAACTCGACATGCTAACTATTAAAAGTAAAGCAGATAAAGCTATGATTGATTTTTTTATTATTAATTTCATGTTTTTATAGTTTTGAAAAGTTCATATTAATTGTAAATGGTTTTCCATCTACAGATACAGTTTGTTGCCACTGCATACTCATCTCTGAAAGTTGAGATAGTTTTAATCTAAAACCTTGATTGGTTTCACTATTGCCTTTAGCATCGGTTGGTTTTAATAAGAAATGATACAAGCCTGTAGTTTCGTCTATCTCTTGAATAGTGAAATTAAAATTTCTATCTCCAGTTGTACAATTTGTGTTTGCAATGCTGTATATCCCTGTGTTATTATTTGGGATAAATTGCCATTTACTTTGCTCAAAGCATTGCTTTGAAGCATCATTGAATATGGTGACGTTGTAAGTACCCGCTTCACTGTAATTGATGGCGTTGAGTACCCATTGTCCTTTAATGGTGTTTTTTGACTGTCTTACTGTCTTTGAAGCACCACAGCTAAACAGCAGTGCAACCACTAAAATGGTTATTATTTTTTTCATGATTTTGAATTAATGTTATATTAGTTTAGTTAAAAGTACAGTCTTTAAACTGAGGTTTTATTAAATAAAATCCAATTACCAAAACTTTAACTAAGTGTGTGTTATACGACGTCTATATGTGCTCAATAGCATCAGGAAAACACTAAGCCATTATAAAAAATTGATATTTAATGCATTAAGATAATAACAATTAGGTTAATTACCTGTCTGCGACTTATATTAAGGGAGTACTGGAGGCTTTTTGAAATAATCTTATTTAAATCTATAAAGCGTGTAAACACCCGTCTTTTTGCTAAAACCACCCCATATGTAGTTGTCATTGTGAATAAAAACAGATTGCAATGGAGCGTCTTGTAGTTTTTTTTCTTCAATAAAATGGTTAATTATATCAAAAGAATTTAAAGGAATATTACCAGGTATGTGCTCAAAATCTGAAGTAAATAAACAATTAATTCGTGTAGATTTAGTAGTGGAATAGGAGTCGAATGCTGAAAGTAGAATACCAACTCCTATTCCGCCTATAAGGGTGCCAATTATTATTTTATTGGACTGTCTTTTCTCACTAGCGCCAAGAGTAACAATTAAAGCGTTATCATTTTCGTACGCCGTGATGCCTATCTTAGAACCAGAAATTTTTCTTAAGAATTTAGATGTTTTTTCTAGTTCTCGATAACTATCAAACTCACCACCTTCTTGAATTATTGGAGTATTTTTAAATGCAATGGGTTGGTCTTTGTCGATTTCATAAGATTTAATTAGTGCTTTTGAGCTTAAATTATAAACATTGAAATTTAATTTCTTATTATTAGAATAGATATTGAAAAAATAATCTTTGAAGATATAAGAATTAGAATTTGCCCCATAGAACTTTTCGTTATAGTCGTCATTTTCAAATACGTCTAATGAATGGGAAGCCTCTTTTAAATTGAGATTAATAATGTAAGTGTATTTATTAAAAAGGTTGTTAGTTAACTTCAATTGTCCCTTTTTGTAATATATTTTCGTGAAAGCATTGGTTTTTTCAAGAGCATTTGGAACCCCGTTTTCAATAGTTTTCACACTTGAGAAATTAGGGTTTCCAAAGATGAGGTCAGCTATATTATACTCCCAACCTTTATCACTCATAATTTTTTCGTGAGATAAATCGAATGTCTGAGAACCTACATAACCATCAGTATTTAATTGATAGGTTTTTAATATTGAACTCTTTTTAGTGGCCGTTAAAATGTTTATTTCGTTGTCATCAACAAGGAAGTCTATAACTTTTTCCTTTTTTAAATCAAGGCCTATGCGTTCTATAGTTTTAAAATTTTTAGTTTTAAAATTTATCGTAACAAGACTAAATTTTGTTTTGGATGTATTGCTAAAGTATAAAGAATACGTGTCATCTTTATAGATTGTTCCTATTAGAAAATCTGCTTTTTTAGGAATTGCTATAGAACTAATCGTTTGTTTTAATCTGTTTTGATCATCATATAAATAGCCAAATATATATTTTCTATTTTTGAAAATAAGAGCGAATTCGTTTGTCGTTTTGTTTGCAATGGGTAATACTTCGTTGGGTGTAAACTGGGTGGTTTGCGAATTAATATCACAGCCAATCCATACCTCTTGCGAAGTGGCTTCAAAACTTACGATGAAAACAAACACTAGTAAGAGGCGTTTCATATTAGCTAATATGTAATCCATTAGTAACATTAGCATCATCTGGGTTTACAAATACCAATTTGCCTTCTGCAGTCTCGGTCATTAAAATCATGCCTTGGCTTTCTACGCCACGTAGTGCTCTTGGTGCCAAATTCACTAATACAGTTACTTTTTTACCGACTACTTCTTCTGGTGAAAAGCTTTCAGCAATACCAGACACAATGGTGCGTACATCAATACCTGTGTCTACTTTTAACACTAAAAGTTTTTTGGTTTTTGGCATTTTTTCAGCTTCCAGAATAGTACCTACACGCAGATCTAGTTTTGTAAAATCATCAAAAGTAATCGTCTCTTTTTGAGGTTCTAGTACTTTATTGGCGGCTTCATTTGCTAATTTACTGGCTTCTAATTTATCCAGTTGTGTTTGTATTTGCTCGTCTTCAATTTTACTAAAGAGGAGTTCGCCTTGACCTATTTTGTGACCAGCAGGTAACAGGACTTGTTTTGTAGCAAGATCTTCCCAAGTCGCTTCTGCATCCAGTGCCGCATGACAAAGCATGTTTTTTAACTTATTAGAGGTAAAGGGTAAAAACGGCTCGCTTAAGGTTGCCAAAGCAGAGGCTATTTGAAGCGCAACATACATAATGGTTTGTGTACGCGCTTCATCTGTTTTTACTAATTTCCATGGTTCTTCGTCTGCCAAATACTTGTTTCCAAGTCTTGCTAAATTCATTAATTCCTGAGACGCTTCTCTAAAACGGTAACGTTCTAGGGAGCTTTCAATAACAGAAGGGTAGGCTTTAACTGCCGCCAGAGTTTCTTCATCTATTGATGAGTAGGTGGAGGGTTCAGGAACATGACCTTCATAATATTTGTTAGTTAACACAACAACACGATTAATAAAGTTTCCAAAAATGGCCACCAACTCATTATTATTTCTCGCCTGAAAATCTTTCCAAGTAAAGTCGTTATCCTTAGTTTCTGGAGCATTTGCCGTTAGTGCATAACGCAAGACATCTTGTTGATTTGGAAAATCTATAAGGTATTCTGGTAACCAAACGGCCCAATTTTTAGAGGTTGATAATTTATTGCCTTCTAGATTTAAAAATTCATTTGCAGGCACATTATCTGGTAGAATATAGGATCCCTCAGCTTTTAACATCGCTGGGAAAATAATACAGTGAAATACAATATTATCTTTACCTATAAAGTGTACTAGCTTCGTGTTTTCATCTTTCCAATAGGGTTTCCAATCTTTACCAACACGCGCAGCCCATTCTTTAGTTGCTGAGATGTAACCAATAGGCGCATCAAACCAAACATACAACACTTTGCCTTCGCCACCTGGTACAGGTACGGGGATGCCCCAATCTAAATCACGTGTTACCGCTCTGGGTCTTAAACCATCATCGATCCATGATTTTACTTGTCCGTAGACATTAGATTTCCAATCTTTCTTATGACCTTTAAGAATCCAATCTTTTAAAAACTGCTCATGCTTATTTAATGGCAAAAACCAGTGTTTTGTTTCTTTTAATGTTGGCACATTTCCTGTGATTGCCGATTTAGGATTAATTAAATCCATTGCATTGTGGCTCGTTCCACATTTTTCACATTGATCACCATAACTTTCTTCATTCCCGCACTTAGGGCAGGTGCCAACGACAAAGCGATCTGCTAAAAACTGATTGGCCTGAGCATCATACAATTGTTCTGAGACCTCTTCAATAAATTCGCCCTTGTCGTATAAGGTTTTAAAAAATTCTGAAGCCGTGTCATGATGAATTTTTGCAGAGGTACGCGAATAATTATCAAAAGTAATTCCGAAGTCAACAAAAGAATCCTTTATAATCTTATGGTAGCGGTCTACGATCACTTGAGGCGTTACTCCTTCCTTTTTAGCTTTAATAGTAATAGGAACGCCGTGTTCATCACTTCCACAAATGAAAGCCACATCGTTTCCTGTTAATCTTTTATAGCGTGCGTAAATATCTGCAGGCACGTAAACACCTGCCAAATGGCCAATATGTATTGGTCCGTTGGTGTATGGTAAGGCAGCAGTAATCGTATATCTTTTCGACATTATATGAATCTTTTGAAGTCGTAAAATTAAGGATTTTATACCAATTCTATTATCTCTTTAGGCTAAAAGCTTTAATAGGTGATTTAATTATTAACGATCTCATAATTATCGGTTTATTAGCGTATAAGTAACCTGTTGAGATACGATCTATTTACTGTTTTTTATTTAGCCGCCTTTTAGCGGCTTCTTACTTTGGTTTTTAAATCGAATAATAATGATATTATTATCCGTTTAATAAAATGTGTATTTTTACGGTATGATTAAAAATGCAGTTTCTATTTATTTGTTTTGTCTGGTTTTTTTCTTCGGAAGAAACTTGGCATTGGCTCAAGAATTTAATTCACAAAAAAACACTACGACTTTGATACAACCTCCATATTTAAAAGCGGGTGATACCGTAGCTATTGTTGCACCTTCAGGTATTTTAAAAAACCGAAATGATGAGGTTTTAAGAGCTAAAAAATTATTGGAAAGTTGGGATTTAAAGGTGGTAGTTGGACCACACATCTTTAGTAAAGCCGATCATTTTGCTGGTACCGATGCCGAACGTTGTGAAGATTTCCAAAACGCATTAGACAATCCAAATATAAAAGCCATTTGGAGCGCCCGTGGTGGTTATGGTACGGTTAGAATTTTAGACAAATTAGACTACTCAAAATTTTTGCAAAATCCGAAATGGATTATCGGGTATAGTGATATTACAGCCTTACACAATCAAGTGCATACTAAAGGTGTTGAATCGTTACACGCCATAATGTGTGTGAGTTTAACGGACGATTTATCGGATATTAAAGAAAGTGTTGCGACCTTTAAATCGGCAATTTTTGGAATCCCGTTGCGCTATACGTTGACGGGTTCAACCTATAACAGAGAAGGAAACACTAGAGGACAGTTAGTAGGCGGTAATTTAACGATGTTACATACAATGTTGGGCTCAGACACGAGTATTAATTTGGATGGTAAAATCCTGTTTATTGAAGAAATAGGGGAATACAAATACCATATCGACCGGATGTTACAAAGCTTGAAACGCGCTGGCTATTTTAAAAACTGTAAAGGTGTTCTTGTTGGTGATATGACAAAACTAAGAAAGAATACCACACTTTGGGGCACCAGCGTCGAGCAACTTGTTTTAGATGCTTTAGCGGAATATGATTTTCCAATCGCTTTTAATATGCCTGCAGGTCATGAAGACGATAATCGTGCCATGATTTTGGGGCGAACCATTACGTTGAAGGTTGAAAAGGAAAAGACTAGTATTGTTTTTGAATAATAGAAAGACATTGAAATAAGAGAGTGTAGGATGAGGTTCCTGCATCTGCAGGAATTTATGGCAAAACACAACGAACTGGGTAAAAAAGGAGAGCAACTCGCCGTCGATTTTTTAATTAAAAATGGCTACGAGATTATGGCACGTAATTATCGTTTTGATAAAGCAGAGGTTGATATTATCGCGCAGATAGAAGGTATACTAGCTATTGTAGAAGTTAAAACACGGTCAACGATAGACTTCGGTAATCCACAAGATTTTGTAAAACCAAAACAAATGCAACGCTTGGTAAAAGCTGTTGATGAATATGTTAACGTAAATGGTTTAGATGTTGAGGTGCGTTTTGATATTATTGCCATTGTTAAGGAAGGCAAAAAGTACACGATTGAGCATTTAGAGAATGCATTTTATCATTTTTAAAACAGGTACAAACCCAAGGTTAAGAGGTGAATGGGTGGCGTATCTTGCGATTTTAATTTTTTATATCTAACATTTTTCCATAAAAAAAGCGCCGGTCAACGGCGCTTTTTTTGTGCTAATTATTTTAATCTTTAGGAAGAATACCGTCTTTATTAAACATTTCAGACTCCTTAAAACGTAAGGTTTTCCAAGAGGTGCCTTTAAGTCCGTTTAAAACAAATTCTTTGTTATCTATCGCAACTGTAAATTGAAAGTCTGTTAAGTTTTTATCTACCGCCTTAGGTGCGGCGTTTGCACTAACCATGCCATATTCATCTACACTTTGGACGCTTTTATTATATGTTGTTGCATTAAATTCTAAATCTGTCCAGGCGCAACCCGTAACGCATTTAAGTTTTATATTCTGTCCTGCTTTACTAATACTAATAACAAAGTCATCGGAATTAGATTGAGCAGAAGCAACTGTTGTTGTTAGCATGATCATTATTAAACCTAAAACAGGCAGTACTAAATTTGAAATTTTTTTCATGATATCTAAATTTTGAAATTAATTTTCTTTGTTTGATTTTAATAAGTTCTCAAAATAAGGCTTGAATTCAGTAAAATCATAAGGTTTAGCTACTATCGTTTTATCTTTATCTAAAATAAAATAGCTTGGTGTACCTTGGGCATTATATCTATTTCCTATTTCATTTTCCCATTTTCCTTCACCAAAAACATGGTAAAAATCAGGGTAGTCGTAGGTCATATTTCTCCAGCGCTCCGAATCTGTATCTAGTGCCACTGCAACAACCTGAAGTTGGCCTTCTTCCAATGTTTTAGTGTAGTCTCTTAATTTAGGCATTTCGTCTAAACAGTGCGAACACGTTGTATTCCAGAAAATCACTAAATAGTGTGATGCAGTATCTAATTCACTTAATTTTTTAAGAGCGACCTTATTTTCCTTGTCTTTTATTTCAATAGCGAAATCTGGAGCAGTCTTACCTAAAGAAGCCATTTCAAAATAGATGAGATTGTCTGCTAATTCTTTATCAGCTGTTGCCTTGGCAATAGCTAATAAATAGTTAGAAGCAACATAATTGGCTAAGGTTTCATTTTTAGCATTGACAAACTTATTCCATAAAATCTTTAAAATGGTTTTCTTAACCTTTGGGTTATTTCCTATTTCTTTAACCACTGTATCTACATTTTCCATGTAAGATGCCTCTTTACTATTTTCATTAACAAACCCAAAGACATAATTAACAGCGTTACTAATTAAAAAATTAGAATTTTGAAGTTGTTTGTTGCTGAAATCAATATTCTTAAAGTAATTCGCTTTTACATTATTTGAAAACGTTGATACATCTTCATGTTTTGAAGGTATATAGGGTTTACAAGCTTTAATAAAATTTTGAACAATCATCCCTTCAGATGCTTTTTCAAACTCTTGTTGTGTGCGTTTTAGAATATCAAAAATATCTTTAAACCCTTTCTTATCTTCTTTTTGAGAACCATAATAATTACGGATGCTTCTATTCACTAAGGCGATACTTCTGTTATACGATTTATATAATTTATTTTCCTGAGATTTAACAAAAGTGACTCCTTTTTCTAAATCAAATTGAAGTTCAACATCTTCTTTTCCGTTTAAAATGAGATCAAAATTATAGTCCTCTTGCGGTTGCGCATAAACTATGCGATAGGTGCCAGGAATAACAGCTTTAGTGGAATCTAATTTTAGTTCAAACGCCCCTTTTTCATTCACTTCGGCATTAGTAACAAAAAGAGACGTTTCTGCTGTTACACGATATAAAAAAGCAAAGTTAAACTGCTCTGCTGGTGTAAAGGTGCCTTTTACGCTATGTTGGGCTAATAACATGGCTGGTAAAATAGCGAATAGGAAAAGTAATCTTTTAGTCATCATTACTGGTTTTTGTTCTGCTTAGACAAAAATTAAGCCAAAATAGGCTGTAGGGCTTTTAAGGCTTGTTTTACTGTTTTTATATGTTCAAAGGTAAGTAATAATCGTAAACCATTTCTGGTTTGCTTTTCTTTCATCTTACCCAAAGTTGGATTTTTTTGTATGTATTGTAGGAGTTTAGTAAAGTTTGTGCTTTGATAAAAACCACTTTTTTGGTCGTTAATGAAGTAACCTACGAGCTTTCCTTTTTTCATGATTACTTTTTCCAGACCCAATTTTGTGGCTACCCATTTAAGACGTACGCTATTTAATAAATCTTCTACTGGAACTGGTAATTCGCCAAAACGATCAATAAGTTCTGTTTCAAATTTCTCAAGTTCAGCTTCGGTTTTAAAATTGTTAAGTTGTGTGTATAGGTTAAGTCTTTCGGTAATGTTATTGACATAATCGTCTGGAAATAGTAATTCGAAATCAGTATCGATGGTCATGTCTTTTACATACTCTTTTGTTTCAATATCTTCAGGATATAAATCTTTAAACTCAGATTCTTTAAGCTCTTCAATGGCTTCATTTAAAATTTTCTGATAGGTATCAAAACCTATTTCATTAATGAAACCACTTTGCTCTCCACCCAATAAATCACCAGCACCACGAATTTCTAAATCTTTCATGGCGATATTGAAACCACTCCCTAATGCTGTAAACTGCTCTAATGCCTGAATACGTTTCCTGGCGTCGTTAGTCATTGCAGAATATTCTGGTGTAATAAAATAACAAAAGGCTTTTTTATTGCTTCGGCCTACACGACCACGCATTTGGTGCAAATCACTCAAGCCAAAATTATTTGCATTATTTATGAAAATAGTATTTGCATTTGGTACATCAAGTCCGCTTTCAATAATAGTAGTACTCACCAAAACGTCAAAAGCACCTTCCATAAAAGATAACATGAGTTCTTCTAATTTTTTTCCATCTAGTTGCCCATGCCCAATCCCGATTTTTGCATCTGGTACTAATCGTTGAATCATACCAGCGACTTCTTTAATGTTTTCAATACGGTTATGGATGAAAAATATCTGCCCGCCGCGCGCTATCTCATAGCTTACCGCATCCCGAATGGTTTCTTCACTAAAACGAATCACATGACTTTCTATAGGATAACGATTTGGTGGTGCTGTGGTAATCACCGATAAATCTCTTGCAGCCATTAAACTAAACTGAAGTGTTCTTGGAATAGGCGTCGCTGTTAAGGTCAAAACGTCTACATTGTCTTTTAGTGTTTTGAGTTTCTCTTTTACGGCAACTCCAAATTTTTGTTCTTCATCAACAATAAGCAATCCTAAGTCATTAAATTTTACATTTTTATTAACTAGTTGATGCGTCCCAATAATAATATCAACATGTCCTTTTTCTAACTTCTCTAAGGTTTCTCGTTTTTCTTTCGCCGTACGAAAACGATTCACATAATCTACAGTTACCGGAAACTCCTTTAGTCGCTCACTAAACGTTTTATGGTGCTGAAACGCTAAAATGGTTGTGGGTACTAAAACGGCGACCTGCTTACCATTATCGACAGCTTTAAAAGCGGCACGTATAGCAACTTCTGTTTTGCCAAAACCAACATCACCACAAATTAAGCGATCCATAGGACGCTCACTTTCCATGTCTGTTTTAATATCTGCAGTTGCTGTAATTTGATCTGGTGTGTCTTCGTAAATAAAAGAAGCTTCTAATTCGTGTTGTAAATACGTGTCTTGCTTGTATTGGTAGCCTTTTTCAAGCTTACGTTTCGCGTAAAGTTTTATTAAGTTAAAAGCAATGTGCTTGACTCTTGACTTTGTTTTTTCTTTAAGGACTTTCCATGCTTTACTACCTAGTTTATAAATTTTAGGCGGCTTACCGTCTTTACCATTAAACTTGGTGATTTTATGTAGTGAATGAATACTTAAATACAACACATCACGTTCACCATAAACAAGCTTAATAGCTTCTTGTTTTTTGCCTTCTACATCTATTTTTTGCAGGCCGCCAAACCGACCAATACCATGATCGATGTGTGTAACATAGTCCCCAATGTCTAAATTTGTAAGTTCTTTTAAAGTTATGGCTTGCTTTTTTGCATAGCCATTTTTTAAATGAAATTTATGGTAGCGTTCAAAGATTTGATGGTCTGTGTAACACACCAATTTATAATCGTGATCTATAAAACCTTGAAATAGCGAAATGATGATGGTTTCATAATGCACGTCTTGCTCTACATCATCAAAAATATCATGAAACCGTTTGGCTTGTTGTTCGCTAATACAAGCAATATAGTTTTTATAACCCTTATTATGATTCCTATTTAAATCATCAATTAATAAGTCAAATTGCTTATTAAAGGAAGGTTGAGGTGTGGTATTGAAGCTAATGTTTTCTTTTGAGCTCAGCCAGGCTTCACTACCAAACTCAACGACATTAAAATCTAATAATTGTTTTTTTAGTAAGGTTGTATTACAAAATAATTCAATGGGCTCAGCATGTTTCACCTCGGTTGAAAGGCTTTTAAAGGCCTGTTCCGCTTTTTCAAAAAAGTCATCGATTCTGGAAAAGAGTAAATCGATGTTTTTAGTGAAAACAACTGTTTTCGATGCAATATATTTTAGGAAACTGGCACGTGATTCTTCAAGAAATTTATTTTCTACATTAGGAATAATCCCGATTTTCTTTATTTGCTCGTTTGAGAGCTGTGTTTCAACATCGAAGGTTCTAATACTATCCACTTCATCGCCAAAAAACTCGATACGGTAAGGCTCATCGTGTGAGAAAGAAAAGACATCAACAATACCACCACGTACTGAAAATTCCCCAGGTTCTGTAACGAAATCAACACGTTTAAATTTGTACTCGAATAAAATTTCGTTAACAAAATCGATACTTAGGTTATCACCAACATTTATTTTTAGCGTATTCCTTTCCAGTTCTTTTCTGGTGACTACTTTCTCAAATAACGCATCTGGATACGTCACTATAATTGCGGGTTTTTTTTGGGAGTTGATTCGGTTTAAAACCTCGGCGCGCAACAAGACATTGGCGTTGTCTGTTTCTTCTATTTGGTAAGGTCTGCGGTAACTTCCAGGATAGAACAGGACATCCTTTGTATTGAGGAGTTGTTCTAAATCGTTGAGGTAAAAGGCCGCTTCTTCTTTGTCGTTAAAAACAAGCAAAAATGGTTTTTGGGCATTTTTAAAACTCTCGGCGATGACAAAGGATAATGCAGAGCCAACCAGACCTTTTACATGCGATTTTGTTTCCGTTTGGGTAATAGCAGTCTGCAGTTTTTGCAGTTGCAAAGACTTTAAATAAGTTTGCGAGATTAGTGTTTTGCTCACGTATTTTGTATTGAATAGCAAATATAAGTGTTATACCAATCAAACTAAAAAAAATCAAGCATTTGATGTGTGTTCAACAGTGTTATTTAATTCTTTAATGCCCCTGTTGTGGGGTGCAAGCTAAAAACAACAACTTACGACCGAAGAAAATTATAAACGCCTTTGCCTTCAGCAACTAAAACACCTTGTTGAAATGCTTTCATTTTTGTCACCATAATGCGATTACCCATTCGCACTAACTTGCCCTCGAAAATAAGGTCTTCGCCCTCAGCAAACCGCAGATAGTCTATTCGCAAATCAATAGTTGAAAGCTTATCATCGGGTGATTCAAAATTGGCAATCCCAATAGCACCACCAACAGAGTCCATAATTGTGGCCATAATACCACCGTGCCAACGATTCGTGCGAATATCGCCAACAAAGTCTTTGCGAAAGGGAACTTTAATTCGAATGAACTCTTTTTCAATAAGCTCTACTTTTAAACCAAAATATTTATGAATTGGAATGTCTTCTTCGGCTAACCGAATTAATCTTTCTTTAGTTGCTTTATCCATAAAAGTAAATTTACAAAATTTCTCATTGAGCAGGATAGCCATCGGAAAGAATATAATTTACAGACGTTATAAAAGAGGGCAAATATGGTCTTCTCTACGAGTTCCTGTTTTGGTCTCTACAACACCTCTAGAATTTAAGTAGTAACCAGAGGAGTAGATGCTTTAGTGGTTGGAGCATTGTTGAAGGGCCTCGCAAAGAGCGACTGCGGATAAGGCGGTATTTTACACCTCTTTGAAAGAAGTAAAAGGAATGCCCAAAAAAAGAAACTTTTAATTTTAAAAGATTTGAAGTTTAACTATCTTTGCGCCACTTAAAAATTAAAAAATATATGTCATTTTCAGATTTATTTGATAGCGGATTTAAAAAGCGTAATGAAGATCATTTTGCTTCAATTGTTAGAGTTGCCATGGATGATGGAATTATTAGCGAAGAGGAAAAAAAGTTTTTAGACCGTTTGGCACGTAATTTAGATATTAGTGAGGGCGATTATAAGATTATTTTAAAGGATTACCAATCACACCCTATTAATCCTCCAACGTCTTACGATAGCCGTTTAGAGCGCTTATATGACTTAGCGCGTATGGTTTATGTAGACCATATTAAAGGCAATCAAGAGGAGGTTTTATTAAGAAAAATTGGTGTTGGTCTGGGCTTTAACCCAGAGAATGTAAAGTACGTTGTTGATAAAGCATTAATTTTAGTAGGTAACGGTGTTGATTTAGAGACGTTTACAGAAGAAATTAAACAAATGAATAGATAATTTCCTATTAGAGTATATAAAAAAAGCAAGCGTAATCGCTTGCTTTTTTTATATGTATGTTTTTGCTTTTTTTAGAGCTGCACTTTAATAAGTGGTTATGCGGTCGTGTGAGCGTCACGAAAAAAGAGCAAATCGTATTGTAAACGATTTTAAGCTTTTTGCATAAATTCTTCAGCTTTCAGTACCATATTTTTACTTCCGCAGAAAAATGGAACACGTTGATGTAGTTCTGTAGGGTCAATATCTAAAATTCGAGTAAAACCGTCACTTGCTTTACCATTAGCTTGTTCTGCAATAAACGCCATAGGGTTACATTCATATAACAAACGCAATTTCCCATCAGAATTTTTAGAGCTTTTAGGATACATATAAATCCCTCCTTTTATCATGTTTCTATGAAAATCTGACACTAAACTGCCAATGTACCTTGACGTATAAGGCCGGTCTTCTTCCTCTTTTTGGCAATATTTAATATAGTCTTTTACACCTTGTGGAAAGTGGTTGTAATTGCCTTCGTTTACTGAATAAATGTTGCCATCTTCAGGAAATCGCATCTTTGGGTGCGATAAATAAAAAGTACCTAAAGCCGGATTTAAAGTAAAACCGTTAACGCCATAACCTGTAGTGTATACGAGCATGGTAGACGTGCCGTAGACCACATAGCCTGCAGCAACTTGTTGATTTCCTTTTTGTAAAAAATCTTCTAAAGTTACTGGTGTTCCTACTGGAGTTACCCGTCTGTAAATTGAAAAAATGGTACCCACAGACACATTAACATCAATGTTAGAGGAGCCATCTAATGGGTCGATTAAAACCACATATTTATTTTGGTTATTTTTATCCTGACTGTTTATTGAAATAAAGTTGTCCTCTTCTTCACTGGCAATACCACAAACTATATTTCTATTGGTTAAGGTTTGAATGAATTTGTCATTAGCGTAAACATCTAGTTTTTGCTGGTCTTCACCTTGAATATTGGTGTCTCCTGCAGTGCCAATAATATCTACTAAACCTGCTTTATTCACTTCGTGATTTACTACTTTTGCTGCGAGGCGAATGGAGTTGATTAATCGTGATAGTTCTCCGGAAGTATATTTAAAAGACGATTGATTTTCAATGATAAATTCTCCTAAAGTTTGGTTTTTTCTTGACATAAAAATGAGACTTATTTTTTGCAAATATCTGACTTTTTTAGCGACCTACAACGTTTTCGTTAATTATTAAAACTGAAACTATTGAAGTTTAAACTATATTTGAAACTAAATTTAAATGTATGCCTTTTACTATTCGTTTAGCTAATGCAGCAGATATGCAAAGTGTTCATGATCTAATTGTGGAGCTTGCAGTCTATGAAAAAGAACCAGAAGCCGTGGCTATTTCTGTTGAAGATTTAAAACGGGATGGCTTTGGTGCGTTGCCAAAATTTACTTGTTTTGTAGCCGAAAAAGAACAGGCAATTGTTGGAATCGCCCTAGTATACAAACGCTATTCTACTTGGAAAGGAGAGGTTTTACATCTTGAAGATTTAATAGTGAGTCATAAAATGCGAGGCAGTGGTTTGGGTACTGCGTTGCTTGATGAAGTTGTAAAATACGGACAGGCATTAGGCGTTAAACGTATTTCTTGGGAAGTGATAGACTGGAACGAATCGGCCATTACTTTTTACGAAAAAAAAGGAGCGAATGTGATGCGTGATTGGGATGTTGTACAATTAAATGAAGCCGGTATAATAAATTATTTGAACAATATTTAATGAGAGTATTCAAGTTTGGTGGTGCCTCTGTAAAAGATGCATATGGGGTGAAAAACGTTATTCGTGTACTAGAAAAAGTAGGGTATAAAGATACGCTTATCGTTGTTTCAGCAATGGGAAAAACCACGAATGCACTAGAACTTGTTATTGATAAATATTTAAATGACAAAGAAAATCTGGCTCACGAATTACTCGAGGTTAAAACTTATCATACTACTATTATAAATGACCTGTTTGAAACCGACCAACATCCCGTTTATCAAGCCGTAGCATTGCTTTTTGAAGAACTACAGCTGTTTTTAAATAGTAATAAATCGCCAGATTATAACTTTATTTATGATCAAGTGATTGGTTGTGGCGAGTTAGTATCATCTACAATAATTAGTCACTATTTAAATGAAATGCATTTAAAAAATAACTGGTTAGACGTTAGAAAATGTATTAAAACCGACAATTATTATCGACGAGCGAATGTAGATTGGGAAGCTACGCAAGCACATATTTCAAAAGCAGTAGCGCCCGCAACATTATATATAACACAAGGGTTTTTAGCAAGTGACAGTAATAACTTTACGACCACTTTAGGGCGGGAAGGCAGTGATTATACCGCTGCTATTTTTGCATACTGTTTAAATGCTGAAAGTGTTACGATATGGAAAGACGTTCCTGGTGTTTTAAATGGAGATCCGCGACATTTTAGTAATGCGAAGTTATTAAATACTATTTCCTATACTGAAGCGATTGAATTAGCCTTTTATGGGGCTTCTGTTATTCACCCGAAAACATTACAACCGTTGCAGCGCAAGGAAATCCCGTTGCACGTAAAATCATTTTTAAATCCAGAAGATAGAGGAACAACAGTTAATAAAACAAAAGGGATTGAGCCAAAAGTACCTTGTTTTATTTTAAAACAAAATCAAGTGTTGTTATCCTTATCCACTTTGGATTTTTCATATATCGTTGAAGAAAATATTAGCGAGATTTTCACTTTATTAGCCTTGTATAAAATGAAAGTAGATGTGATTCAAAATTCTGCCATTAGTTTTTCGGTGTGTTTTGAAAATGCTTACAATAATTTGGAGCCTTTGTTGTTACATTTAAAAGCAAAGTTTAAAGTAACTTGCCAGAATAATGTTTCCTTATATACCATCAGGCATTTTGATGACCTATCGATTAAAACATTACAACAGGGTAAAACGGTTTTATTAAAACAATTATTTCAAGAAACAGTTCAAATTGTAACTGAATAATCTATTGCTTACATTTGTAGCAACTAACTAAAAATAAACTATGGGATTAGTAACAGCAAAAGAGGTTTCGAAGGCAATACACCTTGATAAATATGGTGTTTTTGGAACTTTTGCTGGATGGTTATTGATGAAAGTCTTAAAAATTTCTAAACTCAATGAAATTTACAATCGCAATAAGCACTTAAGCGAAATAGAATTTCTTGATGCTATTTTAGAGGAGTTTCAAATAAAGTTCGAAATTCCTGAAGAAGACTTAAAACGCTTACCAAAAGAAGGGGCTTACATAACGGTTTCTAATCATCCTTTGGGTGGTATTGATGGGATTTTGTTATTGAAATTAATGCTGGAACAGCGTCCGGATTTTAAAATCATTGCTAATTTTTTGTTGCATCGTATAGAGCCGATGAAGCCATTTATTATGCCTGTTAACCCGTTTGAAGATCGTAAAGATGCGAAGTCGAGTGTGCTTGGTTTTAAAAATGCAATTTTACATATTCGCGAAGGGCATCCACTCGGTATTTTTCCTGCAGGTGAGGTTTCAACCTACAAAGACGGCAAATTAATGGTCGATAAGCCTTGGGAAGAAGCGGCTATGAAATTGGCTCAAAAAGCAAATGTACCTATTGTTCCTATTTATTTTCATGCTAAAAACAGTAATCTGTTTTATAAGCTTTCAAAAATTAACGATACGTTTAGAACCGCCAAATTACCTTCAGAGTTGTTAACACAAAAGCGCAGAACTATTAAGGTTAGAGTAGGAAAGGCTATTTCGGTTAATGATCAAGACGAGCATAAGACACTGGAAGAGTTTTCTGATTTTATTAGAAGAAAAACCTACATGTTATCTAATGCTTTTGAACCTAAAGAGAAAAGAATTAGCAGTATTTCTTCTAGTCTAAAGGCTTATAAAATTCCCAAGAAAATTGTGACGCCCGTAGACTCTAAAATCATGATTAATGAGGTAAAAGCACTTCTAAAAAATGACCGTCGTTTATTAATAAGTAAAAATTATGAAGTCTATTTAGCACCAGCAAAAGAAATCCCTAACATTCTTCGTGAAATAGGAAGATTACGTGAAATTACGTTTAGAGAAGTTGGAGAAGGCACTAATGAAGCTATAGACTTAGATACTTTTGACACGTACTATTACCATATGTTTTTATGGGATAATGAAAAAAAATTGATTGCTGGAGCTTATAGAATGGGACTAGGGTCTAAGATTTTTGAAGCTTTTGGAATTGATGGATTTTATCTTCAGGATTTATTCCGTTTTGAGCCAGAGTTGCATAAAATGATGAGCGAATCTATAGAGCTTGGTCGTGCATTTATTATTAAAGAATACCAGCAAAAACCAATGCCTTTATTTTTACTTTGGAAAGGCATTGTACATACTACTTTGCGTCATCCAGAGCATAAGTTTTTAATTGGTGGTGTAAGTATAAGCAATCAGTTTTCAAATTTCTCAAAATCTTTAATGATTGAGTTTATGAAATCTCATTATTACGATCCTTATATTGCGCAATATGTGCGTCCTAAAAAAGAATTTAAGGTAAAACTTAAAGATGCCGATAAAGACTTCGTTTTTGATGCTACAGAAGCCGATTTGAATAAGTTCGATAAAATTATCGATGAAATAGAACCTGGTGCATTAAGACTTCCGGTATTGTTGAAAAAATATATCAAACAGAATGCACGATTAGTCGCATTTAATGTGGATCCTTTATTTAATAATGCGGTTGATGGCTTAATGTATATTAAAATCGCAGATTTACCAGAGAGTACAGTACGTCCGGTAATGGAAGAGTTTCAAGCCGAATTTGAAAGTAAAGATCCTAATGCTAATGGTGTTATTGAAGATTGATTTTTAAAAAATGCCACTTGATTCCTATGAGGTTAAAAAAAAGGCTATTACAGGCCATCTTATTTCTTAGCTTGAATGTCGTCTTCTCTCAAACATTAACCGGGAAATTAAAAGACAGAAATACGAACGAACCGATTGTAGGGGCTTCAGTATATTTTGATAACACCTCGTATGGAACAACCACTAATTTTGATGGTGAATTTTCGTTATCCTTAAAGAATGAAATAAGGTCTCCATTGGTGATTTCTTTTGTGGGCTATGAAAGCATTATATTTAATACTATAGATTTTGACAAGGTTTATAATTTATCATTAAAACCAGATGTAAACGCTTTAGAAGAGGTTGTATTAGATAGTAAAGATGAATGGTCCCGACCATTTAAATTAATTCAATTTAAGCGAGAATTTTTAGGACGGTCAGAATTTGGACAAGCCTGTACTATTTTAAATGAAGACGTACTTGTATTAAATTTTGACAGGGACACCAAACAACTTGTGGCTTCATCAAAAGCACCATTAGTGATTAATAATACAGCTTTAGATTATAAAGTTAGATACGATTTAAATAATTTTAGTATCGTGTATAATATGGATACTGAATCTACTTTAGACCTTGAAAAGACCTATAAAACTGTTGCTTCTGTTTCCTACTCAGGCACTACTTTTTTTGAAGATTTACCTTCTAATAAGCATAGGAAAGCTTTAAAAAACAGAAAAGAAGCATTTACAGGGTCTGCATTGCACTTTATGCGTGCGGTAGCAAATAACAGGTTAAAGGAAGAAAAATTTAAAATTTTTAAAGGGGCTTATCAAATTAAGCCTGAATCTCAAATAAGAGTATTTAAAAGTGATAGCTCTGAAATTACTGAAGTAGAAATTCCGATAAAATTAAATATTCTTTGTAAAGGCAGACAATCTGCAATAGAAAGTGAAGTCAAACGCTTTCAAATTGATGTCTTTGGGAACCATGCACCTGTTGATAAAGTGTTGTTTGGTGGTTTTATGGGAAATCAGCGTATGGGTGATGCCCTGCCACTTAATTATGGTTTATAAGATTAAGGAATGAAAAGCGACTTAGTCTTTAAACCAATCCACTTAATTTTTAACAAAAACAGCATTAACTGCAGGATTGGATGCATTTAGTAGATCCTGATTAGTAGTATAAACAAGGTTTTGACTTTGATGGTTTATTTTAAAAAAGTCCAGATAAACTGTTATCTGGACTTCTAAGATTTTAGAACCAAGGTTTACGGCCAACTTGATAGGTGTTGTAAAATTCTGCGTCCGTTTTTGTGAGATACATAATACCTTCAACAAGTCCGATTACAGAAACTAAGGCTGTTGGAATACCACACAAGAACCAACCCAAAACACCAATTGCTGCCATTATGATGCCTTCCTTTTGATAGCCCAAAATAAATTTATGAACACCAAGCCAGCCTAATAATATGGCTGTAATTCCAGCTAATATCTTTTTGTTTTCTGCTGAGTTGCCAAAGGTTTCTTTAGCACTATTTGAAAACTCATTTGCTGTTTTTTTTGCATCATCAGCAAATTCTCCTGCTTTATCAGCCGCTTTTTTTGCGCCTTCTTTAGCGTCACCTAACATATCGTCAAGATTATCATTTAAGTTTTTTTCGTCAGACATTTTTAATTTTTGTTTTTATTGGTTGAGGGATAAAGTTAATAAAATTTTGATTCCTTTTACAAAAAAGCTTGGTCTACTGGCTCCCAAAGTTCAATTTTGTTACCATCATTGTCTAAAATCCAACCAAATTTTCCATAATCATATACTTCCATTTCGCCTACAATAGTAACGCCTTCCTCTTGTAATACCGCTAATAATTCTTTAAGATTTTCCACACGATAGTTAAACATAAAATCTTTTTTAGAAGGGGCATAATATTCTGTGTCTTCTTTAAAGGGTGACCACTGGGTGGAGCAATCCTTACCGTCTTTGTCTTTCCACCAAAAGGTACAACCGTAATCATCGGTATTAAATCCTAAATGCTTGTTATACCATTCTTTTGTTTGTTTTGGGTCTTTGGTTTTAAAGAATAATCCACCAATACCTGTGACACGTTTTTTCATATAAAATGTTTTTTTTCATTTCCCTGAAGACGGAAAGCTATTTATTAAGTTTCGTTTTTTTATAAAGTGTTATCCATTCTTCAACACTCATTTTACAAAGTAATGCTTCAATTAATTCGTACGGTATTGCCTCTGTTTTCTTAAAGCGAACGCAGCTCTTCCCCATGTCTAACTTGTATTTAGAGTGTTTTGGGTATTCTGCTACAAACCAATCGTAGAGCTCTTTTTTAGCATACAAGCCAGAATGGTATAATGCAATAAAGTTTTTTTGTGAGGCTACATTTATAAAGGGTAAAGGTGGATACGGTTTGCAATGGTATCCTTCTGGGTATATAGCTTTTGGGACATAATAGGCTAACATGCCATAAGCCATTCCGGACTCTAATCCATTTGGCATGTTCTTTTTTATAACCTCATGCAGCTTTGAAACCGGTGCTTTTCTGTCTTCAGGAAGTTGAGAAATATATTCTTCTGGAGTTTTGGCGTTTGAAGTCATAACTGTTAGAATTTATAGATGCTATAAAGTTAGCAAAATTTTGCTTTAACTTTATCGACGATAGTTTGTGCTAATTTTGCTTTACTTTCAACGGTCCAGCCTGCAACGTGTGGTGTTAATATAACGTTTTCTGAATGTATTAAATATTGTAAAGCGTCAGGCAGGGTTTCACCACTGAACAAATTTTCAAAGGATGCTTTTTCATATTCTAAAACATCGAGTCCTGCGCCTAAAATTTTACCTGATTTTAGGGCTAAAACTAAGTCTGAAGTGATCACACTTTTACCACGGGCGGTATTTATTAACCAAAACGGGTTTTTAAAGGCGTTGATGAAATTGGTATTTACCATACCAACACTATTTGGTGTTTCTGGCGTATGCAAACTCAACACTTCTGCTTTTTGCTGTAGCTCTTGTAAGGTCACTTGCTTCGCGTTTTCGTCACTAACATTGGGTTTTATATCATAACATAACACTTGAACATCAAAGCCGCGTAATTTTTTAGCAAAGGCTTTTCCCATATTTCCGTAACCAATGAGTCCTACCGTTTTTCCATCGAGTTCCTGTCCGCGGTTGGCTTCGCGGAGCCATTTACCTTGTCTGACCTCACGGTCTGCTTTGTTCAACTTATTAAATAATGAGAGTAACAAGGCTAAACTATGTTCGCCAACAGCATTGCGATTACCTTCTGGGGCTGCAATTAACGTGATGCCTTTTTGTTCTGCATATGCACAATCTATATTCTCTAAGCCTGCACCAACACGTCCAATAAATTTTAGTGTTTTTGCTGCATCTATAAAGTCTACATCAATACTGAAACGACTACGGATGATAAAACCATCATAGTCATGAATAATACTTTGAACCGCTTCTTTTGAATCTGAATAATTCTCGTGATTTTCGAAGCCTAAAGCACTAAGCTGATCTATTAGTAGTGGGTGGTTTGTATCTAAGTGTAATATTTTCATGTGTACGTTTTGCGAATATGGGATTGTTTATTAATTGGACCTCACCGGTTTTTAAAACCTGAGAGGTCTTAAAATAATTAAATTTGGAGATATTTGCTTTGTGTTTTTTCGTTTTTTTGGTGTCCAGTATATGCTGTTGTTAGTTTTTCGATTAAGAGATTATGTTCTTCCTCCTCATTTTTGGTCATAGGATTATGTGCTACACCTTTTGGTACGACAATAGTTTAACCTTCTTTAACTATTTTTGTTCGGTCTCGAAACTGCATGTAAAGCGTCTCTTTTAGAACTTGAAATAATTCATCTTCATTGGAAGGACTATACCAAACAAACGCGCCTAGTAGTTTTGCTATAAGCACCTGCATGTTATCTACTGTTGCAATGCGATGGGGATGCCACTGTTTTGTAAACCCGGCATGCTTTTCTTGTAAATTAATCGCTTTCATAATAAAAATGGCCAAAGCTGAAAGTTACGAAGTTTTGCGTTAGTGATGGAAGTGGTATCCGTTTTTTGTTGCCCTATAGTTAGAGTTAAAAGTGCTAACAGACGGCAGGAATTTTGCAATCCTGTCCTGAAGCTTTGTGATGAATACTTTTTAGGTCTGCGTAAAAGACAGGCTGTTTGCCGACAAGCAAGTAGCCCAAAAATTAAATACCTATAATAAGTTTAGCGATCCAGAAGTAAATTAAAATTCCAAAAATATCGTTACTGGTGGTAATAAAAGGTCCGGTGGCAATTGCTGGGTCTATTCCTTTTTTGTCTAAAAATAACGGCACAAATGTGCCTATGAGTCCTGCAACGATAATAACAGCAACTAAAGACACCGAAATGGCGAGTGCGGTTAAAAATTCACCTTTTACAACCCATACAAAAACGAATAAAAATAGTGCTAAAATAGTACCGTTTAAAGCCGCTAAAAGCATTTCTTTAATTAAGCGGCCATTGATGCTTCCTTTAACATCGTCATTAGCTAAGCCTTGAACAATAATGGCGCTAGATTGCACGCCAACATTTCCAGCCATTGCTGCAATTAACGGGGTAAAAAAGAATAAAAGGGCATAAGAATCAAAGGCTTCCTGAAAACCCTCCATAATTAAAAAGGCACCAATACCACCAATTAAGCCTAAAAAGAGCCAAGGTAAACGCGCTCTCGTTAACTGTAAGATACTATCATCTGCCTCCACACCCTTGGTGATACCTGCTGCGAGTTGGTAATCTTTTTCTGCTTCTTCTTTTATAACGTCTACAATATCATCTATGGTAATTCGCCCCACTAATGTTTTATACTCATCCACTACAGGTATCGCTTCCAAATCGTATTTCTGCATTACTTTAGCGACGTCTACTACATCTTCATCAACAGTAACATAATCTACTTTTGGGATGTAAACGGTAGATATATGAGCTCTTGGTGAGGCCATGAGCAAGTCTTTTAACGAGAGACGACCAATGAGCTTTTCGTCATCATCGACCACATAAATTGAATGTACTCTGGTGACGTTTTCAGCTTGTGCGCGCATTTCTTTTACACACTCGGTTACGGTCCAGTTTTCATTAACTCTTACGAGTTCTTTTGCCATTAGTCCACCAGCGGTATCTTCATCGTAGGCTAGTAATTCCTGAATTTCTGCTTTGTGATCTTGATCTTCAATTTGAGCAATAACAGCTGCTTGTCTTTCTTCGGAAAGCTCAGAGATCATATCTGCCGCATCATCGGTATCAAGCTCTTCAATTTCTTCTGCAATCTCTTTTATAGATAATAAATCGAGGATTTTTTCACGATCATCTTCATCCATTTCCATAAGGATTTCAGACGTTTTTCCACTGTCTAAAAGCTTAATGATGTACGTGGACTGCTCTGGATTTAAATCTTCTAGAATTTCAGCAATATCAGCATGATGGTATTCATTTAGTAATTCTATGATCGCATTATTGTTTTTAGAATTTACTAATTCTTCTACTTGATCAATAAGTGCATCGCTTATTGTAAATTTAATATTTTCGTTCTGTTCTTCCACCTAAAATCTAATTTTTACTATCGTTTTCTATTGCGGTTGTGAGCGCTATAAACGCCTGAACATCTAGTTGCTCTGGCCGTTTGTCAAAGATAACATTTGCTTTTAAATTATCACTCAAATCGAATGTTTTTAAGCTGTTACGCAAGGTTTTTCTGCGCTGCTGGAAGGCCGCTTTTACAACTTTGAAAAAGAGTTTTTCATCGCATGGCAAGCTATAATCTGCTTTACGGGTGAGTCTTAATACACCTGAATCTACTTTTGGCGGCGGATTGAAAACGGTTGGCGGGACCGTAAAGAGATACTCAGCCTCATAAAACGCTTGGGTTAAAACTGATAAAATGCCATAGACTTTACTGCCTTCTTTTGAACAGATACGAGCCGCTACTTCTTTTTGAAACATCCCAGAAAATTCTGGAATCTGATCGCGCAATTCTAGTGTTTTAAAGACAATTTGTGTTGAAATATTATAAGGAAAATTACCTATAATAGCAAAAGGCTCGTCCTTAAACGTCTCGCTTAAATCGTATTTTAAAAAATCTTTTTCAATTATTCTTGGTGCGAGATTTAAGTAATTGCTTTTAAGATAGGTAACACTTTCAGTATCAATTTCAATAACGTAAGTTGTTATCGGTTTTTTAAGTAAATATTTAGTGAGAACACCCATTCCTGGACCAATTTCTAATATATTTTCATAGCCTTTTAAACTTAAAGTATCTGCAATTTGCTCTGCGATGGTTTCATCTTCTAAAAAGTGCTGTCCTAAGAATTTTTTTGCTTTAACTTCTGGTTTGTTCTTGTATTTACTCATAATAGTGTGGTCTTTTTAGAAATTTCTGAATTTTGAACGTTCCTAGATTTTAAAGCTATCTTTTTTTGAATTATTAGCTGAATATTAAATTAGGTTAGTGCTGTTTAAAATCTACCAAATATTCATCAATGACTTCAAGCTCGGTTCTAAAAGCGAGCATTTTATCTGCGAACTTTTTGAGTCCGTCGCCACGCAGTCTTTCAGCATCTTCTTTATAATAAGCCTCTAAAGTTTCCCGAGAATGTGCTCTGTACTGAATGGAGTAGGTTTGACCACCTAAATCTTCATCTACTAAAACTTTAGTCAATTTTGCTTCTTTAAACTTGCCTGTGGCGAGTACTTTTGGAATGTGTTCTTTAATCCAAAGTAACCACGCATCGTGTACACTATCGTCTATATTTACGGTAACGTTATATATAATCATATTTTAAAATAGAAGGTTAACATTTAAGTTATAAATTGGTTTGTCGACTAGTTACAAAGGTAAGTTTTTGCTTTCAGAATGACTGTAAACTAAAGAATGAAACTGTTTACTAATTCAACGCATCACCGCGTAAGGCTCTAAATTTCTTTCGCGCTTCAACAAAATAAATACTGTCTGCATACTCAAAAAGTATGGTTTCGTAGAGCGGTTTTGCTTTTTCAGGAAGCCCTAATTTATTGGTATAGATTTCGGCTAAGGCATACAATGCATCGTCCATTAAAATACTGTCTTTAAAATCTCGAATGAGTAACTCGTAGTTGTCCTTAGCTTTGTTGTATGCTCCTTTTTCTTCTAATAGCTGCGCTTGTTTTAATAAGGTTTGCGGCACAATAACTTCGGTTTTATAGGCTTTTAAAATGGTAGAAAGCAAGGTGATGGCTTCTTCTTTTTTATTTTGAAAAGCTAATAAATCGGCTTTCGCATAAATTTTAAGTGCCGTTTGTAAAGAGTCTTCAGCCTTATTATCACTAATTAATAGTTTTAAATCTAAAGCATCATTGGCAGTAAGTTGCGAGGTTGATTTTTTTAATACTTTTAATTGTGACTCTGCCCATTTAAAATCGCCTTTATAATAACTTGTTTTTGCCACTTTAAAGCGTGCTAATTGAGAGATGGTACTATTTTTTAAGCTATGTTGAATTTGTGTGTAGTAAATTAAGGCCTCGTTAAACTTTTCTTCTAAGACTAGAATATCACCAAGTTCTAGTTTTACTTGTGCCAGTTGAAAATCACTAAGACCAAGAGGTAAACTCTCTTTCAAAAAAGTAATGGCTTCTTCTATTCTATTAAGATTGAAGGCCAAAAAATGAGCATAAGCAATTTGTAAATCTAAGGTACGTCTGTTTCTGCCATAAAGATCCAGAAGACTTAAATATTTTTCATTGAGTGCCACATAGTCCTTAGTTGTTGCTTTTTTAGTTTCAATAGTTATAATATTGTAATGCGCCCGAATTTTATCGTCGATGTCTTGAGTGTTTTCGATTATGAATTGAAAAACAGAGGTTGCAATGTCATTTTGATTTTGGTTATAGGCTATGTTTGCTAGTTCTTCAATACGATCCAGACTTTCTAACTGACGTTTAAAAATGGCTTTTTCCTGAACAAATGCTTTTTTGTAGTCTTTTTGCTGTATAAAAAGCCAACTTAGTAATTCATTCCATAATAGATTAGGAGCCGTTTGAATTTTCTTAAGCAGCATTTTTCTTAAAATAGCATTGTTTTCATTTTCGTCACTCTCGCCAATAAAAGTACTAAACTCACGTTTTATGGTATTAATGTAGGACTCATTGCTTTCAGAAAATTCCAAATAGCTATTAAACATATTTTCTACATCACCTTTCTCACCATAAATACGCGCTAAACGCATATTAAAATTGAGCTCAGGGTTTAAACGCATCGCTTTTTCATAGGTTGTAATCGCTTGATCGAGCAATGATAAGTTTTCAAAAGCAATACCAACCGCATAGGCGAAATTTGGTTTTTCATCTATAAAATCAATGGCTTTATCATAGTTTATTTTTGCAGAGATTGTATCTTTTTGTACGGCATAGTTATACCCTAATTCAATATATAGTGGTGGATAGGGATAACGTGCTAATTCTTCCTCCAATAAAAGTTGTGCCTCGGCATACTGTTCTAATTGCTGATGCGTTTTAACGAGTTGTAACAGGTAATTACGGTTTTTACTATTTTTAGAGTAGAGCTTTTTATAAAGGACTAAAGCTTTTTCAAAGGCACCATTTTGAAAATATTCTTTCGCTACAAAATCATCGTCCTGAGCAAACGAAGTAAAGCTGAATAGAATGAAAAACAGTAATAAAAAACGCATCTTTATCATAAGTGTAAATATAGCAAATGTCATACCACTTAACAATTAAGTGGACAGTAATAAAACGCTCTTTTTTGCTATCTATTTCATCGAAATAGAACGAGTAATGATGCTAATCTCTTGTTTTTAGTTGTTGTTTTAGAATAAAAGCACCTCATTTTTCTTACGAAATAAAAATAGAAAATTCAAAAAAAATGCCTGAAAATAAATTCAGGCACTAGCCAATCTAAATAAATGTGCTATTAATCATAATATTTAAAATGATTCAATTACTCGATTAAGGCTTATCTTTAAACTAAAGTCGTATTATTCGTGATTTACTAAAACTATGGTATTATTTTCTGCTTTAAAGGCTTTGAAGTCAGACTCAAAAACAACTATTGCAATAATAATAAGGGTAGCAAGTAGGAATAGGCGTTTAATGTTTTTCATGGTTATGTATTTTAAAACTTGGGGATTTAAAAGTGAGAATAAATAACCAAATAACAAAAGAAAACAATAAAAAATCGTCAAACAACGTGTTTTTTTAACACTTTATCGATGAAAACCAATAATTTGAGCAAAATTCAGTAGAAAATTAGTCAATTATTGAAAAGCCCGTATAGGGTACTAAAACCTCTGGAATAACAATTCCTTTTTCTGTTTGGTAGTTTTCTAAAATACCGGCAAGTACACGAGGTAAGGCAAGCGAGCTACCATTTAAGGTATGCGCGAGTTCATTTTTACCGGCGCTATTTTTAAAACGTAAGCGCAAGCGATTGGCTTGGTAAGATTCAAAATTCGACACGCTAGAAATTTCCAGCCAGCGATCTTGAGCTGTAGAAAACACTTCGAAATCATAGGTCATAGCAGAAGGAAAACCGGTATCTCCACCACATAAACGTAAAATGCGATAGGGCAGTTTTAATTCGCGTAAAATCCCTTTTACATGTTCAATCATGCCATCAAACGCTTCATAAGAATTCTCAGGATGCTCAACACGAATAATTTCAACTTTATCAAATTGATGAAGTCTGTTTAAGCCACGAACGTGTGCGCCATAACTTCCGGCTTCACGCCTAAAACAAGGCGTATAGCCAGTGATGCTAATGGGGAAATCACTTTCAGCCAGTAGTACATCTCTAAAAACGTTGGTTCCAGGGACTTCAGCAGTAGGAATTAAATATAAATCGTCACGAGAGTCATGATACATTTGTCCTTCTTTATCTGGTAGTTGGCCTGTGCCATAGCAAGAAGCTTCATTTACTAAAAGTGGTAACTGGTATTCCGTATAGCCAGCAGCTGTATTCTTATCTAAAAAATAAGCGATTAAAGCCCGCTGTAAACGAGCGCCCTTACCTTTATAAACAGGGAAACCAGCACCAGAAATTTTATTACCCAATTCAAAATCAATAATATCATATTTTTTTGCCAGTTCCCAATGCGGTTCAGCACCTTCATAAAGTTTAGGCACTTCTCCTTCATTAAAAATCTCCTCGTTGTCTGCCTCGTTATTTCCAGCAGGAACAGAGGGGTGCGGTACGTTGGGTATTTTATATAATAATTGTTTCAAATCGTCTTCCTTGACTTGCAATTGTTCTTTTAAAACTTTATCACTGTCTTTTAAAGCAGTTGTCTTTTCTTTTAAGGCATTGGCCTCCTGGGCTTTTCCAGCTTTATACAAGTCACCTATTTCTTTAGAGAGCGCGTTCAATTCTGCTTTGGTGTTGTCTAAGTCAGTTTGCAGTGTGCGACGCGAGTCGTCTACTACTAGCACTTCGTTTACAATGGTGGTAGCATCAAAATTTCTTCTAGCCAAACCAGCGATTACTGCGGCTTTGTTTTCTCTAATAAAGGGTACTTGTAACATAAATTTTATTTTGTGCGCTAACTAAAGGTCAGGTTATATGCTGTATCTTTTTATGGAAAAAGAAAAAAAGATAAGCTTGTACTGAACACAGTCGAAGGACTTCTATCCTTAGCGCAAACTGAAACTTCGATTTTAAGTGGTAAAAGTAGTAAGATTTCGTATGCTTTAAAATAAAAAACATGTCTATTTTGAAGGGCGTATCCAATCGTTGTGTTTAAAAACGTTCCATTCTACATTTGCCAGGTCTACTTTGGGATCAATAAGTTGGTGATGAGGTTTATTATTAACACTCACGTTGGCATTAACAAACACCTGTATATCCTTATCTTTCTTTTTAAAGTCTTCCTTTAAATACTGAGCAAATTGCCAAATAACATCGGGCTTTGTACTAGCTAGTCTTATTTGTTTTCTGGTTAAATAATGTTCTAAATTTATAGGTATTATTTCCCCTGTTGCTTTATCGACCACTTTGTAACTGGTATAACTACTTTTAGAACGCAACATCATACGCCAAGAGAGTCTGTGGCCTTCTTCGGTCCAGAGGACATCATCGGGAATAAAGTGATGGCGTATGGGTAATAACACTTGAATAACAAAATAAATACTAGCAAAAACTAATAAAGGGGTTTTGTAGTTAGGAACGATAACTTCACCTTCTGTATATAATGATTTGCGTTTTAAAAAGAGGTTTCTAATGGTTTTAGGTTCAAAAAAGAATAGCGAAAAAGCTAAAGATAAGTAAGGAAACACACCAACTTGAAACACAATTGAGTTAAACATGTGAAAGAAAATGGAAACAATAAAAGCATATTTTCTAGTACGTTTAAATAGGAGTAAGGGTATAATTAAACCATCAAATAAAATGCCGCCATAAGCGACCAAATAGGGCATAAACTCATGCTGTAAAAAGTCACCTATAAAAGGTAAGTTAGCTTTGCTTTTCATCAATAACTTGGGTACGCTTAGGTCTAACCAATCGGGATATAGTTTGGCGATAGATGCGTAGGTGTAAAGAATTAGCAACTGTAAGACAAAAACCCACCTACACCATTGTGGCATAGAGAAACGCTTAATACTTGGTCTTAATTTAGCATCAATGGAAGCATACTTGCTTGCCGGTAGAAAAGCCATAATTAAACACAATAACATTAAAAAATAATAATGATTGTTATACGACGCTTTTTGCATTAAATACACCGAAGCCCACATCAAACCAAACGCAATAATGCTAAATCTGTATTTGTAACCAACCATAATTAAGAGCCCAAACATCCCCATGATTACATAATATACATACATCCAGTTTCCCGGTAAGGGTTGTAAAAACTCAAAACCAATAAAGGAAAAGGTGAATTTAGGTTGTACTAATGTGCGTGAAACCCATCCAGTGAAAATAGCACCAACAGATTCTAAAAAACAGAGCAAACCAAAAACAATTCTAAAGACGATTAATCCACTATTGTCTATTTGTTTAAAAAGGAACTTATTAAGCATGCGTTTCAATAAATTTTAAAGCATTCAGTTGGTCTTGCTGTAGTTGTTGTTTTAGGGCATCTACAGAGTTAAATTTATGTTCATCTCTTAGTCTGTGGAGTAATTCAACTTTTAAAGGTTTACCATAAAGAGAGGCGTCAAAATTAAAGAAATGCACTTCTACTGTTTCTTCAATACCATTTACGGTTGGGTTATTTCCAATATTCATCATTCCAAAAACAAGTATACCGTTAATTATTGATTTCACAATATAAACACCTTGTTTCGGGATGAGTTTATAGGCTTCTTCAATCTGTAAATTAGCAGTAGGGAAGCTTAAGGTGCGCCCTAAGCCTTTGCCTTTTACAACTAATCCAGTAAGAAAAAAAGCATAGCCTAAAAAGCTATTAGCTGTGGCAATATCGCCCTGAGCTAATGCTTTTCTTATTTTAGTAGAACTCACAGCAACTTCATCGATATCTTGAGCGCTTATGGCTTCGACTTCAAAGCCATAGTGTTTTCCAAAAGTGATTAAATCATCAATATTAGCTGAACGATTTCTGCCAAAATGATGGTCGTAACCTATAATAATGTGTTTTGCTTTGAGTTGATTGACTAAAATGGTCGCTACAAACTCTTCTGCGGTTAAGCGCGAAAATTCCTGAGTAAATTTTTTAATCACCAAGTTCTCTAGCCCAAAACCCTTAAGTATCGTTTCTTTCTCGGCTATAGTATTGATGAGCTTAATATTGGCATCTTTCTGTAATACCATTCGTGGATGTGGAAAAAACGTCAAGATTGTGGGCTCCAAATCTTTGGTTTTACCAACCTGAATGAGACGTTCTATTATTTTCTGGTGTCCAATATGTACGCCATCAAAAGTACCAATGGTGACAACTGTATGCTTTTTTTTAGACGCTGTTGATTCCAAATATTAAAAGTTTAGATACAAAAATAAAAAAAGCCAACTGAATTAAACTGAATTGGCTTTCAAATATAACATTTAGTTTTTTATTCTTTAAAAAGCAGGGTTGTATTGCTTCTATATAAAATTTGCAAAAAAACTGATGGTTAAAATATTTAAATCTGATTTTTTAAGTTGTATGTTTTTTACATCACTATTTGACCTATAGTCACAGCAGACTTGTTAATCCAATTATGATTTGTAGTAGTTAATAGTAAAATTGTAAAGGCAGTATTCTTTATTGCTTTAAAATAAATTGGCTTTTTTGTTTTTTGAGGTGTAGTTAGACAAAATTAAATCTGCACTATGCAAATAAATAAGACTAAACGCATAATTTTTCGATTAAAAGACAGTGTGGGCTATATTCTTTAAACCGTCTTATCCTGTTGGTTTTATAGGTTTTTCACAGCAGCTAGTTTTTTGACTTATTTCTATGTTTTTATGAAATTTATTAGTTATTTTGAATTTAATTAATCAATTACCTAGATATATGAAACTAAAATTACATTACTTACTCTTAAGTATTTTTATTTTTTCTATTAATGCCTATAGTCAAAATGAGTTATGGAGTACCACTTCTTTTCAAGAAGGAAAAGCTGGTGTTTCTCTAAAAAATTTAGATGCTGACAATTCAGAAATTCTTCAATTGAATATTCAAAGTCTTAAACAACAATTGTTTGGTGCACCGTTACGATCAAATTCAAATGGAAAATCAAATACCATTGTTAATTTCCCTAATGTTGATGGAAAATTACAACAATTTAGAATTGTTGAGACTTCAATATTCTCATCTAATGATAACGAACACCCAGAAATTAAAACGTATTTGGGCTCAAGAACCGATGGCTCTGGAACACGAATTAGATTTAGTATCACACCATTAGGTTTAAAAGCTATGATTTCTGAGCCAGGTAAAGAAACTGTTTTTATTCAACCGGTAACCAAAGTGTCAAATGATCAGTATTTAATTTATAACCGGACAGCCCAATTAAATTCATCTGAAACTTTTGAATGTCTAACAGACGATGTAGATATTTCTAAAAGAAAAGGAAGTCTTTCCACTTCAAGAGATGCTAATGATCAATTATTAAGAACCTTTAGAATAGCCATCTCTGTTACTCAAGAATATACTAATTTTTGGGATGATGGCAATGCAGGAAATGGTGATAATAGAGCAGATGCTTTAGCTCAAGTGGTTTCTACTTTAAATAGAATGAATGAGGTCTTTGAAGTGGATATGGCCATTACTTTTGTTTTGGTTGATACCCTTGATGATCCAGCAATAGACTTAATTTACTCCCCTTCAGTTCCTGATCCTTATGGAACCGATTTGAATGGTGATTTACAAGCAAACCTTACCGCTACTGTTGGAGCAGCAGATTATGACATAGGGCACTTATTCGCTTTTGCAAGTAATAATGGTAACGCTGGTTGTATTGGCTGTGTTTGTGCAAGTGGTAAAGGTAGTGGTTTTTCAGCACACGAATTTACGGATAATAATGGCGGGCCTTATATGTCTGACTTTTTTGATATTGACTATGTGCCTCACGAGGTAGGTCACCAAATGGGTGCGAACCATACCTTCTCTTTTAATTCTGAAGGAACTGGAGTGAATGCAGAACCAGGAAGTGGAACAACCATTATGGGTTATGCTGGTATTACAGGAGGAAATGATGTTCAAGATCATAGTGATCCTTATTTTCATTATCACAGTATCGATCAAATTTTAACTAATGTAGCTACGTCGCCAAATAACTGTGCTGTAACCACAAACATTACAAACAATCCGCCAGTAGCCAATGCAGGTTCTAATTATACTATTCCAAATGGTACAGCCTTTATTTTAAAGGCCTCTGCGACCGATGCGGATGGGGGAGATGTGTTAACGTATTGCTGGGAACAAATAGATGATGGTGTTACTACGAATGGAAATTTTGGACCTACTAAAACGACAGGTGCTTTATGGCGTTCTAGACCACCAAGTACGTCACCAAACAGATACATGCCTATATTAGATAGAGTGTTAAACGGGCAACTAACAGAAATTACCCCCGTGGAAACGCTGGATAATTCATCATGGGAAACTGTGTCGACTGTGGGAAGAGATTTAAATTTCGCACTAACGGTTAGAGATCGTTCTGAAGCTGGAGGCGTTGGACAAACACCACAATCTGATTTTGATGAAATGTTAGTTACGGTAGATGGTGCATCAGGACCGTTCACAGTGACCTCTCAAACGACTAACGTCACTTGGGATGCTGGCTCTACACAAACCGTAACTTGGGATGTGGCAGGAACAGCTGGAGGTGCGGTGAATACACCAACAGTAAATATATTACTGTCTATTGACGGTGGTCTAACATTTCCGTTTACGATGGCTTCTGGTGTGCCTAATGATGGTACGCAGGATGTTACAGTGCCGCTTACTGGAGGAGACACTTCGTTGGCAAGAGTTATTGTTGAAGGGAATAATAATATTTTTTATTCGGTAAACGCTGCAAATTTCTCTATTCAAGAATCAGAATTTGTGATTACTGTTTCTAACCCAGTAATTGATGTGTGCCAACCAGCAGACGCTATTTATAATTTTACCTATAATACTTTTTTAGGCTTTAGTGATACCACAAACTTTTCTGTGGTTGGATTACCAACAGGGGCTACTGCAGTCATTAATCCGACCTCGGCTTCTGCAGATGGAACTTCAGGAACTGTCACGGTGTCTGGAACAGGAAGTTTAGCAGTAGGTTCATATGATTTTACTATTGAAGGAACCTCAGGAACTCTAACAAAATCTGCAGATGCTACTCTAAACGTTTTCAGTAGCACAATTAACACGGTGACCTTAATATCTCCTTCTAATGGTGCGATTGATATTTCTGCAGATGGTGATTTAATATGGAATGGTGATGTGAATGCGGAAGACTATTTTGTTGAGGTAGCAAGTGATGCAGGGTTTTCTACTATTGTTGAGTCGGCTACCGTTCAGACGACATCATATACGACAACATCACTTAACGCTAATTCACAATATTACTGGAGAGTAACTGCTTCAAATCAATGTGCAACGGCTAGCCCATCAAGTGCGTTTAGTTTTACAACAGCAAATTTAACCTGTAGTACATTTTCTGCAACAGATCTTCCCGTTGCTATATCTGCTAGTGGTGCAGGAAATTCGTATACTTCAGTTATTAACGTGGCAGATAATTTTCCAGTTACAGATGTTAATGTGACTATAGATATTACACATACTTGGGATGCCGATTTAGATATTACTTTAACGAGTCCTAATGGAACGATAGTGGAGTTGACTTCAGATAATGGTGGAAATGGTGATAATTATACCGCAACTATTTTTGATCAGGAATCTACCGGAGGTCCTATTACTGGAGGGGTTGCTCCTTTTACAGGAAGTTATTTACCAGAAGGTGATCTATCATTATTATATGGTGAAATGTCTGGGGGTGATTGGATTTTAACCGTTGTTGATGATGCCGACGCAGATGGCGGAAATTGGAATAGCTTTGATTTAGAACTATGTGTTCAAGGTTCTTTATCTGTTGATGAGTTTGAGAGTACTATTTCAAATTTCAAACTATATCCAAATCCAAATAACGGTTCCTTTAATATACAATTAGCCAATACGTCTACTAACGGTATTCAAATTTCAGTTTTTGATATGAGAGGGCGTAGTGTTTATGATAAACGCTACGAGAATAATCCTGATTTTAATGAGACTATTAATTTAGGAGCTGTACAATCAGGACTCTATGTATTACAAGTTTCAGACGGAGTGAATAGTCAGACCAAAAAGATTATAGTAAACTAAACTGGTCACTATACCTCTAGTATAAATAAAAAAAGGAAGCGCTATGCGCTTCCTTTTTATTTTCCATTAAAGAGATTCATCGTGGTATTTATTCCTGCTAAACCAAAGGATTTTATTAACGCAACCGCCTGGTCTAATCTTTCGTTTAGTACCTTATCTTCCTCTGGTGTCCATTCACCCAACACATAATCCACTTGACTTCCCTTAGAAAAGGCGTCACTAATACCAAATCGAAACCGATTATAATTTGAAGTATTTAATTTGTCTTGAGTATCTTTTAAGCCATTATGACCGCCAGCACTACCTTTCGTTTTTACACGAATGCTGCCAAAGGGTAAGTTTAAATCGTCTGTAATGACAAGCATATTTTCTAATAGAATCTTTTCTTTAGTCATCCAGTATAAAATTGCTTTACCGCTCAAATTCATATAGGTATTTGGTTTGAGTAATATAAAGGTTCTTCCTTTAAATTTATACGTGGCTACCTCCCCAAGCTTTTGTGTTTCGAAGGTGAGTGTTTCTTTTTTGGCAAAATAATCTAAAATTTTAAAACCGATGTTATGGCGGGTGTTTTCGTACTTTTCGCCAATGTTTCCTAAGCCGATAATAAGAAATTTTTTCATGGGATCTTGTGCTTCTAAAAGGGGTTTTGTTTTGTTTTTTCTGAAAAGCTTAATAATAGATTTAAACATAAACGGAATCATTTTTCAGTAAAAATAAAAAAAGCATCCTGAATAAACAGAATGCTTTATAGTATTTAAAAAGGTGACCTTTATTCTTTTACTGCTGCTGCATCATCAGTTTCTGTTGCTGGAACATCTCCTGCTTCATCTTCATCTTCAGCTTCTTCATCTTCAATATCTTCAGTAATTGCTTGTCTAGAACGTCTTACTAAACATACCACTGTGTTATCAGGGTGTAAGAATGTGAAATCATCGCTTGCTAAAGAAGTGATGTATAGTTTGTTTCCAATTTTAAGCTCAGAAATTTCAGCATCAATATAATCTGGTAAATTTCCTGGCAAAGCTTTTACTCTTAAGCTACGTTTGTTTTTACGCAAAACACCACCATTTTTAACACCACGTGGATTTCCAATAAAGTTTACTGGAATAGTCATACTTACTGCTTTGTCTTCAAAGGTTTGGTAGAAGTCTACGTGTAAGATTCTGTCTGTTACTGGGTGAAATTGAATGTCTTGTAAAATAGCATTGAATGTTTCGCCGTTTGCTAATTCTATTACAACTGTATGCGCATTAGCTGTGTATACCAATTTAGAGAATGCTAATTCAGGTGCCGAGAAATGCACTGCTTTGTCTCCTCCGTATAATACGCAAGGAACCTGACCAGCATTACGTAAGGCTTTTGTTGCTTTGCCGCCCACGCTTTCTCTTTGAGATCCGTTGATTGTAATTGATTTCATTGTTTTTATTTATATTTAATTTATTTATATACTTGTTATTGATTGTCTGTAAATGGTCTTTCCTGTGTTAAGGTTATGCTACCACTACATTAAAAATTTAGAGCTAATCGATTTGTTGTAGTGCACATTATGCATCACTTCAGCAAATAAATCGGCACAGCTAATCACTTTAATTTTTTTACTTTCTTGTTTTAGAGGAATTGAATCTGTAACAATCAATTCTTCTAATTTAGAGTTTTCTAATTTTTCATAAGCATTACCAGATAAAATAGGGTGCGTACAAATCGCTCTTACACTTAGCGCACCGCGCTCCATCATTAAATCGGCAGCTTTTGTTAATGTACCAGCCGTATCTACCATATCGTCTACTAAAACCACATTTTTACCAGTAACGTCGCCAATAAGTTCCATATGAGAAATCACATTTGCTTTAGCACGCTGTTTATAACAAATCACTACATCGCTTTCAAGGGCTTTAGAATAGGCATAAGCTCTTTTGCTTCCTCCCATATCTGGAGAGGCAATCGTCAAATTGTTAAGGTTTAACGATTTTAAATACGGTAAAAACACAGTTGATGCAAATAAATGGTCTACTGGTTTTTCAAAAAAGCCTTGTATCTGGTCTGCATGCAAGTCCATAGTAATAATTCGAGTTGCACCCGCTGCTTCCAGCATTTTAGCTACTAATTTAGCAGCGATTGGGACTCTAGGTTTGTCTTTACGGTCTTGTCTCGCCCAACCAAAATAAGGCAATACTGCTGTAATATGTCTCGCAGAGGCACGTTTAGCAGCATCAATCATTAATAACATCTCCATTAAATTTTCTGAACTCGGATTGGTAGATCCAATAATGAAAATTCGTGTACCACGTATAGATTCTTCGTAAGAGGGTTGAAACTCTCCATCGCTATAAGTAGAGGTGATAACGTTACCTAAACTGGTGCCATAGGCAGCTGCGATTTTTTCAGCTAAAACTTTACTTTGAGTAATCGAAAAAATTTTAGCGTCTGGCTTAGTATTTGGCATCGTTAAAATGTTGTTTAGCAGTGTTTAACACCGCCTGATTTTTAATGAGGTGCAAATTTAGAATTTTTTTTCATCTATAAAGCATAATCACTACTATTTTTAAGGCATTTACAGAAAAAAGATATATTTTTGTACTCTCAATTGCTCAAGTGGCGGAATTGGTAGACGCGTCGGATTCAAAATCCGATTCTTCGGAGTGCGGGTTCGATTCCCGCCTTGAGTACAAAAAGCTTCAATTTATATTGGAGCTTTTCTCTTTTTTTATATATTTACCAACACCCAAAAATTATTACTTATGCTCCAAGAATTCTGGTTTGATGTAAAATATGGTATCGATCATGTTTTAGATATAAATGCTTACGATCACATTCTGTTTTTAATTGTTTTAACTGTACCTTATTTATTTAAAGATTGGAAACGGGTGTTTTTATTAGTAACGATGTTTACTGTTGGTCATACCCTATCTTTAGTATTAGCAACCTATGGTGCGGTAAGTATTAAAGCGAGTATAGTAGAGTTTTTAATACCCGTAACTATTTTAATCGTAGCGATTTTTAATGTTTTCACCTCGGGTAAAGGGGCTCAAAAAGAGAAGGTGGGGGTTTTGTTTATTTCTACATTGTTTTTCGGACTTATTCACGGCTTGGGTTTTGCAAGAGAACTTAAAATGCATCTCTCTGCAGGAGAAAATAAATTATGGCTGCTTTTAAAATTCGCATTGGGTATCGAGATTGCCCAAATTGTTATCGTCTTTATTGTCTTGTTTTTAGGCTATTTGATGCAGACCATATTTAGATTCTCTAAACGGGACTGGGTTATGGTAATCTCTGCTGTAGTGATAGGCTTAGTGATCCCGATGTTAATACGCAATAATATTTTTTAAGTGTTTACTTAAACTTTTCACAAATCTTTTTTATTTCATTGTAATTAAAATACTAACGACTTATCTTCGTTATCATTAGAGGTTGCGTGAAGGATTAAGGCATTTGTTGAAGCTCTTTTTTGTTTTTCTCAAAAAAAGCGACTGCCGCAAGCTTGGCTTTTGACTTTTTCCAGACAAAAGCACGCCCAACATATTATAAAACATGCCAAAAACAAAACAACTTAAATACGATAAAGCCTATTTACGAATCGCTAAAGAATGGGGGAAACTATCTCATTGTAATCGCAAACAAGTTGGCGCACTTATAGTTAAAGGGCGAATGATTATTTCTGATGGCTTTAATGGCACACCAACAGGGTTTGAAAACCCTTGTGAAGACGAAAATGGAGATACCAAATGGTATGTGCTTCATGCTGAGGCGAATGCAATTTCAAAAGTGGCGTCCTCTACACAGTCCTGTAAGGGTGCAACATTATACATTACGTTGTCACCATGTAAAGAGTGTAGTAAGTTAATTCATCAAGCTGGCATCATTCGTGTGGTATATAAAGACGGTTATAAGGATGATTCTGGTTTGCGTTTCTTAGAAAAAGCAGGCATAGAATTGCAACAAATTGACGATTTAAACGCTTAAAAAATGAACAAAAAATACTGGCCTTTGATTATGGGAGCTGCAATTGCGGTAGGTATTTTTATTGGTGGAAATCTTGATTTTAATGATACTTCAGATCGCCTGTTTACTTCAAATAGTAAAAAAGATAAACTTAATCGACTTATCGATTATATAGATCATGAATATGTTGAAGACGTGAATACGGATAGTATTGTTGATGTTACGGTCAACGGGATTCTGCATAATTTAGATCCGCATTCGGTGTATATTCCAAAAGACGAATTACAGGGTGTTACAGAAAATATGAAAGGCGATTTTGTTGGTATTGGCATTAGTTTTTATACCTATAAAGATACCATAACCGTTATTAGGACCATTGAAAAAGGGCCTAGCGAACGTGCTGGTTTAAAAGGGGGTGATCGTATTATCTCTGCTGATGGTGATTCGCTTTTTGGTCGTGATTTAAGTAATGGTGATTTGATTAAACGGTTAAAAGGCCCTAGAGATAGTAAGGTTATTTTAGAAGTCATTAGAAGAGGTGAAGCGAAGGCTTTAATATTTGAGGTTCAAAGAGAGGATATTCCCATTCGAAGTGTGGATGCCGGGTATATGCTAACCAAAACATTGGGGTACATAAAAATAAACCGTTTTGCCGAATCTACGTATAAAGAATTTAAGCGCGAATTAACCAAATTAGAAAAGAAAGGGGCCTGTTCATTAGCTTTAGATTTACGCAATAATCCTGGTGGGTTTTTAGGTATTGCTGAACAAATTGTAGACGAATTTTTGGAAAAAGATAAGCTTATTTTATTTACAAAAAATAAAAGAGGGGTCATAGAAAAAAGTTTTGCTACAAAAAGAGGTTCTTTTGAAGACGGGCACGTGTACGTTTTGATCGATGAAAATTCTGCCTCAGCCAGTGAGATTGTAGCAGGAGCTTTGCAAGACAATGATAAAGGGACCATTGTGGGTCGCCGTTCGTATGGTAAAGGCTTGGTGCAACGCGAAATGCAATTGGGCGATGGAAGTGCCGTGAGATTAACCGTTTCAAGATATTATACCCCAACAGGGCGCTCCATTCAACGGGCTTATGAAAAAGGCAGTAATGATTATTTTGATGATTTTTATGCGCGTTTAGATAGTGGTGAATTACTCGATCAAGAAAAAATAGAAGTGGATGACTCTCTAAAGTTTACTACTCCAAAAGGGAAAGTGGTTTATGGCGGTGGTGGCATCATTCCAGATGTTTTTGTGCCCTTAGATGAAGGGATGCAAAATGAAACAGTATCCTTTTTAAGACGCCGTGGTTACATTAGTAACTTCGCTTTTGAAATGCTGGAAAACGACCGTTCAGTCTTTAATGATTTGTCTCGGGAGGCGTTTATTTCAAATTATCAGGTAAGTAATGAAGCGATCGAAGCGTTTCAGGATTATTTGAATATAAAACGAAAAACGACGGTAGTTTTTGTCGCCTATAAAGAAGAGATTAAGCAATATCTAAAGGCTGCGTTAGCCAATCAACTTTATGGTTTTGGAGCTTATGAAGAAGTTTTAAACCAAAAAGATGCCATGGTTAAGGAGGTGATTAATTTAAGCAACGGCGAGTGTGAAGACTGATGAGTGCTTAATCGTTATTACTAGTGTTTTTTTATTGAGCGGAATACTCCTAAGACTTTTTGATACCAGTGCCTTAACTTTTCTTAATCGCGGTATTTTGGTAAACCATATCGTAGTAAAAACCGCAGACATCAAAAAGCAGTTAAAAATCACGAGGTCAAAAGTATTTAGGAGACAGCTTAAATGGTTTTTGTTTACAAAACAACTTCATAACTTTTGTTGGGTTGCCTTTGGGTCCAGTTATTTAATTTTCGTTCTGGTTAAGGTGTTATAACTTATCGTGAACTTTGGTCTGCTTGCCGTTGTTCCACAGCGTTAAAATATCTGTGGCAACATGAGCACCACTGCCTGAAGCGATAGCAAACTGACTGCGCCAACCAGCTAAAGTACCCGCAACATAGAGATTCTCTTTAATAAGATGATCGACGTTTTCTAGCCAAATGCGATTTTTTTCAAGTGCTGCTTTTGGATGTGGCTTAATATAGTTTTCTAAGCCTTTAATGCTTAGTAGATTCGTGTAACCTACTGCAATAACCACGCGTTTTGAAAGGTATTCCTTCTTGTTCGTCGTCACTAAAAAACCATCAGAGGTTTGAAGTATAGCAGTCGCCTTTTCTTTTTCAATTTGAAGAACCTCAGGATATAATTCTGCCAATTGTTCTTTACCACTCTCCAGTAAGTCTTTTCCTAATGTGCCAGGTTTTAAACCCAAAACATTATTAAATAACGCATTTTGTAAGTGAGACGTTTTTTGATGGCTGAGAATCGCTACTTTTTTGCCTTGTGCAAATGGTTTTTGTAAACCAGAGCCTAAAATTAAAGCGCATGATAAACCAGCGGCTCCACCTCCTATAATTAATGTGTCAAGCATCATTTGCCTTTGCTTTTCTTTTCAATTTTTTTTGAAATCCGTAAGATTTGAAGCAATAAAATAGCACAAAGTGACGCGAAAATGGTGATTAAAGCAACCACACTTTCGCCTTGAAAAAGCATATCAAAATTTATTTTAGTTGCGTTATATATAATTAATACAATCGCAATACCGCTTAAAATGAGTGTAAATAGTTTCATAATACAAAGTTAAGCAAAAAGAATTTTAATGTTAGCTGCAAATAATTTTACAGAGATGGCAAGTAAAACCACACCAAATACTTTTCTGATAATATTAATACCATTTTGGCCTATTAATTTTTCAATCCTGTTAGAGGTTTTTAAAACAATATAGATAACAATCACGTTCATTAATACTGCAGCAATAATATTTTCTGTAGCATATTCTGCTCTTAGTGAAAGTAAAGTGGTTAAACTTCCTGGACCAGCAATTAATGGAAATGCCAATGGAAATACAGAAGCAGTCATTGGGTTTGTAGCCTCTTCTTTATATAGCGTAATGCCTAAAATCATTTCTAAGGCTATAAAAAAGAGGATAAGAGAACCTGCAACGGCAAACGAGCTAACATCGATGCCAATAAGGTTTAAAATACTCTTACCTAAGAATAAAAACGCAATTAAAATAACACCAGCAATAACGGATGCTTTTTCACTTTGTATGTGCCCCGCTTTTTTGCGCAGGTCTATGATAATTGGAACATTTCCAATAATGTCAATAACAGCAAACAGCACCATAAATACTGTAAGAATTTCTTTAAAATTAAAGGTCATAACCGTAAGGTTTTAAATTTTCGGCAAAAGTACTTCTAAATAAGTGATTTACAAATAAATTTTATGAGTTTATTTGTGTTATAATTTTGAAAGTTTTCGACGTATATTTGCATCGAATTAGAGATGTAAAACCCATGTTTCAACTTGGAAAAACAATAGTTTCTGAAGCTATTATAGAAAACGATTTTTTGTGCAACCTTTCCGCATGCAAAGGAGCTTGTTGTATAGACGGTGACGCCGGTGCGCCTTTAACAGAAGAGGAGGCCGAAACGCTTGAAGCTATTTATCCCAAAGTAAAACCATATTTACGCAAGGCCGGTATTGCCGTGATTGAGGCTCAAGGCACGTCTATAAAAACGGCTTTTGGTGAGTTAGAAACACCGCTAATAAATGGAGCAGATTGTGCTTATGTCATTTACGATAAAAGAAAAACGGCACTTTGCGGTATAGAAGAGGCGTATAATCAAGGTCAGATTACCTGGAAAAAACCGATTTCTTGTCATTTATACCCTGTTCGTGTTAAAGAGTATAGTGAATTTTCAGCCGTGAATTATGACAAATGGGATATCTGTGATGATGCTTGTTCTTTAGGAAAAGAATTGCAAGTGCCCATTTATAAGTTTGTAAAAGAAGCACTTATTAGAAAATTTGGTGAAGATTGGTACAACGAATTGGAGAAAGTTGCAGAGACCATGAAATAATTAAGGTTTAAGCAGCCCGCAATTTAAAAATTTCTTTTTTTTTGAAAAAACAAGTGTCGTACGCGTGCCGATAATTATTTGTTTTTATACCAATAGGCGATAGATAGTTTATAATAATGGTGCTGCTATTTATGGTAGTCTGTATAAATTCATGATTTCTAATGCTTCTGCAACAGCAATTTCTTTTTCAGTAGAAATCATTAAAATTTCTGCAATCAATTGAGGTAATTCATAGGATTCAACTGCTCATTATTATTAAGGTAGCGTTTAATAGAATGTACTGCATTGGAACTAAAATGCGGAGTCATTGAACCGCCTTATAAATCATGCTTTAAAGGTTGTATTTTTTGCACACTTTTAAGTTGGCTATTGCTATAAAAAGAAAGAATAATCCTTTGGCAATAAACTAATAAACCAACAAATAGGGTTGGTGTTTTTTTTGTTGTCTTCTAATTTTAGAGCCAATTAAGACGCCTCTTTTTAAGTATATGTGATCGGTTAATAAATTTCTCATTTTTAAATAGTTATGTTATTTTTATAGCTATGGGTTGTTGTAAGAAGTGAATATCACAAGCAATCACATTTTTTATTTTAAAACTGTTTAAAAGGTTGTTAAAATATGAAAGCGCTATAACGGCAGTGAAACCGACTTGTAGGTGTACATTTCAACAATTGATGTTAAAAACTTTAAAAAGATTTAGGGTAAACCCCCTATTAAAATCATAGATTATTTCCAATCTTTGTTAGTCCCAAGAAAGAGCATTTTTTAGCCTAAATTAATTATAGAAAAACCCAAAAAATTATGTCGCAAGTAGTCGAGCCAATATTAGCAGAAAATAAAGATAGATTTGTAATATTTCCTATTCAACACCACGATTTGTGGGAATGGTATAAGAAATCGATGGCAAGTATCTGGACTGCTGAGGAAATTGATTTACACCAGGATATAACAGATTGGTCTAATAAGTTAACAGACGACGAACGCTATTTTATTAAACACGTTTTAGCCTTTTTTGCAGCGAGTGACGGTATTGTAAACGAGAATTTAGCTGAAAACTTTGTGAATGAAGTACAATACAGTGAGGCGAAATTTTTCTATGGTTTCCAGATTATGATGGAAAATGTGCATAGTGAGACTTACTCGTTGTTAATTGATACTTATGTAAAAGACGATAAAGAAAAAGACAACCTATTTAATGCGATTGAAACCTTCCCGGCAATTAAAAAGAAAGCAGATTGGGCACTTAAATGGATTGACTCTCCCAGCTTTTCAGAGCGTTTAATTGCTTTTGCAGCGGTAGAAGGTATTTTCTTTTCGGGATCGTTTTGCTCAATTTTCTGGTTAAAAAAACGTGGCTTAATGCCGGGATTAACATTCTCCAATGAGTTAATCTCTAGAGACGAAGGTATGCATTGTGATTTTGCAGTACACTTACATGAAAATCATTTAGTGAATAAAGTACCAAAAGAACGTATTAAAGAAATTATTGTTGATGCGCTTAATATAGAGCGTGAATTTATTACAGAGTCCTTACCAGTGAGCTTAATTGGAATGAACGCTAATTTAATGACGCAATATTTAGAATTTGTTACCGATTCTTTATTAGACGATTTAGGTTGTGAAAAAGTGTATAACACAACAAATCCTTTTGATTTTATGGATATGATTTCGCTTCAAGGTAAAACAAACTTCTTCGAAAAACGCGTAGGAGATTACCAAAAAGCAGGCGTGATGAATAAAGAAGTAGACGAGGATAAATACAATATGGATTTCGATTTTTAATATCGAAAGCAATTCGAGAAAAATAATAGTAGTATTGGCTTTATGTTTCCGGGAGCTCACCATAGCTTCAGATGAAACCTCTGTATCCAATTTTATATTCAATAAAAATAAACTAAACAATAATCTGCTGTTGATCAGGTTGTTATGTTTTAGAATAATCAACTAACCGCTTTTCTGATCGTGGGCTCAGCAAAGGATAAAAATTAAATGTGTAAAGTATGTATGTAATCAAAAGAGATGGGAGAAAAGAACAAATAATGTTCGATAAAATTACGGCACGTGTTCGTAAATTGTGCTACGGATTAAACGAATTAGTCGATCCCTTAAAAGTAGCCATGCGTGTTATTGAAGGACTCTACGATGGTGTAACAACCAGCGAATTAGATAATTTAGCAGCTGAAACGGCAGCGACTATGACAACAGCACACCCTGATTATGCACGATTAGCAGCGCGTATTTCGGTATCTAACTTACACAAGAACACAAAGAAAACATTTAGCGAAGTCATGCATGATTTGTATACTTACGTGAACCCTAGAACAGGAAAAGAAGCGCCTTTATTAAGTGATGAGGTGTACAGCGTTATACAGGAAAATAAAGAGGTTTTAGACTCTACCATTATTTATAACCGCGATTTTGGATACGATTATTTTGGGTTTAAAACCTTAGAACGTTCCTACCTTTTAAAACTAAACGGTCAAATCGCAGAGCGTCCACAACACATGTTAATGCGCGTTTCATTAGGAATTCATTTAAACGATTTAGAATCTGCTATTGAAACCTATGAGTTGATGTCCAAAAAATACTTTACACACGCGACACCAACCCTTTTTAATTCGGGAACACCTAAACCACAAATGTCATCTTGTTTTCTTTTAACAGTAAAAGATGATAGTATTGATGGAATATACGATACATTAAAACAAACCGCTAAGATTTCACAGTCTGCAGGAGGGATAGGTTTATCTATTCATAATGTGCGTGCGACTGGGAGTTATATTGCAGGTACAAATGGAACCTCTAATGGTATTGTACCCATGCTAAAAGTGTTTAATGATACGGCACGTTACGTAGATCAAGGTGGCGGAAAACGCAAAGGAAGTTTTGCAATGTATATTGAGCCTTGGCACGCAGATATTATGAGTTTCTTAGATTTAAAGAAAAATCATGGTGCTGAAGAACTACGTGCGCGTGATTTATTCTATGCGATGTGGATGCCAGATTTATTCATGAAACGCGTACAGGAAAATGCAGAATGGACTTTAATGTGCCCTAACGAATGCCCAGGATTATGCGACGTACACAGTGAAGAATTTGATGCCTTATACATTAAATACGAAACGGAAGGCAAAGGTAGAAAAACCATTAAAGCACGTGAGCTTTGGGAGAAAATTTTAGAATCTCAAATTGAAACGGGAACACCATATATGTTGTATAAAGATGCAGCAAACCGTAAGTCTAATCAGAAAAATTTAGGAACCATTCGTTCTTCAAATTTATGTACGGAGATTATGGAATATACCTCTCCAGATGAGGTCGCTGTTTGTAATCTAGCGTCTATTGCATTACCAATGTTTATAAAAAATGGTGAATTTGATCATAAAGAGTTATTCAGAATTACAAAACGAGTAACCAAGAATTTAAACAGAGTTATTGATAGAAATTACTACCCTGTAAAAGAAGCTGAAAACTCAAATATGCGCCACAGACCGGTTGGTATTGGGGTTCAAGGTTTAGCAGATGCCTTTATCAAATTGCGTTTACCATTTACTAGTGACGAAGCGAAAGCGTTAAATCAAGAGATTTTTGAAACTTTATATTTTGCTGCGGTTACAGCAAGTATGGAAGAAGCAAAAGCAGACGGGCCTTACGAAAGTTATAAAGGGTCGCCAATAAGCGAAGGGAAATTTCAGCATAACTTATGGAACATTCAAGAAGACACCTTAAGTGGTCGTTGGGATTGGGAGAAGTTAAGAAAAGAAGTTAAAAAGCATGGGGTACGTAACTCGTTATTAGTTGCACCAATGCCAACGGCTTCGACCTCTCAAATTTTAGGAAATAATGAATGTTTCGAGCCTTATACATCTAACATTTATACGCGTCGTGTATTGTCTGGCGAGTTTATTGTTGTGAACAAACATTTACTTGAAGATTTAATAGAATTAGACCTTTGGAATGAAGAGTTGAAAAACGAAATCATGAGAGCTAATGGCTCTATTCAAGCAGTAGATGGGATACCTGCAGATATTAAAGCGCTCTATAAAACAGTTTGGGAAATGAGCATGAAAGATATTATCGATATGTCTCGTCAGCGTGGTTATTTTATAGATCAATCGCAATCGCTTAATTTATTCTTAGAAGGCGCAACGATGGCAAAATTAACATCCATGCACTTTTATGCTTGGCAGAGTGGTTTAAAAACAGGGATGTATTATTTACGTACTAAGAGTGCCGTAGATGCTAAGAAAATGACATTAACTAAAGAAAGAAAAGCAGAACCAGTAGCTCGGGAAGCGACAGTAAATAATGACGGTATAGCACAAAAGCAACAAAAAGCTGCTAAAACAGCACAGACCTTTGCAAAGCAAAAACCAGAAAACCTTGAGGTGGAGCCCTTGAGTGCCGAAGAAATGAAAGCTTTAATCGCACAAGCAAAAGAAGCAGAAGGAGACGACTGTTTAATGTGCGGCAGCTAAATTCCTGCGACGGTAGAAATCTCATGAAAACTGATATAATCATGATTTTTTCTGTTAAGAAAACCAAGCCAAGCGAGAGTGAGGCAAATAAAAAACGCTTTAATTAAAGCGCTTAAATTAAGTGTTATTACCAAAAAGCATCCTTTTCAGGATGCTTTTTTATTTCTACAGGAGTATTACCTAAGAAAATACTATATTGAAATCCCAAATAGATAAAACCGAGTTTATGGAAATCCCTGCAGAACTACTATTAGAACCTACAACGCCAAAATGTACCCATTGCGAGCATGCGATTACGCAAGAAACAGCCTTTTGTCCAGAATGTGGATATCCCGAAAAAGGCACAGAGCAAGATGTCGCTAAATTTTATGCCAGACGCGCCATGGCTAAAAATCAAAATAGGGATGCAGCAGAAAAAATAAATTCTGCGAGAAACACACTTTTTGTAATTGCAGGTGTTGTTATGTTGTTTGGGTTTATAAGTTTTTTTCGATACGACGATTTTACCCTACTGATCGCCAACTTTATCGTATGTTCCATTTATATTTTATTGGGATTTTGGACGAAACAAAAGCCTTTAATAGCCTTGTTGTTAGGTTTGTTGCTTTATGTCACAACTGTCGTTATCTCGGCCATTATTGATCCGGTAACTTTGTTGGGAGGGATTCTTTGGAAAGTATTAATTATTGGTTATTTAGGTAAAGGCATCTATTCAGCATCATCAATCAAACAGGAACACGAATGATTGTGCAATGCAGAAATTGTAACACGACATTTGAAACTGCTGTAAAATTTTGTACTACCTGCGGGCAATCAGTTCTCAAAGGAGATAATGAAAAACGAATAAGTAACTTAAATCTTATTATAGGTTTTTATAGTGCCCATTTACTTTTCATTGCTTTTGTGTATTTTTTAACGAATGCCTATCCAGAAAACTTTGCGGTAGATCTCATTATTGAAATTGGTTTCGCACTATTAGTGTTGGGTTTTGTTGCTTTAGATTTTAAGAACATTCTAAAACTTTATAATTTTAAACATCTTAATTGGAAGCACTTAAGCGTTGCTATTGTTTTTCCAATCTTTTCAAGCAGTCTGGTTTACCTTTTAATAGAAGGATTTAATTTTTTGATTGATGATGGCGCTTCTACTAACTATTTTGAAAGCTATTTGTATCTAGAAAACCCCTTGTTTTGGTCTATTCTCTTTATCGCTATTACACCACCCATTTTTGAAGAACTCGCCTTTAGAGGCTTCCTATTTAATAAACTAAGAAAAGTTACGAGTGAAAAAATGACGATTATTGCAACCGCATTTCTGTTTGCACTAATTCACTTTTCGTTTATTTCCTTTTTATGGATTTTCCCTTTTGGATTATTATTAGGTTATTTAAGAAGTAAGTACAATACACTTTGGTTAGGAATTATTATTCACTTTTTTCATAATTTAATTGTACTGTTGTTGGATTACTATAATTATTATACTGTTTTAGAATAAAAAAAGCACCCTTAATAAGGATGCTTTTTCGATTATAATAAACTTTGATTATTAATCTGTAGTTGATACTTCATCATCCATTAAAGCAAAAAACTTGTTAATGTTTGGTAGAATGATAATGCGTGTTCTTCTATTTTTAGAACGACTCTCACGAGTATCGTTATCTGTTAGTGGTTGATAACTACTACGACCAGCAGCAATTAGTTTTGCAGGATCAACATTATATCGGTCTTGTAATTTTCTTACCACTGAAGTTGCTCTTAAGACACTTAAATCCCAGTTATCTTTTACTTTTTCAGTATTAATGGTTCTACTATCTGTGTGGCCCTCAACCATAACCTCTATTGAAGGCTCAGAGTTGATAACGTCTGCTAATTTTTGTAGAATATTATTCGCTTTATTACTAATGCGATAGCTACCACTGTTGAATAACATTTTATCTGAAATAGAAATCATTACCACTGTTTCTTCAATATTGATAGCAATATCATCAGTTTCATCTAAAGTAGAAGTATCTATGGTTTTTTTCAAGTTATAGGACACAGCCAAATTCATTGAGTCTTTAAGCGTTGTTGCTTGACTCACTAAAGAAGGGTCTACCTGCTTAAGCGTTTCACGCATTTTGCGTTTAGTTACGTTTGAAATTACAGCAGCATTACCAACAGCATCAAACTTAACGTCGTTTTCTTCAGTTAAAGTACCCACCTCATCGGTTAAAGAACTTATTGTTGAATTATACTGATCAACACGAGCTTCAATTTCAGCGAATTTTTCTTCTAACTCTTCTTTTTCAACTTTTGTTTTGGTAAGTTCACTAACGACTTCTCCTTTTTCTTGTTCTAGAGCCATGTATTTCTTTTTTGAAACACAGCTAGCTAATGTAATGATTGCAAATAATGCGATTGAAGTTTTTTTAATAGTCATAATTAAGTATTGGATTTGTATTTAGATACGGACATAAACTTTATATAGACGTTGGAAGGGTCAATTTTTAGAATACTTTAACATTAATATTAATTATCTTCAACCTTTAAAACTATAGCTGTAATGAATAAGGATAGGCTTAAAGAAGTCGCGTTAGTATTTTTTAAATTAGGCTGTTTTGCTTTTGGAGGTCCGGCAGCACACATCGCTATGATGGAAGAAGAGGTTGTCACCAAACGCAAATGGATGACAAGAGACTATTTTCTAGACCTTATTGGCGCAACAAATTTAATTCCTGGTCCTAATTCAACAGAAATGACAATGCATTGCGGCTATGAACGGGCAGGGAAAAAAGGACTTTTTGTTGCTGGGGTCGCCTTTATTTTTCCAGCGATTTTAATTACAGGGATTCTGGCTTATTTGTATATTAAATACGGAAGCTTACCCGAGGTCACCCCTTTTGTTTTTGGTATCAAACCAGCCGTTTTAGCGATTATAGCTTCTGCTGTTTTTAAATTGGGTAAAAAAGCCGTTAAAACGATGGAACTAGCAGCTTTGGGAGCTCTGGTCTTAATAGTGAGTCTGCTGGGTGTTAATGAAATTATAGCCTTATTGGCTGCAGGGATTTTTGGGATGGCCTATTTTTACATTAAAGAAAAAAGTAAAACTAAATTACAAAGTTTTTTACCCTTCACTTTGTTTGCAACTTCTGGGCTTTCCCTATTTAAAATAGGGACACTAAACGTTTTTTTAACCTTTTTAAAAGTTGGGGCTATTTTATACGGTAGCGGTTATGTGCTATTTGCTTATTTAGACGCCGAATTGGTGACCAAAGGCTGGTTAACAAGAGCAGAACTTATAGATGCTATAGCTGTTGGGCAATTTACACCTGGACCAGTATTGTCTACTTCTACCTTTATTGGCTATCAGTTATCTGGTTTTCCTGGTGCACTAGCAGCAACAGCAGGTATTTTTTTGCCTTCCTTTTTATTTGTTTTAGTATTGAACCCCTTGATTCCTAGAATGCAAAAATCTAAAGTGTTACGCTACTTTTTAGACAGTGTAAATGTGGCAGCAGTGGCGGTTATGCTCGCTGTTCTTATTATTATGGCAAAAGAAACCCTAGTAGATTGGAAAGCCATTGCTATCGCGCTTATTGCTGTTTATTTAACCTTTGGAACAAAAATAAGTCCGATTTGGAATATAATTATAGGCGCTGTTTTGGGCTTTTTACTCATTCGTTTTTTTTAAAATAAAAGAGGCTGTCTAAAAAGACGAGTTCATTGTCATATTGAGCCTGTCGAAATATTTTAACCTACTGGTAATCAATATTAGTTTCGACAAGCTCAACCTGACAAAGTAAATTTAAAAGTCTTTTTAGACAGCCTCTTTATATAAAATTACATTAAAATTTATTCCTCAATATTAAGGGTTGCTGGTGCAACTGAACTATCATGCGCATCATGATATTCCTGTAATAAATTCATGGTTGCTGTTAATAAATCTTTAGTCTCTAATAACAAGCTAAAGTAAAGTGTCGTGTTTTTCGGACTAGACTCTTCATTTCTTGTACGTGACACTTGTTTCCCTATTTTTGAGCTTACCAGATCAAACACTTCTTTTTTACTATTTAAAATAGCTCCAATATGCTCAAAAGATCTAGAATCGAATGCCTCTTTAATGTCAGTAAATAAAGTTTCTACGGCATCATCAACTTCTTTTAACTCCTTAACCTGACTGAATTTAAGGTTTTTATGGTTGTTATTGATGTGCTTATGACTGGTTTTAGAAATGTATTCTAAAGACTGTGTCATGTCTTGTAAGTACCCTAAAATATTAATATAGAAGTTACTCGCACTAACGCTTGATTCATCTAAATTTTTGATGAAATAGAAAATATTATCTCGTAAACTATCTACTTCGTCTGACAGTTTTTTTACTTGTTTTTTATTCTTTTTCAGTAATGATGAGTTTTGTTTAGCAAGTCCTTTTATAGCAATACTGTATATCTTATTACTACGTTTAACAACACTTGAGATATTTTTAGCACTCTCATGGATAACACCTTGTACAGAACTAATATCGGAAGTTGTTAAACTGTCTTCTTCTATCGTTTTATTTGTGCTTTTTTTATGTGTTGTATAATTTCTATACAATAAAATTACGGTTGCAAATAATAGAATTGGCGTCATAACCATAGGGTTCCAATTGATTAAGAACACCACGATTCCTGAGGCTACAAAAGCACCAATTGCAGTACCAAACCATCCGCCAATAACATTTAAAACACCTGCTACTCTATAAACAGCACTCTCTCTTCCCCAGGCGCGATCTGCAAATGAGGTTCCCATGGCAACCATAAAAGTCACATAAGTTGTAGACAAAGGCAATTTCATCGAGGTTGCTATTGCGATTAATACACCTGCAACCATTAAATTTACTGATGCTCTAATCATATCAAAAGCAGGCGCATCTGCTCTAACCGCTTTACTTGAAGATTCACTTGGTTTTTCAAAACTCAAGCTAATCTTATCTTGAATAGTCTTTGGAACAATAGAATCTATCGCAACAGATAAAAAAGAGGTTCCTTTTACCACAGCTCTCGATAAAGCATTAGGTTCAAACTTCTCATTAGTATCCCCTTGACTAGAAAGTTTAATCTCGGTTTCTGCCACTGTTTGTGCTTTTTTAGAGAACCATAAGGTTAATACCATAATACCCCCAGAGATGAATAATAGCATGGGTTCTGCTGGTACTTTTTTAGAAAGCACCCCCATTGAAAATTCTCCAGCTGCTGTACCAGAAACAACCCAAGCTTCATAAGAATGGTAAGCTGCCATTGGCACACCAATAAAGTTTACCAAATCGTTACCTGAAAAGGCTAATGCCAAACCAAAAGTACCGACAGCAATTACAATTATTAAAATGCTTTTATTTGTGATTTTTTGAAAAGCATAAGAAAACAACGTCCAAAACACAAAGCTACCAATTAATATAATAGCTTCTTTACCTTCAATAACACCTTGCATTTCCTTGTAGTACGGTGTGCCTTTTAAACCTTTTAAAAAGATAAAGTAAGTAATGGCGGCTAAAGCAAAGCCACCAAAGAGTGCTCCAAAATTTTTAATTTTATTTTCGTAGTGAAAGGTGAAGACTAATCTGGATACCCATTGTACTAAAGCGCCTATTGTAAAGGCTATGAATACAGACATGAGTATGCCGGTAATAATTTCTATGGCTTTTGCGGTATTAATATAGTTCCCTAAGTCGGCAATCGAATGTTCATCAGATCCACTAATTTTAATTAAAGACATAACCACTGCAGCCCCCAATAAATTGAATACAATAGAAACCGTTGTTGAGGTTGGAAGGCCTAGCGTGTTGAAAAAATCTAAAAGTAAGATGTCAGTAATCATTACTGCCATAAAGATGTACATGATTTCATCAAAGTAAAATTGCCCAGGGACAAAGATACCTTTACGCGCTACCTCCATCATGCCGCTAGAAAATACGGCGCCAATAAAAATACCTAAACTAGCAACTATCATTATAGTGCGCATAGAAATGGCTTTAGAACCTATCGCCGAATTTAAGAAGTTAATCGCGTCATTACTCACACCAACAACAATATCAGCAACAGCTAAAATGGTGATGGCAATCAACATAAATAAATAAATATTATCCATAATTTTTAATTAAAATAAGTTTGCAAATATCTCGAGTGTTTTCGATTGTTGTGTTACCTCAATGTTATCTTTTAAATTTTTAAAAATGAATATCAAATCCAAGTCTAAAGGTAATATTATCTTCCATACCATCAACAGTTGTATGGCTTAAATCACTTTGTACTTTTAGTTTGTGTCCCACAATATATTTTGACACCCCTAAAGTATATTGTTTTTGTGGAAGATTTCCTGTAATAGCCTCGTAATTAACAGTGGTATAACGACCAGCAATTTCATAATTGGTTTTAAATAAATACCCCGCTTGTAGGTTAAGAGCATCACCAGTTAAAACAATGCTTTCAGTTAGTTCTCCACCAGAACCTGTTGCAAGCGTGCCATCTGAATTTTTAGCAATTGGGTTATTTGCATTACGTTGCGCATATTCTCCCATAAAAGAGAAGCCTTTGTGTTTGAACATGGCATCAACAAAGATGGTTTCAATATCTGTTTCATATAAAGAAGTGCCCGCATCATTAAACATATAATCTCCTAAACCATTTCTTTCTCTAACCGCATCTTGGTTAAAGTTATAAGTCGCAGCTAGCATTAATTTTGGTGTTGCTTCGCGTTTTAAATCGGCTTGGACATAATCGCCTTTAGATTGAAATTCACCAAAAGGCAAAAACTCTAAACGGCCTGTATATTGTAGTCCACCTCTATTTCCTTCAGAGGTATTACGTCCTTCGCCTTGAGAAATAGCGAATTTCTCTCGCATTAAAAAGTGGTTACCTAAATTTGTTTTATGTCTTAATTGTATGCCTAAATCACGATCAATATTAAAGCGACTGTTTAATAAAGAACGGTCTATTAATTGAAGGTTTGCAGAAGATACCACACGCTCTACGTTACCGGGTAATTTAGTTTGTCCTGCCCAAAGCTCAAAATTTTCGGCAAAGTTCCACATGATTACAGCATCAAGGATGATATTAGGCGTGTCTCTATTAAAGTCATTCGCTCCAGAGACATCTCTGTTAGATAAGCCCAACTCTAGTTTGTATTTTAGTTTAGGGCTATAGGCAAAACCATCAAATTTTAAACGCGCACGACGCACAATAAAAGTGTGTTCTGGGCTTCCATATTGATTGCCGTCATGATTCCATGAGGATTCTGAACGCACTTGAAAACGCGGGGCAAATTTGATGCTAAAAGAACTGTCTTTTGCTGTGAAGTTGATTAAACCTTTACCGAAAGAGGTATCGCTAATTTCTTGTGAGTTTGTAGAAATGTAAGCGCAAAGCAAAAATGCTGTAAACGTAATTTTAAGTCTCATTGTAATCTTTAGTTTTTTGTCGCTGCAAATAACTGACTCTAATGTTAACTCAATGTTTCCTAATGATTATTATTTTTGATTAAATTATATAAAAAAAGACTGCCTTGGCCTAGGGCAGTCTCATTAGAAATCATAATAATGTAGTCGACAAAAACTAATAGATTATATGAAATACTAATTGTTTGTCTATAGACAGTACAAATATCTAGTATTGAAGTCATGTTATTGTAACCTTAATATTACCAAATTATTAATTCGCTATGTTAAATTTTAATTATTAAAATGCTGATAATCAATTTTTTAGGGTTTCAATGTTAATTTAATGTTACCAAATAGTTGCTTAAATGTTAATTAAGGTTTATATTTGATATATAATGTTAAAACCCATAATTATGAAGAAATCAATTTTATTTTCAATTGCCTTTTTAATTGCTGTGGTATCTTATGCTCAACAAGAGCGAGATTTAAAACTTAATAAAGACACTAATTTAATTGAAGTTGTTTATTATCATGACAATGGAGTTGTAAGTCAAACAGGAACTTACACTACAGATGGTAAATTGCAAGGTGAGTGGCTTCGTTTTGACACAGAAGGCAAGAAACAAGTTTCTGCGAATTATGATAATGGTAAAAAAGTCGGCAAGTGGTTTTTTTGGAACGAGACCACTCTTAAAGAAGTAGATTATAACAATAATGTGATTGCTAATATTAGTGAATGGGAAGTGAAAGCTCCAGTTGCGGTTAGGAATTAAATTAGAGATAATAAAAAAATAAAAAAGCATCTTCGTAAAGAAGATGCTTTTTTATTTAATAGTGTTTTATACTTTTATTAAAAAGTCCAACCTGCTCCCCAAGTTGCATAGTCTGTTCCAGTTGCAGTCCCTTCACCTGTGTAAAAATCGGCGTCTGTAAATGTAATAGTAGTGTCATTTTTTACAAAGTCAATAACATCAACAAAAGTGACTCCTGTTACTTGTAAATCATCACTCACAACCCCGTTACCTGTGTCTAAATCGTCTAAATCAAAACCTTCAGCATAACCAGTGATCATAATGTTGTTAAATATACCTTGGGTACCAGCTCTTAGTCTTACCGCTTCTGAAGAGTTAGCAGAGCCTTCTCCAATAATAGTCACGTTGTTTACTGTTGGTTTAGAGAACATCCCTGTGGCATTGCTAAAATCGGTATTGTATCCGTCTGCTTCAATCGCTTTATCATCTGTAGCTCTATTAGAGATGTAAACATGGTTTAAAGTTCCGGAAAAACCTTCTGTCCAATCTACAGAGTCATCTTCAGCATTAATTACTGAAATGTAGCTCGCGTTTACTGTACCTCCAAAAAATTCAATACCGTCATCTTTTCCAGCGTAAGCTTGAATATAATTTACAATAGTACCACTTCCTACACCGTAGAATGAAAAACCGTTGTTTTCTGATTGCCCATCAGCTGCACCACCAGAGTACTCTACTCTTACATAGTTTAAAGATCCAGAATTGTCATTTGCCACATTTCCACCATAAGGTAAGTTAGCAATTTCTGAAGTTGCCGTAGCCGTTCCAGTTACTGAGTTTATAGGCGCCTGTCCTAATAAAATTAATCCTCCCCAATCTCCAGGTTGTGGATTTGAAGCATCTGAAGTCAATACAATCGGACAATTTGCAGTACCATTGGCTACAATTTTAGCACCCTGAGAAATAGCCACATATACGTTTGCTCCAGAAGCTAACGCTTCAATAGTCATACAAGCAGGTATTGTTAATGTGGTGCCACTCGCCATAATTAATGAACCATTGATTTTGTAAGTGTTGTTTGCATCCAGTGTTAAATCTTCAGTGTAAGTACCAGATAAGAAAATAGTTTGAGGATCTGTTGTACCGCCACCTGTCGTGTTGTTTGTTGTCGAGTTAATTACTATATCAGAAGTATCGTCTGTTGTACAAGACACTACTGAAGCTAATATAGCTAAACCTAAAATTAATTGTTTTTTCATTGTGTTTTTTTTTAATTTATTTTTAATGAATAGTTGTGTTAAAAGTTGTATTTGAATTGGAGGCTTAAGTTCATGCCGCGTTTGTAATCGGTAACCCCTTTTCCGTTCGCAGAAGTCACAAATATGTCTCCTTGGTTTTGGTCTTCTCTAACGTATTGAATGGTAGGGTTTAATATGTTTTTTGCACTAAAATTGATTTCAAAATCTTTTTTAATCGTGTTTTTCCAGATAAAATCTAAAGTAGGGACACTTTTTTCTACGATGTTTCCTAGATCTCCAGAGCCTAAGGCATCAATGCGGTCAGAGAAATAAGAGAATACTAGGTTAGCTACTGGTTTGTAATTTTCAAAAGAAGGAGAATAACTAAGGTCTGCATTCAATAAAAGAGGAGACGCACCTTGTAGCTCATCTTCAGATTTCTTGAAAGATAAATCGAAAGTGCCATCTATACTTGGGTATAAATCTTGTTTAGTTTTCATATATGTAGCGTTGATACCGAATGATAAATTAGTGTCGTTAGCGTCGTTTACAATTAAGTTTTTTCTTAACTCTACTTCTATACCATACACAGTAGCCTTATCACCAGTTCTAACATAACGTTGCGTTCCAGTGGCATCACCAACCACAACAAGATTAATAGGGTTGTCTATTTGTTTACCAAAAGCACCTAAAGAAAAGATTTCACTTCTACTAAAAAACCACTCGTATTTTAAATCGGCATTAACTATTTTAGAATAACCTAAAACATCTGGGTTACCTCCAATTCTCGTTGATACATCTTCATAAACAAAAGGAGCCACTTCTTTAAATTCTGGTACAGAAACCGTTTGGCTGGCAGAGAAACGTAAGTTTTGATCCTCGTTTAGCGCATATTTTATATTTAAAGTAGGTAGAACAAAAGTTTCTTTAAAAGCCCGTTCGCTTTTTCCTTGATTTCCTAAGTTAATGACATCGTATGTAATAGACTGGTCAAAAGATTCCAGTCTTACCCCTGGTACAAACAACCATTTTTCACCAGCTTTAATTTCTGCATCCACATAGCCTGCAGCAATACTTAATTTTCCTGAGTACGTGTTTTCAGGTAAGCCTGGTAAATTGGTATTTCCTAAGGTTTGGTTTGGGTCGGTCGCGCTAAGGGGAATACCATTAATTACTGTGATATCATAACCTGTATCGTTGTTGTCAAAACTAATATTTGATAAGTTGAAGAAGCTATCAAAGTTATTCACGTCTGTTACAGCATAGTCATTGTCCTGAATGTCATAACCGTAACGGATATTATCGAATTGCCGTGTTTTGTACCTTCCGTTGTACCCAAAATTTAATTTAACGTTCTCATTGGCTTCATAAGCTAAATTAACTCTTCCATTATATTCATCGTCTTCAATATTTTGAAAATAACGCTGGTTATCAAAATCTACATTACTATAAAAACTCGGATTGGTAGAAGGATCATTATCAAATGCTAAATGATAGTTTTCTAAACTAATACGCTTTCTGTCTGGTTGATTAGCATAGACTTTATTATAACCAAACCCCCAATCTAATTCGTAGTTTTCCGACTTGTGATTTCCTAATAATTGGTTAACAAACATTCTGGTTTGATCAAACTGAACGTTCATTTGGTAAAAACCTTCATCTGTATTTAAAATAGCATCTCTATTTTTTCCTTTTCCATCAATACCAAAATAACCCACTTCGTCTGAAGAACTATTAATAAAAACAGAGTTAAATTTTATACTGTTATCATCATTTATTCTGTAGTTTATGTTAGTCATTCCCGTTGTCGTCGTACTATATTCGTACTCTTCCGCAGCATCAAAACGCTTTTTTTCTACCGTTGAAAAATCGACTGCTTTTCCAAATCTGTATTGGTAATTGTTTTCAAAAGAAGCCGTAGCAAAGACACTTAAACGAGAATCGTCATTAAAATTAAAGGTATTCCCAACAGAAGCACCATAGTTAATATTAATAGGAGTGCTCACATTTTCTGGGTCTATACCATGTGATAAAATAACAGCGAATGGATTGTGCTCATATCTGCCATAATAGCCAAAATAGCCGGTACCTTCACTTCTTACAAAACTTTTATCTATAGCATTGGTATTAAAACCAGATCCAGTAAACACTTCAAAAAACAAATCACCTTTATGCTCTTTTGATGTAATGTCTACATTACCAGCAGAAAAATCTCCATAAAATCTTGAAGAATAGGCCTTACTTATAGATACATTTTGAATAACGTCTGATGAGAAGAGATTTAAGTCAATGTTTTTCTTGTTAACATCATTAGAAGGTAAAGACAAACCATTCATAGTCGTATTTAAGTAACGATCCCCTAATCCACGAACATACACGTTACTTGAACCTTCTTGTTTAGATACACCAGAAATTTTAGCAACAGCACCGGCAGCATCACTAACACCTTTGCGGGATAACTCGTCTGCACCAATACTTTGCTTAATTTCTACGGCCTTTTTCTGGTTTAATAATAAGGCAGTTTCACTTTCTCGCTTTGTAGTTGTTTGAAGTACAACTTCTTCTAGTTTTGCTGTACTTGCGGCTAGGCTAACATTAATTTCCTTCTTTTCTCCAGGGCTAATTTGAACTGGAATATTTTGTGTTTCGTAACCTATAAAGCTGAATTCTAAAGTATAGCTTCCAGGTGCTAAATTAGCAATAGAATATAAACCATCAAAATCTGTAGTTTCCCCTTTCGAAGTCCCTTTAATGGCAACATTACACTGAGGTAATGCTTCGTCGTTATAGTCTTTGTCAGAAACTTTTCCATAAACAGAACCCGTTTCTTGAGCGAAAGTGACTAATGACGTTAGTAGTGTAATAATTAGCAAAAATTGTTTCATTTTTAATTTTAGTTTTGTCGTTGCAAAGAAACCTCGGTTCTATGAATCGAAGGTTAAGTAGGCGTTAAAACTCAGTCATCAAAAGGTTATCGCAAGGTTACCAAGAGTGGGGGGTGTTTTTAATTTGGAAACATTAATTTAACATTGAATTTTTCTATCTTGCCAACACTTAAAAACCAACTATGAACTGGGAACAATTACTCTCTTTAAAGCGCTTTGGAGATACCAATAAACGATTGCGAAAAGAACAGGACGAAACACGATTAGGCTTTGAGGTGGATTACGACCGTGTTATTTTTTCTTCGGCATTTAGAAGTCTGCAAGACAAAACACAAGTGATTCCCTTATCGCAAACCGATTTTGTACATACTCGTTTAACCCATAGTCTAGAGGTAAGTGTTGTAGGGCGTTCGTTAGGGAGACGCGTGGGTTTGAAAGTCTTAGAAAAACATCCCCATTTGCAAAATATTCACGGGTATCAGGCCCATGATTTTGGCGCTATAGTAGCTGCTGCTGCATTAGCTCATGATATTGGGAATCCGCCGTTTGGGCATTCTGGTGAAAAAGCAATTGGAGAGTTTTTTAAATCTGGAAAAGGAAGTCAATACAAAAAAGAGCTGACTGAAAAAGAGTATCAAGATTTATGTGATTTTGAAGGCAATGCGAACGGATTCAAAATCGTAACACAAAGTAGAGATGGGCGTGAAGGTGGCTTAAGATTGAGTTACGCGACACTTGGGGCCTTTACTAAATATCCTAAAGAATCACTTCCCAAAAAACCAACCCAGCATATTGCCGATAAGAAATACGGGTTTTTTCAAAGTGAACAAGAAGCTTTTGTTGAGGTGGCAAATGAATTAGGCTTACAAAGCCGGAATGATAAAGCAGTGAGTTTCTCGCGTCATCCATTGGCCTTTTTAGTTGAAGCCGCAGACGATATTTGTTATACAATTATAGATTTCGAAGATGGTATTAACTTAGGATTAATACAAGAAGAGTTTGCTTTAGAGTATCTCATTAACTTAGTGCGTAATAAAATTAACACGAATAAGTATCACGAGTTGAAAAACACAGAAGACCGTGTGAGCTATTTAAGAGCCTTAGCTATTGGTGCATTAATTGACGAAGCCGTTGCTATTTTTATGAAAAACGAAGACGCTATTTTAAATGGTGAATTTGATCAGGCTTTATTGGATAAGAGTCAGTACGAAGCTCAAATTAATGACATTATTAAACTGAGCGTTGAAAAAATTTACCAATCAACAGAAGTGGTAGATAAAGAAATTGCAGGTTATGGCGTATTAAGTACTTTACTCGAAAGCTATGTCAAAGCTGTAAATAACAGCTACGAAAACAGAGCCTCTAACTATGATACCTTAATCTTAAAAGGATTGCCAAAAACAATTAAAGTGAATCAAGACAGTCTATATGAGCGCTTATTGAGTGTGTGCCACTATATTTCTTTGCTCTCTGATAGTCAGGCAATCATTCAATACAAAAAAATTAAGGGGTTTAGTTTTTAAATTAGTTTTGCTGAAATATACTCCGAAAGCCCTTTAGCATCTAGGCCAATGGATTGTTGTAATTCATCAACAGTACCATGTTCTATAAAAATATCTGGAATACCTTTTATATAAATTTCGTTTTTATAGTGATGTTCTGCAGCAAATTCTAAAATGGCTGAACCAAATCCGCCTTTTACAGAAGCATCTTCAGCCGTAATAATAGTGTCATGTGTCTTGAAAATAGTATGAAGTAATGCCTCATCTAATGGTTTTATAAAACGCATATCGCAATGAGAGATCGTTTGAAGTGATTCAGATAATTCTATAGCTTTTGAAATATTTTCAGCAATACTTCCAATAGATAAAACAGCTAATTTTTTTCCTTTTTTGAGTACTTCTGCTTTTCCTATTTCAAGGGTAGAAAAAGGTTGTTTCCAGTCAATGGTACTGCCGCGGCCTCTAGGATAACGTATGGCTATAGGGTGTTTTAAGCCCAATTGAGCGGTGTACATTATATTGCGCAATTCAATTTCATTACGCGGCGCAAACACTATTACATTAGGAATACAGCGTAAATAACTTAAATCGTATACACCATGGTGTGTTGCACCATCTTCACCTACCAGGCCAGCACGATCTAAGCAGAAAATAACAGGTAAATTCTGTATGGCTACATCGTGAATAACTTGGTCATAGGCACGCTGTAAAAAAGTAGAGTATATGTTGCAGAAAGGAATTAAGCCTTGTGTTGCCATACCCGCAGCAAGCGTAACAGCATGTTGTTCTGCAATACCAACATCAAAGGCACGGTCAGGAATTTCTTCCATCATAAATTTGAGAGAACTCCCTGTTGGCATAGCAGGAGTAATACCTACAATGTTTTTGTTTAATTTGGCTAATTCAACTAATGTATGTCCAAAAACATCTTGAAATTTGGGTGCTTCAATAACTTTTTCCTTCACATACAAGTCACCTGTTTTGGCATCAAATTTTCCTGGGGCATGATAGGTAACTTGGTTTTCCTCGGCTTGACGTAAGCCCTTACCTTTAGTAGTAATAACATGTAAAAACTTCGGACCTTTCACGGTTTTTAAACGTTGTAATTCTGTAATCAATTGTGGTAAATCATGACCATTAGTTGGGCCAGAGTAATCAAAATTTAAGGCCTCAAAAATATTATCTTGTTTTTGAGTTCCTTTTTTAACATTAGTTAAATATTGTTTCAGTGCACCTACGCTGGGATCTATTCCAATGGCATTATCATTTAAAATGACTAATAGGTTGCAATTAGTAACGCCCGCATGGTTTAAGCCTTCGAAAGCCATACCGCTCGCAATAGAAGCATCTCCAATAACGGCAATGTGCTGTTTCTCAAGGTCGCCTTTTAATTGCGAGGCGATGGCCATGCCTAAAGCTGCTGAAATGGATGTAGAGGAATGACCAACACCAAAACTATCAAATTCGCTTTCACTTCGTTTTGGAAATCCGCTAACACCGTTGAATTGTCTGTTTGTATCGAAAGTGTCTTTTCTTCCAGTTAATATTTTATGTCCGTAAGCTTGATGTCCTACATCCCAAATAAGTTCATCTTTGGGTGTATTGAAAACATAATGGATGGCGATCGTTAATTCAACAACACCTAAACTTGCACCTAAATGTCCCGCTTTTGTTGCAACAGTTTCGATAATGAAGTTACGAAGTTCTAATGCTAAACCAAGAAGTGCTGTATTATCGAGCTTACGTAATACTTTAATGGTTTTGATGGTGTTTAAAATTGGCGTGGCCATAATAGAATTAAATTGGCTGTAAAATTATCAAAATGAGTAGTATAAAGTGTTAATTATTGAAGATAATTTATTGAATACTGTAATATTTGTGAGTTGGTTCTTATATTTGGGACTTATTGTAAAAAAATCTCAACAAACTAAACCTAATTATGAAGAAAAATTACATTTTACAGCTCTTTGTTTTAGCTTTCCTATTTGCTTTTCAAATGGGAACCTCACAAAGCAGTTTAGCAAATAATGAATTTGGTTCAACCATTCAAAACTGGTTAAATCAACATAAAGATAAATATCAATTATCTGAAAATGATCTTTCAAGCTTATTAGTAAGTGATGCTTACTATTCTAAAAAGACAAAAATTAATCATGTGTACGTTAATCAGGCCTATCAAGGTATTAAAATTCACAATGCTATTTCAACTGTTGCGGTAAGGAATAGCGTCATATTTCATTATGGTAATGGATTACTTTCTGATATTGCTTCAAAAGTAAATACAACGACTCCATTAATTGATGCTCAAACGGCTATTAACTCGGTCGTTACGACTTATAATTTAGGAGCTGTTTCAAATTTACAGGTCCTTGAATCTTCTGAAGGAAAACATCTTTTTTCTAATGGCGGTGTTTCGAAAAGAGACATTCCTGTGCAATTAGTATATCAAACGACTCGAGATGGTTCATTAAGATTAGCTTGGGATTTAAGTATTTATACGTTAAACGGAAAAAATTGGTATAGTGTTAGAGTAGATGCTGTTTCTGGGACACCTTTAGAGACTAATGATTGGATTGTAACTTGTAATTTTGGAGATAACAATCATAGTAATCACACGCACACAAGCCACAGTCAAGATGATACGGTAGATTTATTTAAATCTACAAATGCCATGCCAGACGGATCATCTTATAATGTTTTCCCTATACCTGTTGAAAGTCCAAGTCATGGTCCGATTCAATTAGTATTAGACCCTTCAAATGTAGTTGCTTCTCCTTTTGGATGGCATGATATTGATGGCGCTGCAGGGCCAGAATACACGATAACCAGAGGGAATAATGTTTGGGCGCAAGATGATATAGATGGAAATGATGATGACATGGGTATTTCACCAGATGGTGGCGCTTCACTAACGTTTAACTTTCCTTTTGATGACAACCAAGAAGCAGTAAATTATTTAAATGCCTCGTTAACGAACTTATTTTATATGAATAACATCATGCATGATGTTTGGTATCAATATGGGTTTGATGAAGCAAGTGGGAATTTTCAAGAAAATAACTACGGAAATGGTGGTGTAGGTGGTGATTTTGTTTTTGCAGATGGACAAGATGGTAGTGGAATAAATAATGCCACATTTGGTACTCCGGCCGAGGGAGGAAACCCAGGAATGACTATGTTTTTATGGTCAGCGAGAGTAAATCCTTTAGTGGTTAATGGCGGTACACTTGATGGAAGTTATCCAATAGCAACAGCTAGTTTTGGTGGAACATTAGGTAGCCCAATAACCGGAACTTTAGGATTAGTTGTTGATGATAATGCAAGTGCTTCAACAGATGCAAATGATGCCTGCGATGCGATTACTAATGGTGGAAACATTTCTGGAAAAATAGCAATACTAAGAAGAGGATCATGCGAATTTGGAGTTAAAGTTGTCGCGGCAGAGAATCAAGGAGCTATAGCAGTTGTTGTGGTTAATAATATTGCAGGTGTACCAACGCCTATGGGACCAGGTGCCGTTGGAGATACCGCAACTATTCCTTCGGTTATGGTTAGTCAGGCAGACGGAGAAGCATTAATAAGTGCGATAAATAATGGCGAAACTATTAGTGTGACTTTATCTGGTGGTTACCAAAGAGATGGTAGTCTTGATAACAGTATCGTAGCACATGAATATGGACATGGTATTTCTTCAAGATTAGCTGGTGGGCCTTCAAGTCCTAACTGTTTGGGTAACGCAGAACAAATGGGTGAAGGTTGGTCAGATTGGTTTGCATTAATGTTGACCATGAAAGCATCAGATTTACCTGAAACAGGTAGAGGTATTGCAACGTATTCAAACAGTCAACCAATTGATGGACAGGGCATCAGGCCATTTAGATATAGTCCAGATACAGCTATAAATCCATTAACATATGCAGACACCAATGATGCGACTAATATTTCTCAGCCTCATGGAATTGGATCTATTTGGGCAACAATGCTTTGGGATTTAACTTGGAAGTATATTGAAAAATATGGATTTGATCCAGATGTTTACAACGGAACAGGTGGAAACAATAAGATTATGCAACTTGTAATTGACGGTTTAAAATTACAAAATTGTAATGCAGGATTTGTTGGAGGTAGATCAGGTCTTTTAGCCGCAGATATGGCGCTTACAAATGGTGAAGATCAGTGTATGATTTGGGAAGTCTTCGCTGCAAGAGGGCTGGGATTAAATGCGTCTCAAGGGACTGCACAATCCAGAACAGATCAGGTAGAGGATTTTAATGAGCCCCCTGCAAGTAATCCAACACTGCAAAACTGTACTAGTTTAAGTGTAGATGAATTTAAAGCTTCTAACTATTCTATTTACCCTAATCCAACCAATGATATATTAAATATTAAGGTTAAAAAGAGCTTTGGTGAAGTGAAGATTACACTGTCTGATATTAATGGACGCGTTGTATTAAAAACAACTAAAACATTAAATGATAATGCCACCTTAAATATTGGTAAATTACAATCAGGACTGTATATTTTAACGATTAAAGGAGAAGCGATTAACACGAATGATAAGATTCTTAAGAAATAAGAGTCATTTAAAATAAATAAAAAAAAGACAGCTATTTAATTAGCTGTTTTTTTTATTTTTATAGGATATGATAAACGTATACGACGATAATTATTTTATGCAAAAAGCACTTCAGGAAGCTGAGGCTGCATATGAAAAAGGAGAGATTCCAGTGGGTGCTGTTATCGTTATTGAAGACCGTATTATTGCGCGAGCACATAATTTAACAGAACTGTTAAATGATGTCACAGCACATGCTGAAATGCAGGCTATAACAGCTGCAGCCAATTTTTTAGGTGGAAAATATCTTCATAATTGTACCTTATACGTTACATTAGAGCCTTGCCAAATGTGCGCAGGCGCCTTGTATTGGAGTCAGATTTCAAAAATTGTATATGCTGCAAGAGATAAAGAACGTGGTTGCATTAATCTAAATACGAAGTTGCACCCTAAAACAAAGCTAAAAGGTGGCGTTTTAGAAGAAGAAGCTTCAAAATTATTAAAGCGTTTCTTTATAGAAAAACGCAATTTGAATTGACCCTTATAACTTTCGTTTATCACCTTCTTTTTTACGCATGTCTTCAATTTTTTCCTTGGTTAACATGTATTCTTTAATATCTCTACCTTTCCATCTGTGATAGGTGAATAAAGGTATGACAATAAAAAAGAAACTTAAAACACCAAATCCAATGAGTTTTTGAGTGTAAGGAACATCTAAAATATAACCGCATATAACCGAGGCTACTGAAGCAATAAAGAAAAACCAAATAATATATTTCATTTTTAAATTGTATTAATTTTTATATAAAAAATCTCAAAGGATTAATTTTACCAAGGCTTTTGAAGCCTTTACAATCGATCGGTCCTATTACAAAATTAAGCAATTTTTAAGCTAAGAGCTTACATTAATTAATTCTCTGCGATACGCTGTCAATAATTTAGATTTTGAAACAAAACCTGCATACTTTCCATTGTCTATTACAGGTAGATTCCAGGCAGCAGAATCTTGAAATTTCTGCATTACTTTTTGCATCGAATCTTTTTTGTAATAAATTTTGTCTGGTGGGTTGTGCATAATATCTTGAACTAAAGTCGCATCGTATAAGGCACGATCAAACATAATGTCACGTATGTCATCTAATAAAATGATGCCAACAAGTTGCTGTTTTTTATTAACCACAGGAAATAAGTTTCTAGCAGATTTGGCAACACCTTCATGAAGCATTTGGCCCAAGGTCATTGTCGGTTCTAAGACTATAAAATTGGTCTCAATGATGCCATCAAGCGTCATTAATGTTAATACGCTTTGGTCTTTGTTATGGGTTAGTAGCTGCCCTTTTTCTGCTAATTCTCTGGTATATATTGTATAATCAATCGCGCTTTTTTTAACGCTGAAAGAGATACCAACAGCGATCATTAAAGGAATAAATAATTCATAACCGCCAGTAATTTCAGCAATTAAGAAAATAGCGGTTAAAGGCGCATGAAGCACGCCTGCAATCAATCCAGCCATACCAATAAGTGTAAAATTAGTTTCTGAAACATTAAAACCTAAACCAATATTGTTAATTACTTTAGCGACCACATTACCCAAGGCACTTCCCATAACTAGTGTTGGAATAAATATACCACCCACACCACCGGCTGCAAAAGTTGTTGTCATGGCTACTGCCTTAAAAACAGTGATGCCAAATAACAATGCGATTACGACCCAAATATTATCATTAAACGCATCAAAAGGCGTTTTGCCTAAAGCCTGTAAATGATTTCCAGCCAATAAATTATTAATAAAACCAAAACCTTCACCATACAAAGGCGGAATAAAATAGAGCATGACACCAATGGTTAACCCACCAATGATTAATCGCTGAAAAGCGGATTTAAATCGTTCGAAAAATTTCAGAATGAAGAAGTACATTTTTGTGAAATAGATAGAAGCCAGACCAGTACCAATGCCCAAAACGGCATAAAAGAGAATGTCTTTTAGTTCAAATTTATCTGAAAAGTTAAAATTGAAAAGTAAATCGTCTCCTAAAAAGAAATAAGAAGTAATTACTGAAGATACCGAAGCAATAAGTAAGGGCAGTAGTGAAACAAAAGTTAAATCCAGACTAAAAACTTCTACTGCAAAAATGATTGCTGCAATAGGCGATTTAAATATAGAAGAAATTGCCCCTGCAGCAGCACAACCAATTAATAGTGTTCTTGTTTTTCTATTGATGTGAAAAAGCTTACCCAGATTTGAACTCAGGGCAGCGCCTGATGAAATAGCGGGTCCTAATAATCCTACCGAACCACCAAAACCTACCGTTAGGGGCGCAGCTATTAAAGGGAAATATATTTTACTGCGTTGGAGAATGCCACTTTTTTTTGCTAAAGAATAGAGTACAGAAGGAATAGCATGTTCTAAGGGTTTTTTTGAAACATATTTAACAAATAAGTAGACTAATAATAAGCCAATAACAGGTAAAATGAAATAGAGTTGATTGTTTGAGAACGCAATACTCTTTGATAATAAAGATTCTATTGTAAAGGTGAGGTTCTTTAATGTAACAGCAATTAAACCAGCTAATAAGCCTACAAGTGCACTTAAAATAAAAACAAAGTTTTTTTCTGAAAGATGTTTGTATCTCCAGATTAAAAAGCGTCTAAAAGGTGATTTTTTTGGCATAAGTTTAGTCTAGACTAAAAGTAACAAAAAATCCTGCGTGAAGCAGAGTTATTTGTTCAATTGTGGGTGGTAATTATAATGTTTTTTTGAACTCCTCTAAATCTTCTGGATATATTTGGCGTAAGGTTTCTACATAGGGCCGTTTATTATTATAACCTAAATTATAATCTGCAATAGATTGATTTATAGTTGTTTTTGATAGTTTTAAAAGGTTTTGGGCTTTAAATATTTGTGCTTTATAATATTTAGCATCTGCACTCAGGTTGCGGGAATACGCTAACTGTTTGTCAAAATTGGCTAAGGCTTTTTCATAGTTTCCTGCTTCAAAATAAGAAATTCCATTATATAAGAAAGCAGTAACATCTACATAATCTTCTCCGAAATCTTTAATCTCTTTGGCGATATGTTTTTCAAAATAGGCATTAGATTTTTTATAATCTTTCAATCCTAAATAGGCGACTCCTCGCCAATAATCTACACTATGGCCTTGTGGTGCATCAATAAAATCTGGAGTGAGTGTATCTGAAGCGTCAAAATCTGCAATAGCTTTTCTGTAATCTCTATAAAACCACAAATATAGGTAGCCACGCCAAGGAATTCGAGTAGCAGCATCTAATTTAACAGCTTTATTGTATTGTGGAAGCCATTCGTGTGGGAGCCCTCGTTTTAAGTATGCGACAGACAATTCGTAAACGGCTTGCTCATAAGTAGAGTCCACTTCTGTGGCTCTTTTTATCCCATTAATGCTCATCCTTGAGCCTTGTGGGTATTGAATCGCTCTTTTGTAAATTGCTTCGGCTTTCTCTCTTTTTGTACTACAAGAGAAGAGTAATAAAAGGCAAGCAATACTAAGGGATAATTTCAGTAATCTCTCCATTTTCTATGCGGTATGAAATGTACATGTAGGCATCTCTCTTTTTGTTGTAGAGATACACGGGAAGCCATTGCTTAACATTTGTAGTTAAATTAGTAAGTTGTTTTTTTAAATCTGAATTAAAAGATTGAGGCTCGAGATCGAGGTTGTTTTCATGTATAGTAAACCGTCCCGCTTGTCCTTCACAATTAATAATAAAGCGAATGTTGAAATATCCAGAATCTGAATAATTTCTATTCTTGTACGCTTTATTTATATAGTCTCTAAAGCCATTTTTTCCATTGAAATAAGGTAGGGTTTGTGATTGATTGTAATACTGATAAATATTGTTTTCATTACAAACCTTAAAGTTTTCATTTAAAATAGAAGTCTCCGGATTTATATAATGGGCATCATGTTCGAATTCACCTTCATTAGGTAATAAACTATAATGCATCATATAATACAGATAGGCGACTAAAAACCCAACTATAAGCAAGAGAACACCTAAGATGCCTCCTATTATTTTGAAAATCTTTTTTACTTTCATTTTTCTAAACTAACAAAAAATCCTGCGTGAAGCAGGATTTTTAAATTATGATTTTAAGTTTAGTTTTAAACTTAATTCTTTTAATTGTTCATCGTCAATTGGTGCAGGTGCATCAATCATCACATCCCGACCTGAATTGTTTTTTGGGAAGGCAATAAAATCACGAATGGTTTCTTGTCCGCCAAGAATGGCAACCAATCTATCTAATCCAAAGGCTAAGCCACCATGAGGAGGCGCGCCGTATTCAAAAGCATCCATAAGGAAACCAAACTGTGCTTTTGCCTCTGCATCAGAGAATCCTAAATGCTTTAGCATAATGGCTTGGGTGGCTTTATCGTGAATACGTATTGATCCGCCACCAATTTCATTGCCATTCAAAACCAAATCATAAGCATTCGCTTTTACGTCACCTGGGTTTGTGTCTAATAATTCAATTTGGCCTGGTTTTGGTGAGGTAAAAGGGTGATGCATGGCATGATAATGCCCCGTTTCTTCATCTAGCTCCAATAAAGGAAAATCAATAACCCATAAAGGGGCAAATACTTTTGGGTCACGCAAACCTAAACGAGTTGCCAGTTCCATACGCAAGGCACTTAATTGTGCTCGTACTTTATTAATCTCTCCTGAAAGCACACAGATTAAATCGCCGGGTTTTGCACCGGTAGTTTCTGCCCATTTTGCCAAATCCTCTTGATCGTAAAATTTATCTACTGAAGATTTAAAGCTGCCGTCATCATTGCAACGTGCGTAAACCATCCCTAAAGCACCAACTTGCGGACGCTTTACCCAATCAATTAATTTGTCTATTTCCTTTCTTGTATAAGTGTTTCCTCCAGGAACAGCAATACCAACCACTAATTCGGCACTGTTAAATACACCAAAATCTTTGTGTTGTGCTACCGCATTTAATTCGCCAAATTCCATCCCAAAACGAATGTCTGGTTTGTCGTTTCCGTATAAACGCATGGCGTCATCGTATAATAGTCGTGGGAATTTTTCAATTTCAACACCGTTCACTTCTTTAAGTAAGTGGCGGGTTAAGCCCTCGAAAACGTTTAAAATGTCTTCTTGCTCAACAAAGGCCATTTCACAGTCAATTTGTGTGAATTCGGGTTGTCTGTCTGCACGTAAATCTTCATCTCTAAAACACTTTACGATTTGGAAATACTTGTCCATGCCACCAACCATAAGTAGTTGTTTAAAGGTTTGTGGTGATTGTGGCAGCGCGTAAAACTCACCCGCATTCATACGTGAAGGCACAACAAAATCACGAGCACCTTCTGGTGTCGATTTTATTAAATACGGTGTTTCTACTTCTATAAAACCATCATTAGATAAATAGTTTCTCACCTCCTGAGTTACCTTCGCTCTAAAAATCAGGTTGTTTTTTACAGGATTACGTCTAATATCTAAGTAGCGATATTTCATGCGAATATCTTCACCACCATCTGTTTTATCCTCTATAGTAAACGGAGGTAAAAGCGCTTGGTTTAATATAGTTAATTCCGAAACTAAAATCTCAATGGCACCTGTTGGCAGATTTGGGTTCTTGGAATCCCGCTCAACGACCTTACCTTTAACTTGGATGACGAATTCACGACCTAATTTTTGAGCGCGTTCCAGTAATTCTTTCGAAGTACGTTCTTCATCAAACACCAATTGCGTAATCCCGTAACGGTCTCGTAAATCTACCCAAATAATGAATCCTTTGTCTCTTGATTTTTGAACCCAACCAGATAAGGTAACTTCTGTATTGATATGCGATGCATTTAATTCACCACAGTTATGACTTCTGTACATAATAATTTATTAGAGTGCAAAAATAAAAAATCCGAAGTAAAGACTTCGGATTTTGTTAAATCATTTTAGACTATTTATCTAAGGCTAAACTGGTGCTGTTTTCTAGTGCTTCGGTTTGTTCTTGATATTCGACTATCTCATTTATTTCTTCGGAAGTCGTTTTTCTCCTAAACCACATTTTGAAACGCATTGATAAATAGAATAATATGGGTACAACAATTAATGTTAAAAACGTTGCCACGATCAGACCATAGATTACAGTCCAGGCTAGTGGCCCCCAGAAAATTACATTATCACCACCAAAATATATTTTAGGATCGAAAGAGCTAAACAAAGAAAAGAAATCAATATTTAATCCTATAGCTAAGGGGATTAAACCTAAAATGGTCGTAATGGCTGTTAGTAACACCGGACGCAAACGCGCTTTCCCTGCAAGAATAATAGCATCTAATAAATCTTGCTTGTTCAAATACTTATGGTCCTCTAAGTCTAAGGCGTTCTTTTTTCTATCAATTAATAATTGGGTGTAGTCAAGCAGAACAACACCGTTGTTTACTACGATTCCAGCGAGAGAGATAATACCCATCATGGTCATCATAATAACAAAAGGCGACCCCGAAATAACAATACCGCCAAACACGCCTATTAAACTTAGGAAGATGGCTATCATAATGATGGCTGGTTTTGAAACCGAATTAAATTGGAAAATTAAGATTAAGAAAATTAAGCCCAAACCTGTGAAAAAGGCGCCCATTAAAAAGGACATTTGCTTATTTTGCTCTTCAATTTGACCGGTATAATCGATATTTATATCCTCAGGAAGATTATTGAAGTTTTTCATTTCTTCTCGAATCTGTCCAACTGCAGCTGCAGCATCAGTAAAGCCCGGTGCTAGTGCAGAATATACGGTGACCACACGTTTAGTATCCCGATGTTTAATCGCACTAAAGCCAGAACTGTTTTTTTGCTTAGCTACTGTAGAGATTGGAATCTCTTTAATTTGACCAGACGCCATGTCCCTAAAAATTATTTTCTGGTTAAATATCGCACTTGTATTGTAACGATTTGTTTCGTTAAAACGGACGTAGATATCATAATCTTCACCATCTTCTTTGTAAATCCCCGCTTTAGCACCAAAAATAGAATTACGTAATTGTTGTCCTACCTGTCCTGAACTGACGCCCAATTCGCCAGCCTTTTCACGATCGACAACCACCTGCATAGCAGGTTTGTCTTTATTGACATCAATTTTTAATTCGTCGATGGCCTCAATGTTTTTAGAGTTAATGAATTCACGCATCAGCTCTGCTGTATTGATGAGGGTATTATAATCATCACCTTCCAATTCAATATTAATTGGAGCACCGGCAGGAGGACCATTGGCATCTTTTTCTACTGATATTAAAACACCAGGATAAATACCTACTAGAGATTCTTGTATTTTTTTAAGTAATTCTTGACTGTCTGCCCCATCCCGATATTTATACTCGCGCATGGAAACCGTAATTTTTCCTTTATGCGGCATTTCGGCAGCAGAACCACCATCTGTTTGCGGGTTTCCAGCGCCTTCACCCACTTGAGAAACCGCACTTTCTACTAGTAAGTTTTTACCATCTTGAATGTATTCAGGAGCATTTATCATCTTGTACACCTTCTCTTCTATCTCTTTTGTGATGGAATTCGTTCTATCAATATCTGTTCCTTGAGGGTATTCGATGTAAACAATAATTTGGTTTGGCTTGTTCTCTGGGAAGAATTCAATTTTTGTACGGTTAGTGGCTACAGAACCTCCAAACGCCATAAAAGCACCAATAAGCAAAACAAAAGTTAAAATCGTGATAATAACCGGTCGTTTCCCTTTTAATGCAGCAGAAATTTGTTTTTCATACCAGTTTTCAAGTTTGACCAAAGTTTTATTTTGAAAACGATTGGCCATACCTCTTAAAACCAAGCGGTATACCCAAAGCATAATAGCTGTAAAGAGCATGACTGATCCTAAAGCTCTATAGGTTCCTCCAAACAGTAAAATGATTAAGCCTATTCCTCCTATTATAGCAGAAATTCTAATTATTTTATTAATTGGCATTTCTTTATCTTCAATGGTCATAAACTGAGAGACCAATACCGAATTAAAGAATATAGCCACGATTAAAGAAGAGCCTAAAACAACAGATAATGTGATTGGGAAATACACCATGAATTCACCCATCACCCCTGGCCATAACCCCAAGGGAATAAAGGCCGCTACGGTGGTTGCTGTCGAGATGATAATAGGAAAAGCAATTTCTCCAATTCCCTTTTTAGCAGCTTCAATGCGAGACATCCCTTCGTCTTCCATTAAACGGTACACGTTCTCGACCACGACAATACCATTATCTACAAGCATACCGAGCCCCATGATCAACCCGAATAGAATCATGGTGTTCATCGTATAGCCTAAGTAATTTAATATCATTAAAGACATAAACATAGACATTGGAATCGCAAAACCAACAAATAAGGCGTTTTTAAAGCCTAAAAAGAACATTAAAACCGTCACCACTAAGATGATTCCAAAAATGATATTATTTACTAAATCGTCAACCTGGCCAATAGTTTTAGAGGACTGATCATTAGCGATAGTTACGCTTAAGTTTGATGGAAAAACATCGGTTTTAGCTTGAGCTACAATTACTTCTATTTGTTCTGCGGCTGCAACCATGTTTTTGCCGGCACGTTTTTTAACATCCAACATGACCACACGATCTCCAAATTCTCGAGCGAAAGTGGTCCTGTCTTTTTCTTTAAAAGTAACAGTAGCCACATCTTTTAAATAAATGGGATTGTTGTTTTCAACTTTTACAACGAAGTCATTTAAATCAGATGGATTTTCAATTTCACCAATAATTCTAATGGTGCGTCGTTGGCCGCTGGTCTTTAAATTACCTGCAGACATGGTCATGTTTCCATTTCCTACTGCCCCAATAATGTCGTCAAAACTAACTTTTGAAGCCATCATTTTGTAGGTGTCTACTGCAATTTCAACCTCTTTTTCCTGTGCTCCCCGAATATCAACTTTTTTAATTTCATCCAGATCTTCAATTTCATCCTGAAGATATTCACCAAATTCTTTGAGTTTTGCTACAGGATAATCACCAGAAATATTAATGTTAAGAATGGGTATTTCTTCACTCATACTCAATTCAAAAACATTAGGTTCTACTTTGGCGCCATTAAAAGTAGGCCAGTCTTCACCAGAAGTTTCAGAATCTATTTCGTCTTTTACTTTTTGTTTCGCTTGTTCTACAGAGATGTTTTCGTCAAATTCTACAATCACCATGGAATAATCTTCTTGTGATGTTGAGGTGATTTCTACAACATTACTTACTGTTTTTAGCTTGTCTTCTAAAGGGTCTGTAATGAGTTTTTCTATATCTTCAGCAGTGTTTCCTGGAAATAAAGAACTAACATAAATCTTAGTTTCCTTAATTTCTGGAAAACTTTCACGCGGCATACTAAAATAGGCTGAAATGCCTAAGAATAGAATAAGGGCCATTGCCATGTACATGGTCGTTTTATTCTTTATGGCCCATGACGATAGGATAAACTCCTTATCTACATTTTTTTTCTTTTTCATTATGCCTCAGTATTTTGATTAATAATTTGAACTTTCTGACCATCCTTTACACTTCTTGCGCCTTCTTTAATAATTTCGGCATTGTCTTCAATACCTTTTAAGACTTCAATAACATCCCCTTGTGTTTTTCCGGTTTCGATAATCACTTTTTCCGCAATCGCTGTATCACCATCTTTCTCTTTTAACACATAGATGTATTGTTCCCCTTCAGCGTTTTCAGAAATGATGTTTTGTGGGACTAGTAATGCCTTTTCGTTAGTATAATCGTTAATCTTTAGCTTAGCGGTTAAGTTGGGTTTAATCGTTCCTTTTTTATTTGGTACTGCAATTTCAATATTAAACGTCCGATTCGCGGGATTTATAAAATTTCCGGTTTGGCGGACTTTTGAATTTAATGTTTCGCCTAAAACAGGAAAATTAACTTCAACAGCTTTATTCTTTGTAACGTCTGAAACGTAACGCTCTGGCACATCTACAGAAATATACATGTCGTTTAAATTAACAACGCGCATTAAAGGTGTCTGTCCAGCAGCCACGACACTACCTTGTTCCGTAATAATGTCATCAATAACACCAGAAAATGGTGCGCGAACAGCTGTTTTTGCTAACTGGCTTTTTAATTGTTTTACGGCTTCTACCTGACCCTCATAAGCCGATTTGGCTTGTAAGTATTGAATTTCACTACCAATTTTCTGATCCCAAAGACGTTTTTGACGCTCAAAAGTTGTTTTTGCTAAATCGGCTTGAATTTGAAATTGTGCGATTTGCTGGCTCATGCCACCATCGTCAATGCGTGCTAATAGTTGGCCTTTTGAAACACGTTGTCCTTCTTTAACAATAACACTTTTTAAAATACCGCTCATTTCTGGCGTAATGACCAAATTCTGTTTTGTAGCTACATTACCTTGAAGTTCTAAAAAATGTTCGAATTTTTCTGATTTTGCAGTGAAGGTCGTAATTAAGGGTAATTTTTTTTCAGGCGTTAACGCATCGATTTTCATATCGATTGTTTTTAACTTGACACTTATTTCCTGTTGTTGAGCAATGAGTTTGTCACGCTCCGATTTTATAGCGTTAACATCTGTGCTTGATGAAATATCGATCGTTTTATTTGAATTACCTCCACCGCAAGCCGTTAATAACAGGGTAAGAAATAATATGGCATATATGTTTTTCATTATAATGGATTTTTAAGATTGATTAATTTTGTGGCATTTCATTTAAAACGGTTTCTAATGCTGCTTTTTTGGTTATAACGTCAAGCATGGCCTGCAGCAGTTCATTTTGAGCTTGGTATAATTGCGTTTGCGCTTGTCTAAGCTCAAAACTTGAAGCAATACCTTCAAAAAATTTCGTTTGGTTCTTTTGTTCTATGCGTTCTGCCAATGCTAAGTTGTCTCTTTTATTATCATAGTCTTCGATGGCAAACTGGTAATCGCTTTTGGCTGTGGCAATTTGCAGTTTGATTTTTTGCTCGGTCTCAATCAAATCGGTGGTTGATTTGTCAAGATTAATTTGTGCACGCTGTGTTGCTGCGCTCCTCATACCTGAACTAAATATTGGAATACTCAAATTAACCCCAAATAAGGAAGAACCAAACCAGTTTTGATCACTACTTACAAAGGTAAACTCATCACTAAATGCAGAATAGCCTCCATTCAAAAAAGCATTCAACTTTGGTAATGCTTTACTTTTTTCGAGCTTTACCATTAATGATTTTGCTTCAGTATCATTTTCAGCGATTTGGTAGTCAATAGTGCTTTTAGGATTGGCATCCATTTCTAAAAGACTTAAGGACATGTTTTGAGCCGTTAATGCTTCTAAGTCATCCGTCAAAATTAAAGGCTTATCGATAGCCATACCTAACACAATATTAAGCATCTGATACGCTAAAGTTTTTAATCTATTAGTATTATTTAAATTGCTTTCTATACCAGATAATGTGATTTTTAATTGCTCTACACTTTCTTCTTCACCTAAACCATTTTCATAAATTTTTGTAGTTTCAAAAAGGTTTTTTTCTAACACACTAATATTACGTTCTAAAATCTGCGCGCTTTCTTGGGTTAATAGTACATTGCCGTAGGCATTAATCACGGCTTTTCTAACTTCAAGGTCAGTTTTTGTTTTGGCGTTTTTAGAGATTTGTAGAAACACTTTGGCAGACTGTAGCGCTACTAAATAAGAACCGTCAAATAGTTTCTGGTTTAGCGTGGCAAAAGCGGTAGCACTTTGCTTGGTACCAAAAGTGACCTCTGCGAATTCTCCGGGATTTCCACCAAAAAATTCTGCTGGTATTACTTGAACCTGTTGTTTTAAGAAATTTTGGTAGTCAATACTGGCGCTTATTTGCGGTAATCCGGTAGCCGTAGTTTCCCATTTTTGCTTTTTTGCGGCTTCAATATCTAAAGCGGCGTTTTGTGCGGTACGGTTATTTTCTAAGGCGTAATCAATAGCTTCCTGTAAGGTGAAGCTCGTTTTTTCTTCTTGAGAAAATCCGATAGAAAAAGCAAAGAAGAATAATAGTATATGAAGGTGTTTCATCTGATTTATTGGTGGGTTTTTGTAATAAAATTATTTAATATATTGAATCCTTTTTCAGTAACTATGGCGCGCAAATGGTATTCTAAATAGCTTTCCATTAAATAGTCCATAGTATAGGTTTCAGGAGGAAAAAACATACTGTCTTTAATACCGGTCATCCCAGTAAAATACATTCTTGATATAAAATCTATGTCTATATTGTGGCGAAATACACCTGTTTCTACGCCTTTTGCAAGACTCTCATGGACAGAGTCGTGCATCTTTTCAAATTGTTTGAATTTTAATATTTCATGAATTTCGGGATAGTATTTTTTTAGCTGAAATTGAGGAGATGTTTTTTCATTTTTTAAATGATGCATCACATACATCTTAATCTCATACAATTCTTCAATTGGATTAGGCGAGGCGTCGCAAATACCATCAATACCATTGCAGATGACATCAAAAAGGTGGAAAGCGACAGCTTCAACTAACTTCGTTTTATTCGCAAAATGAACATAAATAGTCTTTTTGCTCATGCCTATTTCATTGGCAATATCATCCATGGTTACACTCTTAAATCCTAGATTTAAAAAGAGTTCACTTGCCTTATTTATAATTTGTTCTTTTATCATAATGGCTGCAAATATACGTCAGGAAACTTTAAAAACATTAAAAGTTTCCTAAGTTTTAATAATTTCTAAACATTAGGAGGGTTTTGGCTTCTGTTAATTTAGGATTTTACATTATTTTTGCCGGATGCAGACAACTACGACCTACCAAAAGGAATTTATAACCTATTTAGAGGCTTTTTCTAAAGAAAGAGAGCCTAAAAACCTATACGAACCTATAAACTATATCCTTAAATTAGGAGGTAAGCGTTTGCGGCCAGTGCTCACGTTAATGTCTGCTGAAATATTTAATTGTGATTATAAAAAGGCTTTAGATGCGGCTTTGAGTATTGAGGTGTTTCATAACTTTTCGTTGATTCATGATGATATTATGGATGATGCGCCAATACGACGTGGGAAGCCAACGGTTCATGAAAAGTGGGACTTGAATACGGGTATTTTATCTGGTGATGCCATGCTTATTATGGCGTATCGGTTATTTGAAAATTATGACCCAGAAACGTTTCAGGCTTTAGCAAAATTATTTAGTAAAACAGCCTTGGAGGTTTGCGAAGGCCAGCAATACGACGTGGATTTTGAAATACGTGATGATGTTACCATTCCTGAATATTTAAAAATGATTGAATATAAAACAGCGGTGTTAGTTGGAGCGGCAATGAAAATGGGGGCTATAATCGCTAAGGCCTCAGAAAAAGATCAAAATAGTATTTACGAATTTGGAAGGTTATTAGGAATTGCTTTTCAGCTACAAGATGATTATTTAGATGCTTTTGGTGATCCAGAAACTTTTGGGAAACAAGTTGGTGGTGATATTATTGAAAATAAAAAGACGTATTTGTATTTGAAAGCAAATGCGTTTTTAAGTGCTTCAGAAAGCATACAATTACAACAATTATATAGCGTAAACTTAGATGATAACGAAGAGAAGATTAATACGGTAAAAGCGTTTTTTATCTCAAGTGGTTCAGCCGAAACCACAAAAAAAGAAATTGCAAACTACACCAGTAAAGCCTTTTCCGTTTTGAATGCCTTGAGTATTTCTGATGAAAAGAAAACACTTTTACAACAATTTGGTAACACATTAATGACGCGTAAGGTCTAAATTGTGCAAATGAAAACAATGAAATTACCAACAACTTTTGAAGATTTAATAGAAGAAGCAACCGCTTTAGAGTTATACAAGGCTTTAGTTCTTCAGTTAAATAAAGATTTTTTATATGCTAATATTGATTTAGATTTTGATGTCGCTATTCTACCATCACATTTAAAATCGCTATTACATGATACGGTATATAAGCTCATTCAAAATAAGTTTACAGAATATCTTAATTTACTCTATATTATCGATGTTTCAGAACCTGCAATTAAAGCATTAAATGGAGATGATATGGTTGAGCTGGCTGGCCAGGTATCCTTTTTGATCTTAAAAAGAGAATGGCAAAAAGTTTGGTTTAGAAATAAGTATTCACAATAATGAGCTTTAGTTCGCTTTTCTTAGCGCGGAAGCTAGCGTAAAATTTAAAAATAGAACCTAACAAATGGGCCCCAAGGGTTAGCGTAAATACTTTTATTTTCATTATATAGCACATCATAACGCAGACCAATAGTTACGTGTTGCGTCCTGTAACCAGCGCCAATAAATAAAGCGGGAACCCAGTACTCATTATCTTGAAAAGCTATATTATTAAAGTTTTGACTGACGTGGTTTTGTTCAAATTCACCAGATAACTGAATCTCCTGAATGGGGTTGAATAAGCTAATAACACTGCCACCTAATATTGTTGATTTAAAAACATTTTTTTGACTGTAATAGGTGCTATTTAGTCCAACACCTAATGAAAATTGGTTATTAAAATCGTAAATAGCACTCGGTGCGAGGGTTCCGCTAAAAACAGCGTTTCCGATAGTTAGCCCAATGCCACCACCAAATCTAACATGTTGCCAAAAAGCACTTTTTTCTTCAGGTAAATTATCTTGTGAAAATGCAAGAGTGATAAAAATAAATGAAAATACTGAGAAAAGAATATATTTTAAGCTTTTGGGCAGGCTATCTTTCATAATCTTAAATTAAGTAAAGTTTAGAGTGTTATAAATATACTAAAAGCATCTCTAATTTTAGAGAAAGTTGTATTTTTGGTAAAATTTTGTTGAAGCGAACACGTCTTAAAGAAAATAATGGATAAATATTCCTTTTTAAACGCAGCACATACAGCATACTTTGCTGATTTATACGAACAATACCAGATAAACCCGGATTCTATAGAACCAAGTTGGAGAGCCTTTTTTCAAGGTTACGATTTTGGAAGCGAATCTTATGGAGAGAATGGAGAAGTAGTAGTAGAAAATACTTCTACTCAAATTCCAGGTCAAGTACAGAAAGAGTTTCAGGTGGTAAAACTAATAGATGGCTATAGAAATCGTGGGCACTTATTTACGCAAACGAATCCTGTTCGTGACCGTCGTAAATACGCACCAACCCTAGCGATTGAAAACTTCGGTTTAACGGAGCAAGATTTAGGGACCACCTTTAATGCTGGTGAAATTATAGGTATTGGTAAGCAAACGCTTAAAGAAATAGTTACTCATTTAGAAAGTATTTATTGTAAATCTATTGGGGTTGAGTACATGTATATTCGTAAACCTGAAGAAATACAATGGATTCAAGATAAACTGAATATCAACGATAATCAGCCGAATTTTTCTTCAGAACAGAAAAAACACATTCTTAAAAAACTAAATGAAGCCGTTTCTTTTGAGAGTTTTCTACACACAAAGTATGTGGGTCAGAAACGTTTTTCTCTTGAAGGCGGTGAGGCATTAATTCCTGCTTTAGATGCGATGATTGAAAAAGCAGCAGAATACGGTGTGCAGGAATTTGTGATGGGAATGGCACACAGAGGTCGTTTGAGTACGTTAACTAATATCTTCGGAAAATCTGCGAAGGATATTTTTAGTGAATTTGACGGTAAAGATTATGAAGAAGAGGTTTTTGATGGAGATGTAAAGTACCACCTAGGGTGGACTAGCAAACGTAAAACAGCCTCTGGAAAAGCAATTAAATTAAGTATAGCGCCTAACCCTTCACACTTAGAAACTGTTGGGGCCGTTGTAGAAGGTATTGTAAGAGCTAAACAGGATAAAGAGTATAGTGATAATTTTAGTAAAGTATTGCCAATTATAGTTCACGGTGATGCAGCTATTGCAGGTCAAGGCATCGTTTATGAACTGGTGCAAATGGCTCAGCTTGATGGTTATAAAACCAACGGTACAATTCACATTGTGGTAAATAACCAAGTTGGTTTTACTACAAACTACCTAGATGCGCGATCAAGTACCTATTGTACAGATGTGGGTAAAGTTACCTTATCACCAGTACTGCATGTTAATGCAGATGATGCTGAAGCAGTTGTACATGCTACGTTATTTGCGTTAGATTTTAGAATGCAATTTAAACGTGATGTTTTCATTGATATGTTAGGCTATAGAAAATATGGTCATAACGAAGGCGATGAACCACGTTTTACGCAGCCTAAACTCTATAAGGCGATTGCTAAACATGCAAACCCTAGAGATTTATACGCTCAAAAGTTATTGGCTGACGGTGTTATTGGTAAGGATCACGTTAAGGAATTAGAAAAACAGTACAAAGATAGTCTAGAGGAAAAATTAGAAGATTCAAGAAAAGAAGATAAAACGGTCATCACAGCATTTATGGAATCTGCGTGGAAAGATTTTACACGTGTAGATGAATTTGAGATGATGAAAGATGTTGATACCAAAACATCCAAAAAGAAATTAACCGAAATTACCAAAGTAATTTCAAACCTTCCTAAAGGCAAGAAATTCATCCGAAAAATTGAACGTTTAATCAATGACCGCCAAACGATGTTTGATGAAAATCGATTAGACTGGTCAATGGCTGAGCATTTAGCTTATGGAACTTTATTAGATGAAGGTTATGATGTGCGTATTTCTGGTCAAGATGTAGAGCGTGGCACATTTTCACATAGGCATGCCGTGGTTAAAGTAGAAGACAGTGAAGAAGAAATCTTGCTTTTAAATCATTTGAGTGATAACCAAGGAGACTTTTACATTTATAATTCTTTACTTTCAGAATATGGTGTAGTTGGTTTCGATTATGGTTACGCCATGGCGAGCCCAAAAACATTAGTTATTTGGGAAGCACAATTTGGAGATTTTAGTAATGGTGCACAAATTATGTTGGATCAATACATCTCTGCTGGAGAAGATAAATGGAAAACCCAAAACGGGTTAGTTATGTTGTTGCCTCATGGTTATGAAGGCCAAGGAGCAGAGCATTCTTCAGCAAGAATGGAACGTTATTTACAGTTATGTGCAAAAGATAACATGTATGTTACAGATTGTACCACGCCAGCCAATATGTTCCATTTGTTAAGACGACAAATGAAATCTAATTTTAGAAAGCCTTTAATTGTATTTACTCCAAAGAGTTTATTACGCCACCCAAAATGCGTCTCTACTGTTGAAGACTTTGCAAACGGAAGTTTTAAAACGCTTATTGACGACGATCAAGTGACCACAAGTAAAGTGAAAACCTTAGTGTTTCTGACTGGGAAGTTTTATTATGATTTAGATGAGAAACGTGAGGAATTAAAACGGGACGATGTGGCTTTAGTAAGAATAGAACAATTGTTCCCATTACCTGCCGAAGAAATACGTAAGGTCATAAAAAAATATAAAAAAGCAGAAGATATCGTTTGGGCTCAGGAAGAACCTAGAAACATGGGGGCTTACAGTCATATGTTAATGCATTTAGACGAAGCCAAAACCTTTAGAGCAGTTTCAAGACGCCCTTACGGCGCACCAGCTGCAGGGAGCTCAACGCGATCTAAAAAACGACATCAAGAAGTTATAGATTACGTGTTTGATAAAACTAAAAACAATCAACGATAAGCTTATAGCTTAGACATGATTTCTAAATAAGGGTCTTTGATGTTTTTTGTATACGATTAAACTATAAAATACAGGGTTCTAAATGGTGCCCCCAAAATAAATAACAACAGAATAAAATTATATTACGATGATTTTAGAAATGAAAGTGCCTTCACCAGGCGAGTCTATTACAGAAGTTGAAATTGCAGAATGGTTAGTAAAAGATGGAGATTATGTAGAAAAAGACCAGGCCATTGCAGAAGTTGATAGTGACAAAGCAACTTTAGAATTACCAGCAGAAGCGAGTGGTACTATCACACTTAAAGCTGAAGAAGGAGATGCTGTTGCGGTCGGGCAAGTGGTTTGCTTAATAGACACAGAAGCTAAAGCACCTGAAACATCTACTTATGAAGGGGGTGATGAAGGAGGAAATGATGATGTAGAAGAAAAATTAGCTAAAGATCAAAAATCGGTTGCTAATACTCAAAAGCATGATAAAGCACCAAATCCAGCAAAAGATACCTACGCATCTGGTATAGCAAGTCCTGCAGCCAAAAAGATTTTGGCTGAAAAAGGGATGGCGTCATCAGCTGTTACTGGTACAGGAAAAGATGGACGTATTACTAAAGACGATGCTGTAAATGCAGTGCCGTCTATGGGAACTCCAACGGGTGGAAGTCGTGGTACTTCAAGAAGTAAAATGTCTATGTTACGACGTAAAGTGGCAGAACGTTTGGTGGAAGCTAAAAATACTACCGCGATGTTAACGACGTTTAATGAAGTTGATATGTCACCTATTTTTGCTTTAAGAAATGAATACAAAGAAACATTTAAAAGTAAGCATGGTGTTGGATTAGGTTTTATGTCTTTCTTCACATTAGCGGTTGTTAGAGCATTAAAAATGTATCCGGCAGTTAATTCTATGATCGATGGTAAGGAAATGTTGTCTTACGATTTTGTTGATGTTAGTATTGCTGTATCTGGGCCAAAAGGTCTCATGGTACCTGTGATTAGAAATGCCGAACACCTCTCTTTCAGAGGGGTAGAAGCGGAGGTGAAACGTTTAGCTATACGTGCGCGTGATGGTCAAATAACAGTGGATGAAATGACTGGAGGAACATTTACCATCTCTAATGGAGGTGTCTTTGGTTCGATGTTGTCTACACCAATTATCAATCCGCCTCAAAGTGGTATTTTAGGAATGCATAATATTGTAGAACGTCCTGTTGCGATTGACGGCCACGTAGAAATTAGACCTATAATGTATGTTGCATTATCTTACGATCACAGAATAATCGATGGTAAAGAAAGTGTTGGTTTCTTGGTTGCTGTTAAAGAGGCCTTAGAAAACCCAACTGAATTGTTAATGGATAATGATGTAAAAAGAGCTTTAGAGCTTTAAAAATAAGCTACTTTAGTACAAATACTAGCGCAACTTAATAAATAAGTTGCGCTTTTTTTATTTGATAGCTTTTTTTAAAAAAAAGCAGAAATAATATTAATTGAAATTACAATTACCGCGACAACGATAATGCTAATAACAAACGTTTTATTCAATGTTGTTTCTTCCATACTTTTTGGTTTAATTAAAAATGCTGGGCAGTTACTCCTCAGAATTTTATAATGGGTTCTTCCTAAGAACTAATTAATAACACTGTAAAGGTAGATTACATGGATGAATTATGAAATACGTTGAATTACGTATTTTTTTTCAGAAGAGTAGAGTTTATAAAATAGAAAAGCTCCACATTATCTCCCAGTAATGTGGAGGCTGATCTCTTTGGTAATAGATTAATTACACTGTAAAGGTAGACTAGATTGATGAATTATAAAATACGTTGAATTACGTATTTTTTTCAGAATAGTTAGGTTTATAAAATAGAGAAGCTCCACATTATCTCCCAGTAATGTGGGGGCTGATCTCTTTGGTAATAGATTAATAGCACTGTAAAGGTAGACTAGATTGATGAATTATAAAATACGTTGAATTACGTATTTTTTTCAGAATAGTTAGGTTTATAAAATAGAGAAGCTCCACATTATCTCCCAGTAATGTGGAGGCTGATCTCTTTGGTAATAGATTAATAGCACTGTAAAGGTAGACTAGATTGATGAATTATAAAATACGTTGAATTACGTATTTTTTTTGGGAATAAAGTAGTTTGTAAAATAGAGAAGCTCCAGTAGTATCCCTTAATACCATGGAGCTTGAAATCTCTGTTTAATTAATTAATAGCACTGTAAAGGTAAAGTGAATTTTAGTATTAGAAACACGTAGAATTACCTGTTTTTAAATAACGAAGTGAATGTAGTTAAAAAAAGAGAAGCTCCATAGTATCCCTTAATACTATGGAGCTTGAAATCTCTGTCATACTTGATTAATAGCATTGTAAAGATAAAAGGAATTTTACTTTTAAAAAATACGTTGAATTACGTATTTTTTAAAAACTCTTTATTCATGTTCGCCCAGAGTACTAGGGCATTATGAGATTTTTCTAATTTTAGCTTCTTTACAATATTACTTCTGTGTTTCTCTATGGTTCTAATCGAGCTGTTTAAAATGTCTGCAATTTCTGTATTCGTCTTACTGTCAGCCAAAAACTGCGCCACCTTCATTTCCGTTTTAGTTAATAATTCAGTTAAGCCAGAATTGGTATATTTAATTTTAGAATTTAAGTAAGAAGCAATTTCTTCACTAAAATAAGGCTCACCACGTGTTACATGCTCAATACAGTGCTCAATTTCTTCAATAGCGAATTCTTTTAAAATATAGCCATAAACATTAAACGCTTTCGCTTTGTCAAAAAGTTGCTCTTCATTATCGAAGGTGATTAAAATAATTTTAGTCTCTAAATCGTTCTTTTGGCAATGCTCAGCGACATCAAGCCCAGTGAGATAGGGCATTCTAATGTCTAGAATAGCAATGTCTGGTTTATGCTTTATAATAAGATTGTATGCGGCTTGACCATCTTCTGCTCGACCAAGAATCGTATAGCCCTTAGATTCTATAAAATCACTAAGACCTCTTAACATTAATGGATGATCATCTGCGATTACGATGCTGGTTTTCATGAGGGTTTGAATAGATTAATAAGCATATAAAAGTAATAAAAATAGGCTATTTCAAGGGTTTTAAATAGAGATATTTTTTATCGTAGTCTATAATTGCTTTTCCTTTTTTGAGAATATCGGCACCAATAATGCCATGGACAGGTGCAGCATTGTGAGCAACTAGCGCGGTGTTGACGTGAACTAAATCAAATAAAACAAGCTTTAGTTTCTTTGTTTTCCAACGCCCTATTTTAAGCGTGTTGCTGTTAGATATTTGAGTAAGCATATTAGTTGCGCCAGCACCTGCGGCTTTAATCTCCGAGTCTTTTACTTTTAAATTAAAGAATGTGGTGTCTGCAAAACCAATGCAACTACTTGAAGCTCCCGTATCTAAAATAAACAACCCTTTTACGCCATTTAAAGTGGCCTTGACTTCTAAATGATTGGTTTTTGTGAGTTTTAATTTTATTTTTTTATACGAATTTTTAAGTAGAAAGTCTTTTAGTTTATTTTCCATATTTAAATTTATAAAACACTAGTAAAAGTAGTGCTATTCCTGCTAAAACTAAAAGGATGATGATTAAATTTGTAGTCTCTTCTTTGGGCTTAGTTAATGCGCCATGGTATGTAAAAGCACTCCAAAAATACGGTGATTTTTTTGTGTTTTTTATTTCAGAATCATTAAGATAAGCCAGTTTTGAAAAATGATTGGCTTCAAAAGCAGAACCGCAATCCTTATATTTTTCATAAAATAAAGTCATGACTTGTGAGGTCGAAAAATCACTAATTTGCCAAAGGGAGAATACTACGTTTTTCGCGCCAGCATATTGAAACCCGCGAGCGACACTCATAACACCTTCGCCACGTTGTGAAACACCAACGCCAGTTTCACAAGCACTTAGAACCACTAAATCGGCTTTTAAATTTAGACCATACAACTCGTTTAAGTAAAGTTTAGAATTTCTAAATTCTATATAGGCAGGTTCTATAAAATCGCCACTACTGGCGTGAGTGGATAAATGTAAAATATCGAAAATTTCAGCTTGCGCTAAAAATGCTTTCTTTGTTGCTTTGTCATTCATTAACAAAGTTACATCCATTTCCTTTGCTAAACTTTTTGCTTCGTCTATAGAGTATTTTAATTCTTGATTCTCGTTTTCAAATACAGGAAAAACACCTAAAGTCTTATGTGAGTTACTAGGTTGGTAAGACTTTAAATACAAATCAACATTAGAAACATACGCTAGTTTATGCGATTTTACAACAAAAGGCATGTTCTCAAATTTAAGAGCATTTGTTCTTTCTGTAAGTAAAGCATCAAATGGCACAAAATTTAAAAACCCATCTGGAATAATGATGAGGTTTTGCTTGTCTTTTACTTGCTGTAATTGAAGTAACTGATATAAATTAAAAGCAGCATTAGTATATTTTGGAACGTTATTATTTATAGCTGAAGGCGTATTAAAATAGTCAATAAAAGTTGAAATGCTTTTTCGGGTGTTATCAGATAAAGGAATTTTCGTAAGCTTTGCTGTGGTGTCTGAAATGATAAACTGATAGATATTTGTTTTTCCGAAGAAATACTCAATTAAAGTAGCTTCGTCTTCCTTTAATTTTTCTCCAATGGCTTCAAAAGATGTAGTTGTTTCTTTTGTAGGGTATTTTTTTTCTATAGTGGCAGACACCTCTTTTAAAGCTAAAGAAAGGGTATGTATACTATCTCGTAAGTTGTTAATTTTAAGTGCTGATTCTGCAGTATAAGGTCTGGTTAGTAATTTAAACCGTAACGCTTCTTGAATTTGAGAAAGTTGCTTTTGCTTTAGTAATAGACTATCATTAGGATGGTTTTCTAAAAGTGACTTTTTCTTAATTTCACTTTTTAAAATGGCCGCTTTATGTCGTTCTGCAAAAGAAAAGGCACGGGCAATTGGCTTTGTATTATCGCTTGATTTTGATAATTCGTATAAGGTTGAAATACAACGTTCACTGCGATTTCTGTTTTTCATTAAATTAATAAGCTTGCCTTGTTGATCTGTGATGTTTTTTTCTAGGAGTTCAGAAACATAAAAACTTAATTCGTAGCAAGCTATTGTATTTTCTGGATTGGTTTGTAATTCAGCTAAGAGATCAAAAATATCAATAAATGTATTTTCAGCAAAGAGTAGGTGTTTTGGAGGTAATCCATTTGAGAGATTGACATTGGTAATTAAAATTTTTAGAGCCTCTTGTAATTGTTCTGCACTTTTATTTTTGTCGTCAAGCAAAAAATAAAGTTGCGCTTCTTCAAATTTAAATTTAGCCAGATCCACAATGGACTGATTTTTTGTTTTTCGAGAGGATTTTAAACGCTTAAAATAGTCTAAGGCTTGATCATAATCTCCCTTTTGCTTGGCTAAAAGATACGCTGTTTCGTAGGTTAATAGTGTACTATTATTTGTTAAAAGTCCAGGGTTTGGTGAAGGTTTTAGGCTTTTAAGTGAAATTTCACTTTGTGTTTTGAGGAGGTTCAGTTCTTGACGTTTACTTGGGCTAATGCCTTTAGTTTTTAAAGCGTTATTAATAATGGTAATTGCAGATTGATGCTTACCCAATTTCTGGTAAAGATTCGCCAGATTTTTTGCGCCTTTAATTTGCTGTGAGACGTTTTTGTTTTTCTCAGCGATAAAAAGATACTGTTTTATAATGTTTTCAGCATTGGTATAATTGTTTGTTCTGTGATAGAGAATGCCTAAATTGATTAAGCAATACTCGACAATATCGAATTCCAGAATGCTCTGTTTTTTATATAATGAATAGGCTTTTTCGTAAGTTTGAATGGCTTCATTTAATTGGTTGTTTTGGTTTAAATAATACGCTTTATTAACCAGTAAATAAATAAATTCATAGTACTCATTTTTTGAAGTAAGCTGCGTTTCAAAAACAGCGATTTGTTCGTTTAAAACGTGTAGACCTTCCTTACTGGAGTTATTTATAAACCCATCAGTGGCGGCAATAATTTGCTGTTCTAAGTCTTGTGCTTCAGTAAAACTGAAGGTAAAAAATAAGAGGAATAGAATATAACTATTTTTCATACAGCATAAGACCTAAGGATACTTCATAAAAGAATAAATACACAAAAGAAATCAAGGCTCAAAATTTCCAAATGGCGTAAAATTGCAGATAACTAAACTCCTCTTTAAAACTGAAGACATAACGTGCGCCAAGACTAGGGCCAATACGCGCAAAGCCGGCTGTGGCTTCTACTAATAAACCACTTCTAAAATTAGAGAAAGAGTCACTGGTTTCTTGAGAACTGTCGTTTGTGAAAAGGAGTGCTCCAGGTTGCGTATTTATATTTTCGAAGCTTTCGATTAAGACCTGTTCTGTTCGTTTTTCACTAAGGGATACCATGCCTTGTAATCCAGCTCCTAATCCAATATAATTATTAATATTATAGCGCGCTAAAACAGGTAGTTCCCAAGCTATACTTTTATAGGTGTTATTTCTTGTCGTACGCTCATAACGCGGTTCTCCAGCTCCAGAATCTGTTAATCCTTCTGTAATAAATGTGTCACTTTCATAGTTATGAAAACTGTTTAATAATTCTACTTGCCAATACCACTTATAGGATTTGTAAGGTGAAATGGTGGCTCCAATAAAATAACTTTCAGATTTTTTTAAATCGTTAAATGCGTTATAACCGGCTTTTACACCAACAGAAACACCAGGTAAAAAACGAGTGGTTGAATAATTGGTTATGATGGGCTCATTCTTGTCAAAAATAATAGCGGTTCGCGATTTTGTTTTTGTCTTATGAAAATCTTTAGCAAATTTTAAACTGTATTTAACAAAGCCTTTAGTTGAGTCGTAATCTTTAACGTTTTTTTGCTCGCTTCCAGGTAAGTAGATGTTTTTAAAAGTGAAAATTGCTTGAGTCGCCGTAAATGTCGTATCCAAACAGCTGTATTGGACGTCTTGTTTGGGGCAAATTTTACATTTAGGATACATAGCTTCCACCCGAATGGTTTTTTTATCAAACATATCGGGAACATCTGTTTCTAACCGAATGGTTCGTGCAGGACCTTCGCCATTATTTTGAAATCTAATTTTAAACTGAGGACGCTTAAAACGGACAAGACGGTAATTTAAAAAGGTTGCGTTTGATGACATTTTATTAGGATCATGAGAGGTTACAATTTCCATTTCCATGTCTTTTACTTTGTGAGTCTTGTAAGCATCATCTGGAATATAAATACTTCTAACCGAAATAATGGCGCTGGTGTCCTTAAGCATTTCTGGGGTGGTTTTAAAAGTAAAAAACACATGACGCTCTTCATTTGGCTTCATGTTATTAAATTCTAGTGCTCTTGCGTTTTTATAAGTGGTTTCAGCTTCAGCTTTTGTTAACTCCAGATCTTCTCTTTCGGTTGTATCTACAGTTCTTGCTTTTAAATTTTGGATTGTACTTTCTACGGAAGCATAAAAACGCGTGTCGTCATTTTTTTCATTAGAAAAAACGAAACCATCCGTAGTCGTGCTTTTTTCATTGTTATAGGTTCTCGTGTTTACCAACTCAAAATTATCTGCCTTATATTTTTCTTCATTAAAATAAAGCAGAAGTTTTCCATTAGTCGCATAATCTTTACTGTTTTTATAACTCATAACAAGAACCATATCTTCACTAGGCATAGGTTCACGGTTTTTTATAAGCATTAAGTCTTCAGTCATAGATGCTTCTGCTTCATAAGCCGAATCTACAGTGTCAATTTCTATTTTTTTAGGTCGTGTTGTTGGTGGTTTTCCAGTATCATACATATTGGTGGCCCAATATTTTACTTCGTATTCGCCTTCTTTTTTGTATTTTTTTGTGGGTTGTTCTTCTTTGCTATAGTCACCATCGCCAAATTCCCAGAAATGATTATAAAATGCTTTAGGTGCGCCTGCAATTTGATTTAAAGGAGGGGTAAGCGGTGAAAAATTAACCGTGTTGCCGTTAATTTCATATTCAATGCTAGCACTACGCGTAATGGTGTCATTGACGATGCTTTCCTGAGCAAGAAGGTTAAATGAAAAGCTAAAAAGCAAAAATGTTATAGAGAAAATCTTCATGGTTGAATGAATTAGTAGCATTTAAAGATACAAAAACTAAAAAACGTTAACGTGGTGTTTTTCTGAATATCATTTTAAGTTTCGTGATGCTATATTAATTTATGTTTTAAAGGATACGGTCTAATAAGTAATAAATGGTGTCAGTTTGAACGCAGTCCAAAACCTTTTTGTTTTTATTTCAGTACGGTTTAATATTAGCATTTTAAGTATAATAAGATTTCACTTGCTCTTGAATTACTGTTGTGTTAGCTACTGTTTTTATAATTTTGAACACTATTGTTTACGTCCTTATATAAAGGCAAAGATTATTTTGTTACCTGTTAATCTAGATTTTTTTCAAAAAGAAAAGCCGAAAACAATACGTTTTCGACTTTTTAAAGTAGGTATTAGTGATTATGGTAGCGCATTAATGATGTTTATAAATTCTGCTTCTGTAGCCAATGCTGTTTCACTAAAATCAAAAGTGATAATGTCATCTGCGATAATAGTTACTGCTTTTACGGTGTATCTCCATAACCCATTGTCTTCTGTTGCGAAAATAACATGACACTCTAAACCAATAGGAATTTGCCCATAATGTTCGCTAAATAAATTCAATGTTCCATCGTAAGTATCTAAAGACGCTAACCCACTGTCTTCACCATCGTATGATAAATAGATAGCACTGTTTGTAAAATTGTAACCTACTGGCGCTTGTGCTTTAATCAATGTTTTTGGTCTTGGATCGTTATAAAAACGATCAATATTTGACCATCCAAATTGTCCTAAGAAAGCATAATATTCTCCGCCTTCTACAAATACACCACCTTGTCCTGCGGCATCGCCAACCCGGTCCCAATCTAAATTATCATCAGCATCTATAGTGCCTTCCCAAAGGGTCATCGCTGCGTCTGCTCCGCCAGTTAAACTGGTAGGCACCACCAATTGTATGTCACAACTTGTTTCTAAGGCGGTTCCATTTTGTGAAGCTTCTAAAAAGAATTCACCACCAGATAATAACAGCGCTTTGTCTCCATTAGGTAAAACACCCATGGTAGGCTTGTTTGTGGTCAACATGTTTCCTTTTTCAAATAATTCAACATACTCTAAATCGATGGTTCCTGTTACGACATTTCCATTGCGTGTTAAGCAGGTGGTGTTAATATTAATTTGAACACCGTGATCTGAGGTTAGTGTGATGTTTCCGTCATTACCATCAAATTGGAAGGTTTGTGTTTGGTTTTCTAAAGCTTGTGCTTTAATGTTTGAAAATTCCTGAGCAGTAGCGACTTGTTGTAGTACTTCTAAATCTGCATCATCGCTGGTTTCACAACTTGTGAATAATACTGCGCTCAATACTAAGGCTCCGAATATTCGTTTTAAATTTTTACTCACGTTCTTCTTAGTGTTAAAGTGTTCGTGATTTGTTTTTGAAAAGTTCATAATTTCTATGTTTTAATTGTTCTACATCTTTATATAAACAGGGCAACACTATTGTTACCCTGTTTTGATGTTTTTTTTAATCTAATAGGCTTAAAGCATCTAGTATTTCTTGAGTTGATTTCGCTTCAAAGTTTAGGGTCAATTCTTCTTCATCGGCAATAATCACCTCTTCTACAGCTAAATATTGCTGATTGTTTTCTACAGTAATTGCGATATAAGTCACTGCTAAACCTTCAGGTAGCATGTCTACATAACTTTGCAGACCATTGGCGTAAGGCGTACTAAATTTCACTACTGCAGGAAGGTTGTTCTCTTCAAATACTAAGAATATAGCAGTTTCTGGGGTATTTGGACTATTGGATAAATTGATGTAGTTGGTCGTTTTGGTTCCTGGATAGTTATAAAACTTATCACAATTAGACCAGCCAGTATCAAAAACGTCATAGATGTAAGAGGCTGGTGCAGCAACATACTGCATAGAGTTTCCGTTTATGCCTACATCACTAGTAGCATTCCAAACAATTCCTTCGGCAGGTGTTGCTGTTCCAGAAAATGGTAACATTTCTGGGTCTAAACCTCCTGCCGAGGGTACTGATATTTGATAGTTACTACCATCGGCTATTAGCAAATCGTTTCCGTTTTGAGAAATTTTAACTTCTGTTTCACCTTCAGATAAGAGGAAGGTATTTTCACTAGAAAAGTTAATCGCATTTGTGGGTGTATTTGATAAGATCATCTGACTTGGTTTAAAAATTTCTTTTATCGCCACGTCTACCATTCCCGTTACTGGGTTGTTGTTCCCGTCTACAAAAGCATTTGGTGGAAAGATGACCACTGTTCCGTCTTCACCAGTTACACTTCCTCCAGCTGAGGCATCTATTGAAAAGGTTTGGTCTTGTACACCATTTGCTTCAAAAAAGCCTTGAATGTCATTGTAGCTCAACACTTCTCCCGTGTCAATAGGAGCCGTATCATCATTTGCTTCACAGCTAAAAAACACGGCGGTTATTAATAGCGCTCCGAATACGCGTTTTAAATTTTTACTCACCCCATTCTTAGTGTTTAAGTGTTTGTTATTTTTTTTTGAATAGTTCATAATTTCTATGTTTTAAAAGTTTATTATTTACTATTATATAAATGGGGGTAACATTTTGTTACCCCCATTTTTTAATTATTTTTTAATTATTTTTTTACTGAAGGATTCTCCATCAATTTGTGCAATACAGATATACAGCCCTGTTGGCCACTTACTGGTATTTATAGTGGTTTTTTTAGTAGTGATTTCTTTTGAAAATACTCGAGTTCCACTTTGTGTTGTTATTTGTACAGGGATAGCTGAATCACTTTTAAAGGCTGAGAAATCCAAAGTCAATTCATCGTTTACAGGATTTGGATGTGCAACAATCTGATTCGGTTTTACATCAGGATTATCTTCTTGTATAATAGGGTTGTTAACTGGAAGCCCTATTTCTATTTCCTGATCTTCTTCATAAACTATTATTCTACGTTTACAGCAGCTTACTTCGAAGAAAATATCAACAGCATCCCAAGGCAAACCAACAGCCAAACGGAATTTATATATTTTCCCCGGTCGTAAATGGTAACCAGAGGGTAAAAAATCGACAATATTAATATTGTTAGGTGCTTGGGTTAAGGGGTATACCCATCCAGAATGTAATACTGAAGTGTCGGTCCAGGTCATTGGGTTGAATTCTGAAAGACCAACAAAATAGCGATTCTCGCAACTGCTTAAAGAGCCATCAACCAGCAAATTATCTACTAAACATAATTCTGTTACGTCTAAAGGACCGTATTTTGATGGTACTTGATTTACGGCATAAGGATATCTAAATTTAGCTACTGCTGTCGCGCCCATGTTAGGTCGGCAATCTTTACAGTTAAACACCTGGTGAAAACTTTCATATGAATAACTTAATGGATTGCCACCAAGCTTGCGATCGATTCCAGTTACTAAAAATTCACAGTCATAGATGGCGATACTCGATAAATGATTTTTAATTTTTGAGCTTAAATCATATTCATGTAGTAGCGCATCAGCATCTGAAAATAATTGCACTTTATTATTTTCCGAAGCAAGAGTACCATAGTTTTTTGAAATAATAAGTCTGTTGTTAATATCAACGTCAACCTTCGCATTGCCAGTTTGAAAAACAGAAGGCATGCTTCCAGGAATTAGTTTTTTTGTCTTATATACTATGTTTGGCGGATTACCTTCACTTGTTACATAAAAAATATCTCCGTTTGTTCTTAATGCAATTTGGTTATTAGTACCATTAAAACGTGTTCCCGTTTCTGTTAGACTAGAATTTAAGGTAGAGAGGTTAAGGTTAGATCCAAAAAGAAAGTTGGGTACGTAGGTGTAGTGTTTTATTTTTAATGGAGAGCTATAGCCTTTAGAGTATCCAACAACAAACTTATTGTCTTTCATATCCATTTGTAATACAAAAGGTTGACTTGTGTTTACGTTTTCTAGAGGTATAAAGCCTTTATAATTCATATTTCTATATATTTTAATTCTAGCATTCGAACCTTCTACGCAACCAATGAGGACGTCGCCATTTGGCGCAACTTCTATGTCTGACCCTAGCGTGGTATTGGCAACTTGAATTCGACCGCCTATTTGAGTTCCAGAACTGTTGTATTTTTTTAAATACGTTCTAAACGTCGTGCTTCCTGTGCTGGTTCGGTCTTTATACAATACGTAGACATTATTATTTTGGTCTAGTCTAATTCTCGTAAAAGCGTGATACGTTGAAATAAGCACTTGTGGTGAAGTGGCAGCAAACGTGGTTCCATTGTATACCTTCAAATAATTTCCACAATCTACACCGCCAACCCAATAGGCCGAAGCATGAAATTGTTTGTTTTTATCTGAGGTTGATTGTACCCAATGACTAGTGGAAGACGTTAAATTACTCGTTTGTACTCCTGGTGTTAATTGACCTTGAGCATGTGTCATTGAAGCATTTGTACTGAAAAGTACAAAAAGGATGAGGGTGATCATTTTTTTCATGATTTCTAAATGTTTATGGATTAATAAATTATTAATTGTTTAGCCATTTTGGCTTTTACAACCTTATATGGAAAGCATTTAAAAATTGTTACCCTTATTTTGTGAAGTTTTTTTAAATTCGTTAGAAACTAATAAGGAAATAAGGCTTCTATGAGTGAAAAAAAAATCCACGAAGACCAAAAATATATTGATGGCTTATTGCAAAATAACTCCTTTATAATTCAAGCCATTTATGATAAGTTTGTGCCTAAAGTCGTCAACTATATAAAGCAGAATAGCGGAGATGCAGATCAGGCTCAAGACGTTATTCAAGACACTATTGTCACTATTTACAATCAGAGCAAAGAAAAAGGATTGCAACTCACTTGTCCTTTTGATGCTTATTTCTTCTTGCTCTGTAAACGCAGATGGTTAAACGAACTCAAAAAAAGTAATAATAAAGAGGTAACAATTAATGAACAGGTCTTATCTAAAGATGACGACGCACATGAACTTGCTTTTGAAACGGCATTGTTTGGAGAAAAACAAGCCTTGTTTAACGAGATGTTTCAAAAGTTAGGGTCGGCATGTAAAGATTTAATAAAAGCCACCTTTAAAATAAAATCAATGGAAGATGTGGCAAAAAGTTTAGGCGTTACCTATGCGTATGCACGTAAAAAAAAATCTTTATGTATTGGAAAACTAACAAAGCTGGTTCAGGAGTCACCTAAATTTAACCAACTTAATAATTAATGTTATGGATGATCAAGATTACATAGAATTCGACCAATACTTGCAAGGTGAATTAGCTGTTGAAGAATTAATTGCTTTTGAAGCACGCCTTAGGAATGAACCTGCATTTGAAAAAGAATTCCGTCTTTATAAAGAGGTGCATGCGCACTTACAATATAAATTTGAAAATGAAACTGAAACCAATGCTTTTAAAGAAAACTTGGGACATATTTCGAGCACCCATTTTAATAAAACGAAAGCCCTTGAAGAAACGCCAAAGAAATCTAAAGTGTTTAGACTTGGCCAATTAGCAATAGCCGCAAGTGTGGTCATTTTTATAGGTGTTTTTGCGTTTAATCAATTTTCAAACCCAGCCTATAGCGATTATAATTCACATGATCCAATGACTGTTGTAAGAGGGGTGGATGACATTGAAAATTTAATTGTAGCGACCAAAGCATTTAACAAGGAGGACTATATAAAAGCGAACGCTTTATTAGGAATGGCACATGAAAAGAATTCTGAAAATAAAGAGTTACAATTATACTACGCAATAACTCATTTAGAATTGGATAATTTTAAAGCAGCTGACGCTCTTTTGACTAATTTGGCGCAAGGCAATTCAGCATACAAATACAAAGCGACTTGGTATGCTGCGTTAAGTCAGCTAAAACAAAAAAATACTCCCGCATCTATTGCATTACTTAAACAGATTCCGGAACACGCCGATGATTACAAACAAGCAAAAAAGCTTTTAAATAAATTGGAGTAAATGAAAGATATACCTTCTAGATTTCTAAAACCGGACAGATCTTAAAATATCTCTTATAAAAGTCATCAATAACCAGATGACTTTTTTATTTTTACAGCATGATTATTACAGATACGCATACCCACTTATACAGTGAGTCTTTTGATGAAGATAGAACCGAAATGATGCAACGTGCTTTAAACGCAAACGTAAAACGCTTGTTCGTGCCAGCGATAGACTCTACGTATACAGCTGCTATGTTGCAATTGGAAAAAGACTATCCGGAACACGTTTTTTTAATGATGGGATTACATCCAACACATGTAAAAGAAAATTATAAGGAAGAGTTAGCACACGTGGAAGAGCTGTTACAGCAGCACAAATTCTATGCTGTTGGAGAAATCGGGATTGATTTGTATTGGGATAAGAGCACTTTGGGAATGCAGCAAGACGCCTTTAGGCATCAAATTAAATTAGCAAAACAACACCAATTACCAATCGTCATTCATTGTCGTGAGGCCTTTGATGAAATCTTTGAAATCTTAGAAGAAGAGAAAAGCGATGATTTATTTGGAATCTTTCATTGCTTTACGGGTACAATAGAACAAGCACATCAAGCATTATCCTATAATATGAAATTAGGGATTGGTGGTGTAGCGACGTTTAAAAACGGAAAAATAGATCAGTTTTTAAAAGAAATCGACCTAGAACATATTGTTTTGGAAACCGATGCGCCTTATTTAGCACCAAAGCCTTTCCGCGGTAAGCGAAACGAGAGTAGCTATATCCTAAAGGTTGTAGAAAAACTATCTGAAATCTATACTATTTCCGAAGAAAAAATAGTCGATATTACAACCGAGAATTCAAAAGCTGTTTTTGGAGTTTAAGAAACGAAAACCAAAAAGCTAAAGCTAGAACATGACTAAAACCATTCCAAACATACTCCTTATATATACAGGTGGAACCATAGGTATGATTAAAGATCCTGAAACAGGAGCCTTACGTGCCTTTGATTTCACGAACTTGTTAGACCGCATACCCGAGCTAAAGCTATTAGACTGTAATATTACGACTACCAGTTTTGATCAGCCTATAGACTCCAGCAATATGGAACCAAAATATTGGGTTGCTATTGCAGAGATTATTGAAAAAAACTATAGTACTTGCGATGGGTTTGTTGTGTTGCATGGAAGTGATACGATGAGTTATACAGCTTCAGCCTTGAGTTTTATGCTGGAACATTTGGCAAAACCAGTAGTGTTTACGGGTTCGCAACTACCTATAGGTGATTTGAGAACAGATGCTAAAGAGAATTTAATTACGTCTATTCAAGTGGCATCACTTCAACATTATAATAAACCTGTAATAAAGGAAGTCTGCTTATATTTTGAATATAAATTATACCGTGCAAATAGAACAACTAAAATAAATGCTGAGCATTTTGAAGCCTTTGCCTCATTAAATTATCCTGACTTAGCAGAATCTGGTGTGCATTTAAAGGTTAATAGTGAACGTTTGTTTAAACCAAATGCAAGAAAAGAATTGGTCGTTCACAAGTGTTTAGACGAGAATATAGCCCTGGTTAAGTTGTTTCCTGGTATTTCAGAACGATTACTAGGTTGTATTTTTAACACACCAGGCTTAAAAGGTGTTATCTTAGAAACCTATGGTGCCGGTAATTGTACGACTGAAAAATGGTTTGTAGACTTATTAAAAGAAACCATTACTAGGGGTATACCTATTATAAATGTAACACAATGTTCTGGTGGAAGTGTGATGATGGGACAGTATGAAACAAGTGAAAAACTTAAACGAATTGGATTAATTTCTGGAAAAGACATCACAACTGAGGCTGCTATTTGTAAATTAATGTATTTATTAGGTCAAAATATTGCGCCTAATTTGTTCAAAACCATTTATGAAACGGCATTAAGAGGAGAAATGAGTTAAAATTAACGGTGAAAATTTGAACCTTCGCTTTTTTTTGTTTTTATTTGATGCCAGAATTACCAGTGCTAAAGATTAATTTATAATTAAGATTTTAAATCGATTAATCTAATTTGTATTTTTAATTCCAATTTTTATATCTTTAACACTTTAACTAATTAATAAAACTAAGATCAAAACAAATGAAAAGATTTTTTTCTATCCTAGCCATAGTATTTCTAATGGCATTTGGTACAGCTAATGCAACTACTAATGCAGCAACAGTTGCAACTGCAGTTGTAACAATTCAAAATGATGCAGATGATACAACAGAAGCAGATGCAGTCGAAGACAAAAGTTTTCACCAAGAATTAAAACAACGTTTTATTGAAGGTGGCCCAGGATTCATGGGGATTGTATTATTGTGTTTAATTCTAGGTCTAGCAATTGCTATTGAGAGAATTATCTTTTTAAACCTTTCTACAACGAACACAAAAAAATTAACACAAAATGTAGAAGATGCATTAGAATCAGGAGGAATTGAAGCTGCAAAAGAGGTATGTAGAAATACAAAAGGACCTGTTGCTTCTATTTTTTATCAAGGTTTAGATCGTGCAGATGAAAGTTTAGAATCTGCTGAAAAAGCGGTTGTTGCTTACGGTGGCGTACAAATGGGACAATTGGAGAAAAACGTATCTTGGATTTCTTTATTTATCGCATTAGCACCAATGCTTGGGTTCATGGGTACTGTAATTGGTATGATTCAGGCGTTCGATAAAATTCAATCGGCAGGTGGTATGGATGCAACCTTAGTAGCAGGTGGTATTAAAGTAGCCTTATTAACAACCGTATTCGGACTTATTGTAGCGATTATACTTCAAATTTTTTATAATTATATTATTGCAAAAATTGATAGTATCGTAAATGACATGGAAGATTCTTCTATCACTTTAATGGATATGTTAGCGAGATACAAAAAATAAGGAATTAACTAATTTTAAAAAAAAAAGATTATGCATAAGTTTTTAAAAATAGTTGTAGCCTTACTAAGTTTAGTAGGTATTGTTTCATTATTCCGTATTATCGCGGAGGGTAATGACGGAATGAAAAAGGCATTTGCATCAGGAGACACGACTTTATTTGAGCCAATGGCTTGGGTAGCTTATATAACATTAGCGTTAACATTGGTATTAGTAATATTCTTTGTTTTAAAAGGGTTGTTTACGCATACTGCAACATTAAAGAGCACTTTAATAGGTGTGGGAGTATTCTTAGCTATTTTAGCAATAGCTTATTTAGTGTCTGGTGGTGATGAAAGAGAATATGTTTACAACAATATTAAGGCAACACCAAATGAGTCACAGCTTGTGGGAAGCGGATTAATTGCTTTTTATATTTTAGCTGTTATTGCAGTTTTATCAATGGTATTCACAGGAATTAAAAAAATGATTAAGTAATTATGGCAAGAAGATCAGCACCAGAAGTTAATGCAGGCTCTATGGCTGACATTGCCTTCTTATTACTAATATTCTTTTTAGTAACAACAGATATAGCAACCGATTCTGGTTTAAACAGAAAGTTACCACCTTGGGAGGAAGATACTCCAGAGGAACCAGTAGTTATAAAAGAACGTAATATCTTTACTATTAATGTGAATAGTGCAGATAAGATATTATTGACTCAAAAAGGAGATTCAGAACCTATAGACATAGATAATTTGCGGGCAGAAGCTGTTAAGTTTTTAGATAATGGAGGCGGTAGAGGTGCGGATGCTTGTAAGTACTGTCAAGGTAAAAAAGATCCTAATTCTTCAGATAATTTTGAAAAAGCGGTAATTTCGTTAAGTAATAATCGTTTAACAAAGTACAAAACTTATATTGCTGTACAAAACGAAATTATTGCAGCTTATAACGAGATTAGAAATAGAGAATTCATAAGAGAATATCCTGGTGAAGGCATCAATTTTGTACAAGCGAATGATGAGTATTTAGATCCAGCAACGCAACCTAACAGAAGAGAAAATTTAAAAACAAAACTTGAGGCTATTAAAGAACGTGTGCCTCAAAAATTCTCTGAAGCAGAAACAAAGTAAAGTTTAATTAGATAAAAATAATTTTATGTCTAAATTTAAAAAGAAAAAAGATGGAGGTATACCTCCTATTTCAACAGCATCTTTACCAGATATTGTATTCATGCTTCTGTTTTTCTTCATGGTTGCTACCGTGATTAAAGAAGATAACTTAAAAATCCAAAATAATTTGCCACAGGCAAACCAGATTGAAAAGCTTGATAAAAGAAAGCCTATTAGTTACATCTATATTGGAAAACCTAGTCGTAACTATGTAGATACTTATGGTACGGAAGATAGAATACAGTTAAATGATGCTTTAACGAGCCCTGATGCTGTTCAATCTTTTATTGCAGCCGAAAGAAACGCATTGCCAGAAGAACTAGTGCCGCTTTTAATCGTATCTTTAAAAGTAGACAGAGATGCTAAAATGGGTGCTTTGACAGACGTAAAACAAGAATTGCGTAAAACAAATGCACTTAAAATTAATTATACTACAAAGAAAGGTGATGCGGTTTCAACAAGTCGTAATTAATCTTAAATCTTAATTTTATAGCTTAAAGCGTTTTGTTTTTCAAAACGCTTTTTGTTTTTTTATAACGGAACTTCTTAACGGTATTAGGTTAATATGAAATATGCTTTTCTCTTTGTTTTTTTAATCGTACTCACGCCGAACCTTATGGCACAAGAAACGAATTTAATAAATGATAAGGCTGTAGATTCGTTGTATAAAGAAGATCAATTTTATATTGGGGTTACCTATAACCTCTTAGGAAAAAAGCCTTCTGGGCTATCTCAAAATGGATTTTCAAGCGGGTTTCACTTTGGTTTTATTAAAGACATGCCTTTTAACGAAAGAAGAAATAACGCAATAGGGGTTGGTTTAGGCTTGTCTTTTAATTCCTTTAATCAAAATCTTTTAATTAGTGAGTCTGAAGATAAAATTGAAGACTTTCAAATGATAGATGACGGTGATATTAAGTTTTCAAAAAATAAGTTCTCAATGTATATGTTAGAACTACCAATTGAATACCGATGGAGAACCTCTACACCTTCAGAATATAAATTTTGGCGCATTTATACTGGATTACGAATTGGGTATGTCTTTGCTAGTAGTAGTAAGTTTGAAGGTACGCCCGAGAATGTTAAGTTGTCGAACATTAATGCCTTGAATTCATTACAGTATGGCGCTTCTATTAGTGCTGGCTATAACACGTGGAATTTTTATGTCTATTATGGTTTGAATGCAATCTTTAAAAGCCAAGCGAAAGTAAATACAGAAACGATAGAAGTTAACGCTATTAAAGTAGGTTTGATGTTTTATATCCTTTAAAGCTTAAGTTCAATAAACAAATTTAGTAAAAAATACTAGGTTAGCCGTAGCCACGATTGGTTTTGAAAAAATGTAAATCAAAAAGAACCGATTTATATGCGATAGTACGTCTGTAATGGTTATCACTACATCCAATAGGGCAACAAGAGTAATTGAGGAAAAAAACCAATACAAAAACCAAAGACTAATTCTACGCCAGTGTGTGCTTTTAGATGCAACCTTGAGGTTCCAATAGCACCAGCAATTAAAGCGAATAAGGCTAATGAACCATTTATATTTTTGCTAAAGTGTAATGAAAAACCAATAGCAAACATGAAGACACCAGCAATGGCAATCATGTGAATACTGGCTTTAAATTTTAAAAAGGCCAAAACTAAACAGACTATTGTTGAAATAAGTATGCCTACAAAGAAATAATACAGTTCGATAATTTGGTTTGAAGGCAATACCCGAAGAATAATAAGTACGGTTATGATTAAATTTAGTATTAGCGGAATAATACGTTCTTTAGTTGTTTTTAAATAGATGGAATGTGTTCTCCCTAAAGTTTTTAAGAGAAAGTAAATAAGTATAGGTAACAAAATAGTTAAAATAAATAAAGAAACAAGCTTCGCATTTTCCAATTCTTTAGGAAAGTATCTGGGTGTTTTAGAAAAGTAGAAAATAACACCTAACAAAGGCATAATGATAGGATGAAAAACGAACGAAATACTTTTAAGAAACCAGTTCATTAGAGTTCTTTGCGTAGTCTGGCTACAGGGATGTCTAATTGCTCACGATATTTTGCAACAGTTCTGCGGGCAATAGGGTAGCCTTTTTCTTTTAAAATTTTTGCTAAAGCTTCATCGGTTAACGGTTTCTTTTTACTTTCATCTTCGATAACGGTTTCTAAAATTTTCTTGATCTCTCGGGTAGAGACCTCTTCGCCTTGATCATTGGTCATCGATTCGCTAAAGAACTCTTTAATTAGTTTTGTGCCATAAGGCGTATCAACATATTTACTATTGGCTACACGCGAAACAGTAGAAACATCCATTTCAATTTCATCCGCAATATCTTTTAAAATCATTGGTCTTAGCTTGCGCTCATCACCAGACAAAAAGTATTCTTTTTGATAATGCATGATAGAACTCATGGTAACAAATAAGGTTTGCTGTCGTTGTTTTATAGCCTCTATAAACCATTTTGCAGCATCCAGTTTTTGTTTAATAAACATAACGGCATCTTTTTGGGCTTTTGATTTTTCTTTAGATTCTTTATAGCCTTTTAGCATATTGTTATACTCTCGGGAGACATGCAATTCTGGAGCATTACGACCATTAAGCGTTAATTCTAACTCATTGTCAACGATATTAATAGCAAAATCGGGTACAACATGTTCAACCATTCTCGTGTTTCCTGAGTAGCTTCCACCAGGTTTGGGATTGAGTCTTTCAATTTCGTGAACAGCATCTTTAAGTTGGTCTTCAGTCACATCAAATTTTTGCATCAACTTTTTATAATGCTTTTTGGTGAATTGATCAAAAGCTTTATTGATTATATCTGAGGCTAATGCGATATCTGGATTCTGCTCTTTTCTTTCTAATTGAATACTTAAACATTCCTGCAAATTACGTGCACCAACGCCAGACGGATCTAAATGATGTACTATTTTAAGTACTTTCTCAATTTTATCCTCGGTGGTATAAACGTTTTGAGTAAACGCTAAATCGTCCATAATGTCACTTAATTCACGACGGATATAACCACTTTCGTCAACGCTACCGACTAAAAACTCTGCAATATCACGCTCTTCATCATTTAATCTGTAGGTGTTTAACTGGCTAATTAAATGTTGTGTAAAAGACGTGCCAGAGGCATAAGGAATACTTTTTTCATCATCATCTGCACTGTAGTTATTGACACTGGTTCTGTAGTCTGGAATGTCATCGTCGCTCAGATAATCATCAACATTAATTTCATCGTTTCCTATAGATTCGCTGTCGTCAAAGTCGTCATGGGTATTATCCATGTCTTCATATTCATCAACTTTTTCTTCTTTTCCGGTATCTAGTGCAGGGTTTTCTTCTAATTCTTGCTTTAAACGTTGTTCAAAAGCTTGTGTCGGCAACTGTATCAATTTCATCAATTGAATTTGCTGCGGAGACAATTTCTGCGATAATTTGAACTGTAAGTATTGTTTAAGCATGAATAATTTTTGATTTCATTAAATGTAGTAAAACTATTTAAAAAAACCTCATAGGTTTTTAAAACGAATGAGGTTTATTAATTTTAAAATTCTGCGTTTTGTGGCGTACGCGGATAAGGTATTACATCACGAATGTTGCCCATGCCTGTGGTAAACATCACTAAGCGTTCAAATCCTAGGCCAAAACCAGAATGTACTGCAGTTCCATACTTACGTAAATCTAAATACCACCATAATTCTTCTTCAGGAATATCTAAAACGGCCATCTTCTCTTTTAATACCTCTAAACGTTCTTCACGCTGAGACCCGCCAACAATCTCTCCAATGCCAGGAAATAAAATATCCATGGCCCGAACGGTTTTTCCATCTTCATTTAAACGCATATAAAAGGCTTTAATATTTGCAGGATAGTCAAATAATATTACCGGACATTTAAAATGTTTTTCTACTAGAAAACGTTCATGCTCAGATTGTAAGTCGGCACCCCATTCTTCAATAATATAATTAAATTTCTTTTTCTTGTTTGGTTTTGAATTTCTTAGAATATCTATAGCTTCTGTATAGCTTACGCGCTTGAAGTTGTTTTCGGTAACAAATTTTAGTTTTTCAATTAAACGCATTTCACTGCGCTCTGCCTGAGGTTTTACTTTTTCTTCGTCGAATAAGCGTTGGTCTAAAAATTCTAAATCTTCAGCATTATTTTCAAGGATGTAGGTAATAACAGATTTCATGAAATCTTCAGCTAGATCCATATTTCCTGCTAAATCCATAAACGCAACTTCTGGTTCAATCATCCAGAATTCAGAGAGGTGACGAGAGGTATTTGAATTTTCGGCTCTAAATGTAGGCCCAAAAGTATACACTTTACCTAAAGACATGGCATAGGTTTCGGCTTCTAACTGCCCAGAAACCGTTAGGTTTGTCTCTTTTCCAAAAAAATCTTCCTTATAGTTTACTTCACCATCTTCATTTAAAGGAGGAGTCTTAGCGTCTAAGTTTGTTAAACGAAACATTTCGCCTGCACCTTCTGCATCACTACCCGTAATAATTGGGGTGTGCATATAATAAAAACCGTTTTCGTTAAAGTATTTATGAATGGCAAAGGATAGTGAAGAGCGTAAACGCATAACCGCACTAAAAGTACTGGTTCGGGTACGTAAATGGGCGTTCTCACGCAAAAATTCAAAGGAGTGTTTTTTGGGTTGAATGGGGTAGGTCTCAGGATCACTATCGCCTAAAATTTCAATAGAGCCGACTGCGATTTCTACACTTTGACCTTTACCTTGACTTTCAATTAATTCACCTTTAATATGAACTGCAGCACCCGTTGTAATGCGCTTTAATGTGCCTTCATCTGTGTTTTCAAAATCAACGACACACTGAATATTATTAATTGTAGAACCGTCATTCAAAGCAATAAAACGATTGGCTCTAAATGTTCTCACCCACCCCTTAATATCTACTTCCTGTAGTTTTGTCTCTTTTAATAATTGTGCAACTGTTTTTGTCATCATTTTAATGCTTGTTTTATGGCAAATATAATTAGTTTTTTATTCCGAATCACTTGAAACTTCATCCTCATCTTCATCACCTTCAATTGGAATAATGTTGATAGCTGGTTTTTTTAGAATTTCCTTGTTAGCTATGTTTCGCTCTAATGATAGTAATAAAGACGGTAGGAGTAGTAAGTTTGATAGCATAGCGAATAGTAACGTTACAGAAACTAATGCGCCAAGTGCCACAGTACCACCAAAACTTGAGATGGTAAAGACACTGAAACCAAAGAATAATACGATAGAAGTATAAAACATACTTACGCCAGTTTCACGCAAAGCAGCGTAAACAGATTTTTTAATTTTCCATTTATTGGCTTGTAATTCTTGTCTGTATTTTGCTAAAAAATGGATAGTATCATCTACTGAAATACCAAAGGCAATACTAAACACTAAAATCGTTGATGGCTTTATGGGTACACCTAGATAGCCCATTAAACCAGCAGTAACCACTAAGGGTAATAAATTTGGAATTAATGACACCACAATCATTCTAAACGAACGGAACATATACGCCATAAACAGGGATATAAGCACAATCGCAAGGGTTAGCGATAAGGCGAGGTTTTTAACCAAGTAGGTGGTTCCTTTTTGAAAAACTAAAGCCTTACCAGTCATGGTAACTGCATATTTTTCTTCAGGAAATACCTTGGCAATTTTTTGATTTAAATTTTCTTCAATACGCTCCATTCTATCCGTACCAATATCTTTCATAAAGGTGGTAATACGTGCGTATTGACCTGTAGAGTCTACAAAATTTTGTAGTAGGTCGACCTCACCAGAACTTGAATTTTTAGCAAATGGTAAAATAAAGGCCTCCTCTTGTTTTGTTGGTAATTGGTAGTATTTTGGATTGCCATTATAATAGGCTTGCTTTGAGTATTTAACTAAACTCACAACAGAAATGGGTCTGGAAAGTTCTGGTGTTTCAAGAATTAAATCTTCCAGCTCGTTCATGCGTTTAAGTGTGGTCGCTCGCATCACACCTTTTTTTCTTTTGGTGTCTATCATGATTTCTAATGGCATAATCCCATTAAATTCTTCTTCAAAAAAGCGGATATCACTAAAGAACTCTTCGTTTTTAGGCATGTCTTCAATGAGACTTCCCGAAATTTTAATTTTGTAAATGCCAATCATACATACCACTAAAAGGGCTAGTGCCGTAATGTAAATAGCAATACGTTTGCCACGCACCATGCGCTCGGTCCAATCTACAAAACCACCAATCCAGCGTTTGTTTAAATGCTCTAAATGCCGGTCTTTCGGATAGGGTAAAAAGGTGTAGATTATAGGTATAATTAATAAACATAGTATAAAAATAGCCAGAATACTCAATGAGGCTACAACACCAAACTCTTTTAATAATGTGCTTTCTGTAAAAATAAAAGTGGCAAAGCCAGAAGCCGTAGTGACATTAGTCATTAGAGTTGCATTACCCACCTTAGTAATGACACGCTGCAAAGATTTTACTTTATTCCCATGAGATTTTACCTCATGTTGGTATTTGTTGATGAGAAAAATACAATTTGGGATACCTATAACAATTATTAGTGGTGGGATTAAAGCAGTTAATACGGTGATTTCATATTTTAATAATCCTAAGATACCTAAGGTCCACATCACACCGACACAAACCACAATTAGTGATATAAAAGTGGCACGAAGGGATCTAAAAAATAAGAAGAAAATAAGTGAAGTAACTAACAACGCAGCTCCAACAAATAAGCCAATTTCATCGACAATATTTTGCGCATTTAGCGTTCTAATATAAGGCATTCCAGAAACACGAACGTCCAGGTCGTATTGCGCTTCAAAGGCTGTTATTTTGTCTACCAGATTATTAAAAACAAAATCTTTTCGAGCAGGTGTATTAACGATTTCTTTTTTTAAATAAATAGCCGTTCGTACTGTTTTGGTCTCTTTATTAAAAAGAAAATTGTCATAGAAAGGATACTGTTTAAAAAGCTCATCTTGTAACCTGTCAATTTGCGTCATTGACGTAATTGAATCTTTAATAAAAGGCTCTAAATCAAATTTTTGCGCCTCATTATTTTTAACAAGTTTTTGTAAGTCTTTTATGGAAACAACGGCTTCTACTTCTTTATAATTTCTAAAACTTTCAGAAAGTGCGTTCCAGGCGTTTAACTTCTCTACAGTAAAAAGCGTGCTGTCTTTTACACCAAATACAATTAAATTACCTTCTTCTCCAAAAATGTCTAGAAACTTATTGTATTCAATATTAACTTCATGATCATCAGGTAAAAGATTAGCTTCAGTGTAAGTGAAACGCATGTGTTTCCATTGCGTACTGAATAAAACCGTAATGATAATAAGGCTTAAGAGTATGCCTATTTTATTTCGCAAGATAAGTCTTGCAACGACATCCCAAAATTTAGATTTTTTCTGTTTTGACATTGGCCTTTTAAAGTAGGGGGTAAAGGTATGTAAAACCTATAAAATTACGCTATTAATTTTAAATTTATAATGATATATTAAAGGTGAATTTAAAGGCAATATTATCTTCTTCGCGAGATAAATGGTAGGGACCATATCTGTAGGTTAAACTCAACCCAAAACCGAGAAGTAACTTATTAATTTCAAAACCACTTTCTGTATAGCCTTGTTTTAGGGTGCTAAAACTCACATTTTGATGTCGGCTAACGTTATTCATATTCCCAATAGCGTAACGGGAGATGAGTACTAATTGCGGATTGAATTTTTTTGTAATATGAAACGGTTTAATATAGTGTTTGAAGACAAGGGTGGCGTATCTGTCTGAAAAGAATTCATTAAAATACATGGTCTCAAAGCTGTTGATGCCTGCCACAGAGAAACGCTGTAAAATCGTTTCTTTTCTAATATTATTAGGGTAGGCGTGATATAAATGTGTTAAAGGGGTATCGCCATGGGCAAGTCCAGCTGAAAATGTAGCCACAGAGTAAGAGTCTTCATTATAAATTATTTTATGAATGGTTCTAAAATCTAATTTTGAAAAATTAAAATCGGCACTCAGAACATTCCTAAAACTTTTAGAATATTGAAGAGTAAACTTTGGGTAACCGTCTTTAAGCTCTTTTGTGGTTCCCTCAGCAGTAATTTCATAAGCGCTAAACGGGTTCCATTGTAAGGATGCTTTGGCAGTCGTGGTTTCAAAGGCACCATAAGAGCGATTGTCTAAGACATAATTATAGTCATAGGTCGGCCGGATGTTGCTTACCGCAAATTCTGTTTCAGCCAATAATTTTGGATTGAACTCATGCTCAATGTTTATGGCTGATGTAATGTGTTTATGGAACAAATCAATATTTAATAAGCGCGGTTCAAAGAAGGAGAAAAAACGGCCGTCCGTTAAAAACTCTGAGCTTCCTGTTTCCTGTAAATCATCTTTATAAGACAAGTTTATCCAGGTGTTTGTTTCTGGATGCACTCTAAATCCACCACCTATTTTGTATTTAAACCTGTGGTCTACAAAACCATAAACGAGATACGAATCTATGCGGTACTTTTCTGAAAAATTATCATTAGTAACTCCACCTAATCCCGTTCTAAAACCTTCATATTGATTAAATTTCACAAGGTAGCGTAAATCGAAATTCCATACTTTGGTAGGAAAAAAACCATTACCTATTTGTTTTAATAACACATCGGACTTTGTGCTGTCTTTTTCAGTTTCAGGCGTTTGTGAAATTGTTGATAACGAAAAAAGAAAGAGTACAGTTAAGAGCAGGTGTTTTCGCATATTATTTTGTTAGTTGCGATTTAATAGATTGCGAAAGCACCTCTTGTATATTGGTTCTATACCCTAATTCTTTGAGCACGATTTCCCCTTTTTTGTTAATCACCATACTTGTTGGGTAGCTTTGTACACCATAAATCGTAATGACATTGTTTGCATTAGCAGCAATAGAATAATCGAAAGTTTGTTCTTCTAAAAACTGTTCGACCAGCTCTTTTTTGTTGAAAGTTATGGCTAAAAAAACAACGGGGTCATCTTTAAATTCTTTAACTAAAGCATTTAAATCGGGCATTTCCTGTATGCAAGGCCCACATTTCGTGAACCAAAAATTAAGCACGACCACTTTTCCTTTTAATTCTGAAAGCTTAATAGTCTTATCTTTTAAATCTGAAACAATAAAATCTAAAGCTTTCTCATCTTTTGTGAATTTTGCTTCTGGGTTTTTCTTAACCAAGACCGGAAGATTACTTTTCTTTTTAAACACTACCGTTTTTATTTTGTTAGCGATGTCTACATAAAATAATGGTTTGTACTCTGGATTAGTCATCAATTTTATTTGCGACATTGGCAAAATTTCGCCCTGTTCATTAAAGAGTATCACATCTGTTGATATCATAATTTGCATGGTTTTAACCTGCTCATCAGACAGCAGCTGTTGATTTTCCGGAATGAATGTGTAGTCTTGAGCGTTGCTTATAAATGAAAATAAAAACGCACAATAAATACAGATGAATTTAAAATAGCACATAATATTATAAAACATAAAGCTAAGTGTTATTGATATAAAAAAAGCGACAATTAAGTCGCTTTTAACGTTTAAACCGTCATAATCTCTGCATCTTTATTTGCGAACAGCTCGTCGATACGTTTTACAGCTTTGTCTGTTAATTCCTGAACATCTGCTTCGGCATTTTTCTGAAGATCTTCAGAGGCATCCTCTAATTTTTTTATGTCATTATTGGCATCTTTTCTGGCATTACGCACACCTACCTTAGCGTCTTCAGCTTCTGCTTTTGCTTGTTTTGCTAACTGCAATCTGCGTTCTTCAGTTAAAGGCGGCACATTAATGATTAAAAGTTCGCCATTATTCATAGGATTAAAGCCTAAATTAGCAATTAAAATGGCTTTTTCTATAGGTTGAATCATGTTTTTTTCCCAAGGCTGTATAGTAATCGTTCTCCCGTCTGGAGTATTCACGTTTGCTATTTGGCTTAGTGGTGTTTGCGAACCGTAATAATCGACCATAACGCTTCCTAGCATTGCTGGACTGGCTTTACCCGCTCGAATGTTTACAAACTGTTTTTTTAGGTGCACGATAGCACTGTCCATGGCTTCTTTTGTACTGTCTATTATAAATTGAATGTCGTCGTTCATTATTGATTTTTTTTTTTATTACGAGTTAGCTTTATTCAAGAATTAAGCCAAAATTAAATCGAAGCAAACTAATGCTTAAAGCGGTTATGCCGGGCTCAGTCGCGATGTATTCTCTAATTTTAATACTAATTTAGTCAATTTTAAAAATTGAGCAAAATTTGTACTAATTTTAAATGCTATTTTGCTTTGCCATGCTAAGAGCAATGGAAACGCAACGATAGTTTTATTTTAATCTTTATTTGAATTTATAATTCCCAAGCTTCTTGCCTGTTTAGGAAGTGGTTACAAACTTACCTGAGTTCCAATATTTTCACCACAAACAACTTTCATTAAATTACCTCTGGTATTCATATCGAATACGATTATTGGCAATTCGTTTTCTTGACTCAGGGTAAAAGCAGTAGTGTCCATTACTTTTAATCCTTTTCTTAAGACATCATCAAAAGTGATATGCTCAAATTTTATAGCTTTGTCATCTTTTTCTGGGTCTACATTGTAAATACCATCCACTCGTGTTCCTTTTAAGATAACATCGGCTTGAATTTCTATTGCTCTTAAAACGGCTGCAGAATCAGTGGTGAAATAAGGGTTTCCTGTACCACCTCCAAAAATCACGACACGCCCTTTGGTTAAGTGACTCATCGCTTTTCTTCTAATAAAAGGCTCTGCCACTTCATTTATTTTAATAGCGCTTTGCAAGCGTGTTTTTACACCAGCATCTTCTAGTGCATTTTGTAAGGCTAAACCGTTAATAACTGTTGCGAGCATGCCCATATGGTCACCTTGAACACGGTCCATACCATTCATGGCACCGGCAACACCTCTAAAAATATTGCCACCACCAATCACGATAGCGACTTCAATACCTTTCTCGGTAACGGCCTTAATGTCTTCTGCATATTCAGATAAACGTTGGGGGTCGATACCATATTGGCGGTCTCCCATTAGGGCTTCACCAGATAGTTTTAGGAGAATTCTTTTGTATTTCATAGAAAATAAGCTGTAACAACGGTTCATAAGATTCCCGTTCTTATGGGAACTGGGAACAAAGGTTTTGCAAAACTAAGTGTTTTTCAGCATAAAAAAAACCACTAACTCTAAAAAGAGTATAGTGGTTTTGATGCATTTAATTTTTTTTTAAAATTTCCGTCTTCATGGAAATGAAAAAAATAATGTTCTATCCTAAAGACACACGTTTAAAAGCGGTTACTTCAACGTTCTTAGACGCTACGTAATCTGCAACAGTCATTTTATCATCTTTAATAAACTTCTGATCTAATAAACATTGTTCTTGATCTAAAGTTGTATTATCTGAAATAAAACGTTCCATTTTTCCTGGTAAAATTTTATCCCAAATTTGTTCTGGCTTACCTTCAGCTTTTAACTCTGCTTTGGCATCTGCTTCAGCTTGAGCGATAACTTCAGGTGTTAATTGTGCCATAGAAATGTATTTTGGTACATTCTTCAACGTTTTTCCTAAACGGCCTAACTCGATGTTATCTTTTTCAATAACAGCAATTCTTGCTTCCGTTTCATTAGCGATATAAGCAGCATCAAAATCTTTGTAAGACAAAGAGGTTGCTCCCATAGAAGCCACTTGCATTGCTACATCTTTAGCTACTGTTTCGTTTGCTTCAGTTAAACCTACTAAAGCGCCAATTTTATTAATGTGAACATAAGAACCAACATAAGGAGCTTCTAATTTTTCAAACGCGTTGATTTCTAATTTTTCACCTACAACACCAGTTTGCTCAACTAGTTTTTCGGCAACGGTTATACCGCCAAAATCAGACGCTAAGAAATCTTCTAGAGTATCATAGTTGATTGCTTTCTCAACAAATTCATTTGCTAAGGCAACAAAAGATTCGTTTTTACCAACGAAATCTGTTTCACAACCTAATACGATAGTAACACCAACGGTATTACTGTCGTTAATTTTTGCTACAGCAGCACCTTCGCTAGAATCACGATCGGCTCTTTTTTCTGCTACTTTTTGACCTTTTTTACGTAATACGTCGATTGCTTTGTCAAAATCACCTTCAGCCTCTACTAAAGCTTTTTTGCAATCCATCATACCTGCACCAGTCGCTTTTCTTAATTTGTTTACTTCTGCTGCTGAAATTTTTACTTCACTCATAGTAAATATAATTTAAAAAAGTCGTTCAATTAATTTCTGTTAAGAAAGAACCAAACGACTTTAATTGTAATTGTTTTATGTTTTATTCTTCTTCGTTAGCTGCCTTTGCAGTTTTAGCTTCAGACTTTGCTGGTTTTTCAGCTTTGTCTTCGGTCTTATCTGCTTTTTTAGCTTTAGCTTCAGATTTGCCTTCAGACTTATCTGCTTTTTCAGCTTTACGCTCATTTAATCCACCAGTTATAGCTTCAGTAACGTGCGTTAAAATTTTATCGATTGATTTAGAAGCATCATCATTTGATGGAATTACGTAATCTACTTGACGTGGATCAGAGTTCGTATCGACCATTGCAAAAATAGGAATGTTTAATTTCTGTGCTTCTTTAATCGCGATATGCTCACGTTTAATATCTACAACAAACAAGGCTGCTGGAAGACGGGTCATGTCTACAATAGAACCTAAGTTCTTTTCTAGTTTCGCTCTTAAACGATCTACTTGTAAACGCTCTTTTTTAGATAAGGTTAAAAAAGTACCGTCTTTTTTCATTCTATCAATAGTAGCCATCTTTTTGATTGCTTTTCTAATAGTAACGAAGTTGGTTAACATTCCGCCTGGCCATCTTTCAGTAATGAAAGGCATGTTAATACCACCTGCTTTTTCAGCGACAATGTCTTTTGCTTGTTTTTTTGTAGCAACAAATAAGATTTTACGACCAGAGGCTGCGATTTTTGCTAACGCATCTCCAGCTTCTTCCATCTTAGCTGCTGTTTTGTATAGGTTTATAATATGGATGCCGTTACGCTCCATATATACGTAAGGCGCCATGTTTGGATCCCACTTACGTGTAAGGTGACCGAAGTGTACACCTGCTTCAAGTAATTCTTTTACTTCTACTGCCATTTTGTAATAGTTTACGTTCTGTTGAATTAGCAATAACTAAGTGGTCATTTTACAAATCGCCTTAATTATTTAGATGCTAGACTAAATCCTGTTTTTACACTAGGACAACAATAACTGTTTATTTTTTTGTTTTAGTAAGGAATTGAATGCTTCAACTGCAAAGAGCTTAACACCATTCCAAAACTTGGTATTAACGTTTCGAGAATTGGAATTTCTTACGCGCTTTCTTCTGTCCGAATTTCTTACGCTCCACCATTCTTGGATCTCTTGTTAATAATCCTTCTGGTTTAAGGATGCCTCTGTTTTCGTCATTTAACTCACACATTGCACGAGAAATTGCTAAACGTATAGCTTCTGCTTGACCAGTAATACCCCCTCCAAATACGTTTACAGTAATGTCAAAAGTTTCCTCGTTGCCAGTTAATACTAACGGTTGGTTCACTTTGTACTGTAACGTAGCTGTATCGAAGTAGTCTTTAATGTCTTTTTTGTTAATCGTGATGTTTCCTTTACCTTCTTTAAGGTAAACACGAGCAACAGCCGTTTTACGACGACCAATTTTATGTAATACTTCCATTACTTAAATTCGTTTAAGTTAATTGTTTTAGGCTTTTGAGCTTCGTGAGCGTGCTTAGTACCTGTAACAACAGTTAAATTTCTAAAAAGAGCTGCGCCTAATTTGTTCTTAGGTAACATGCCTTTTACAGATTTCTCTACTAATCTTGACGGATCTTTTCCGAACAATTCAGTAGCAGTTAGACTTCTTTGACCACCTGGGTAACCTGTGTGACGAATGTACGTTTTGTCGTTCCACTTGTTTCCTGATAAGTTGATTTTTTCTGAATTGATAACAATGACGTTATCTCCACAATCAACATGTGGTGTGAAGCTTGGCTTGTGCTTTCCTCTTAAAAGTTTTGCAACTTGAGTGCACATACGCCCTAATGTTTGACCATCAGCATCTATTAAAACCCACTGCTTATCAACAGTAGCTTTATTAGCCGAAATGGTTTTGTAGCTTAATGTATCCACGTTATTAAATAAATTTTTAACCTGTGTAGTACAGGTTGATTAAACATTCCTCTCTCAAAAAGAGTTTGCAAATTTACGACAATCTTCTTGATTACCAAATAGTATGCGGTATTTTATTTGATAACTTTGTTGATATGTTTTTAACGATTGTTAATGACGCCTGAAATTGAAAAATCAAGTGTTTATAAGGCTTATATTTTGTTCATTACGCAGCAAGATAAGTAAACAGAAGTGCTTTTGATACCCTCTTGATCTTAATTTACAGTTATAAAGGGAATGGCACTAATAGGTAAAAAGTAGTGTTCTTAGTTGTTAAAATATATGCTAAAGCCTTTAATAATAATGCTTAGGAGTCTTTTTTTGACTATTTTTGCGGCGTTATGGAAGAATTAAAATTATCAAGTTGGTTGCCTACCACTAATAAAGAGGTTAAAATACGAGGTTGGGAAGCACTGGACGTCATCCTTTTTAGTGGTGATGCTTATGTGGATCATCCTTCTTTTGGTCCTGCCGTTATTGGGCGGATATTAGAAAGTTATGGGTTACGCGTCGCTATTGTGCCGCAACCCAATGTGAATGATAATCTTCAGGATTTTGTTAAAATGGGTAATCCAAAATTATTTTTTGGAGTTACAGGGGGTTGCATGGATCCCATGCTTAGCAATTATAATGCGAATAAAAAAAGAAGAGATAAAGATGCGTATACGCCAAATGGAGACATTGGATTTAGACCAGATTACGCAACAACTGTTTACTCAAATATTTTAAAAGAAAAGTGGCCAGATACGCCAATTTTAATTGGTGGTATTGAAGCCTCATTGCGTCGTGTTACCCATTACGATTATTGGAGTGATAGGTTGATGCCTACCATTTTAGAAAGTTCTAAAGCCGATATGTTGGTTTATGGGATGGGAGAACAACCCTTGCGTGAAGTCGTACGTTTATTGCAAAAAGGCGTGCCTTTTTCTAGTATAACCACTGTTAAACAAACTGCCGTTTTAGTAAACAGCGATGCAAAAATACCTAAAAATAGTAATTGGGAAGATGTTGAAATCGCTTCGCATGAAGTCTGTTTAAAGGATAAGAAAAAATATGCTTCTAACTTTAAGGTCATTGAACAAGAATCTAATAAGTTAGCCGCAAGACGTATTTTTCAGAAAGTTGGCGATAAAACGCTAATGATAAATCCGCCGTATCCAACCATGACCGAAGACGAAATTGATGCGTCTTTCGAGTTGCCTTATACAAGACTACCACACCCAAAATATAATAAGCGTGGTCCAATTCCTGCTTATGAAATGATTAAGTTTTCTATAAATATCCATCGTGGGTGTTTTGGAGGCTGTAGTTTTTGTACCATATCTGCACATCAAGGTAAATTTATTGCCTCTCGTAGTCAAGAATCTATATTGCGTGAAGTCGATACTGTTGCAAATATGCCTGATTTTAAAGGCTATTTGTCAGATATTGGTGGCCCGAGTGCCAACATGTATAAAATGAAAGGAAAAGTACAATCTATATGCGATAAGTGTGTTGCGCCAAGTTGTATTTCACCGGTAATCTGTAGTAATTTAGATACCTCACATAAACCTTTAACCGATTTGTACCGGGCCGTTGACAGTCACCCAAAAGTAAAAAAATCTTTTATTGGTAGTGGTATTCGTCACGATATGTTAGTGCCAGAATTTAATAAAAATGCAGACCCTAAAGAGTTAGACGATTATACGGAAGAAGTGATGACGAAGCATGTGTCTGGCCGACTTAAAGTAGCGCCAGAACATACCAGTGATCCCGTTTTAAAACTCATGCGCAAGCCTTCGTTTACCTATTTCCATAAGTTTAAAGAACGGTTTGATAAAATTAATATAGCGAAAAATTTAAAGCTTCAATTAATACCCTACTTTATATCTAATCACCCAGCATGTGAGGTGGAAGACATGGCAAATTTAGCCGCTGAAACTAAAGATATGGGTTTCCAGTTGGAGCAAGTGCAGGGCTTTACACCAACACCAATGACGGTGGCAACTGTAATTTATTATAGTGGTTACCATCCGTATACCCTTAAAAAAGTAAATACGCCTATCACCCGAAAGGAAAAAGACGAACAACACCGTTTTTTCTTCTGGTATAAAGAGGAGAATAAAGAGTGGATTAAAAAAACCTTAAATAAATTAGGGCGTGAAGATCTTTTAAAAGTGCTGCTTCCAGAAAAAACCGAAAAGTGGCGTAAAAATAAGCCTAAAGGTGACACGAAGAATACGTACGATGATGCTATTCCTTTTAATAGAAGAAAAGATAAGGCTACTTTTAAAAGTAAAAAGAAAAGACGCTAATAGCTTATATTTATAAATCAGTTGTCAATTTGTAATTTACTTATTTTATATTCGCTTATTATTGATCCTTTTCTATGAATATTATTGGAATTTCTTGTTTTTATCATGATGCCGCAGCCTGTTTAATACAGAACGGTAAATTACTTTCTGCGGCACAAGAAGAACGGTTTTCTAGAATTAAGCACGATAAGTCTTTTCCTATTAAAACTATAGCGTTTTGCTTAGAGGCTAATAATCTTTCAATCTCAGATATTGATTTGATTGTATTTTATGAAAAACCATTTATTAAGTTTGACCGCATTATAAACACACTATTAAATCAAGCACCATTTACCTTTAGTCTATTTAGAAGCACATTAATGTCTTGGTTAAAAAGCAAGCTCTGGGTATCAAGTATTATAAAAGAAGAGTTAAATTATAATGGAGAGATCATTTATAGTGAACACCATGAAGCTCATGCAGCCGGGAGTTTTTTTACCTCTCCGTTTGAAGAAGCTGTAATTATAACTATTGATGGCGTAGGAGAAAAAGCGTGTACGTCTATTTCAATTGGAAAAGATAATAGAATAGACATTATAAAGGAACAACATTACCCGCACTCAATAGGACTACTGTACTCGGCATTTACTCAATATTGTGGTTTTAAAGTTAATTCGGGTGAGTATAAATTAATGGGATTAGCCCCTTACGGAAAGCCTATTTATAAGCAACTCATATTAGAGAAAATTGTTACTTATGATGACTCGGGTTTAGTTCATTTGGATTTAACTTATTTCTCTTTTGAAAAAGGAACATCTACAATAAACTCAAAATTTTGTAAACTTTTTGGAAGAAAACAAAGGGATTTAGATGATAAAATGGAAGATTTTTATTGTGACATTGCTTCTTCAATTCAAGCAGTTATTGAAGATATTATTTGCACAATATTAACGCACGCTAAAGCATTAACAGGCTTAAATAACCTATGTCTTTCTGGTGGTGTTGCCTTAAACTGTAAGGCAAACGGGTCACTTTTAGGGAAAGGTATATTCGAGAATATTTGGGTTCAGCCAGCCTCTGGTGATTCGGGGTGTTCTGTAGGAGCAGCATACATTGGCTGGAATCATTATTTAAAAAAAGAGCGAGTTTATTTAAAAAATTCTTTAATTGATCAAGCCTACTTAGGGTCTTCATACAACAATGAAGCTATAGAAAAGTGTTTGATTTCCTATAATCTAACTTATGTGAAATTAGATACTGTTATGCTTTGTGACACCGTTGCTTCTGCTTTACAACAAAAACAAATTGTAGGCTGGTTTCAAGATGAAATGGAATTTGGTCCAAGAGCTTTAGGACATAGAAGCATATTGGCGAGTCCTTTATTTGAAGACATGAAGAAACATGTTAATTTAAATATTAAATTTAGAGAGGGTTTTAGACCATTCGCTCCTATTGTACTTGAAGAAGATTGTAACGATTGGTTTGATATGAAAGAGATTCTTTCAAAATACATGTTGTTTACCGTTAAGAGTGATAAAAAAAATGAAATTCCATCGTGTATTCATGAAGATAATACGGCAAGAGTTCAGACTCTAAACAGAGAAGAAAATGTGCTGTTACATGAATTAATCACTAACTTTAAATCAAAAACAGGTTGTCCTGTTTTAATTAATACGTCGTTTAATGTAAGGGGAGAACCTATTGTTGAATCACCATTAGATGGTTTAAGATGTTTCTTTCACACAAAAATGGATCTATTGGTTTTAGGGAATTTTGTTTTAACAAAATCAGATAATGTGAAGGTAGATGAGCGATTAATTGTAAATCAAAGCTATGAGTTGGATTAAAACTACTTTAATAAAGACGCTAATAACCAGTAGGTTCTCAAATAAACAAAAGGAGTTTGGCTATTTGTTGTCCACGGTACTTTTTATTGCTTTAGGATTGTCAATTTATAAAAATGGTTTTCTATTAAATCAAACTCAAATTTTTATTACTAGTGGTCTCGTTTTAATTTTACTGTTTACTTTTACTATACGGCGCATTTTCTTACCCTTTTTGTTTTTATGGTTGTTAATTGGTGAATTTCTTGGTATTATCACGAGTTTCTTAGTTATGGCTGTTGTTTACTTTATGCTTTTTTCACCTATTGCTCTTATGATAAGATGTTTTAGAAGAGAAAAAACGTATCAAGCCGAATGGAAAATGGTGACTAGAAAAATAGATTACAAAAAATTAAGTTAATTATGAGTAAGTACGAAACATTAAAGCAGTTAGGTGCTTTTTTAATAGAACAAAAAAAGTTTTGGTTAATCCCAATTATCATCGTTTTAGTTCTTTTAACGGTATTGGTTCTTTTTGCTGAGAACTCTGTTATTGCGCCATTTGTGTATACACTCTTTTAATTAAGTTAAATGCTTTTTTTGAATAAAATCTGCAAATTGCTTTTTAAGATTGTAATTATCGCTTTTGTGACGTTATTTCTATTTGAAATTTGCTACAGACTTAATATAATAGATTTCTATAATGTTCAAAGCCAGGGCTTAAACACGAGTGAAGAGCTTGAGGATACGGCTATAGATCTTATGGTGTTTGGTGATTCGTTTTCAGCAACATCAAAAGAGATTAACTATGTGGATATGCTGCGAAAAAGCGCACTAGATTTTTCGGTTGTAAATTTTAGTGTTCCTGGTTTTGGTATTAGACAAGTAAATACATTCGCTCAAAAAAAAATAAAAAAGCACCATCCCAAAGCCATTTTATATCAAGTATATGTTGGAAATGATTTGATTGACGTTAATCATTTATGGAATTTAGAGGAATTTTCCATTGCCAGAAATTTATATTGGGAAGCTTCAGACCATTTTTTAAGTTTAGGCTATTTAAATCAACGCCTAGCCATTCTTAATGTTAAGAAAGAAATTAGGCTTCCAGGAATGTTAAAGAAAGAATTTGATACCGATTTTTACGACATTCGAACCAAACGTTTTCTAAAAAGTGATTGTTATTATTTAGACGATACATTGCTATTAAAAGGCGATTTTAAAAAGCGTTATTTCTCTTGGATAGGCCATATGAAAACGTTTTTAGATGCTGTTCCTGAAGATGTTACAGTCTATATCTTATGGATTCCTCATGCAGCACAAGTGAGCGATTATTATTTTGAAAACATGAAAACGCTGGGTGCCATGTTTCAAAATAAGACGGCTATTCAACACCAAGATTATCCGTTTTTTAGTGAAGCGAAAAAAGATTTAAGCACCTATAAAAATGTTAATCATCTTAATCCTTTACCCTTTTTTCAAGCAAAAGATTCATTGCATTCGAGATTGTATTTTGTTAATGATCCACATATTAATTTGAACGGAAATATTAGTTTGAGCATTTTTTTACACAATGAAATGTCATTAAATAATAATTAAGATTAATGTATTATTAGTCTTCTTTCCTGCGGTTTTCAGTTTTAAGTAACTTTACAGTATCTTCTGTTGTTGTTAATTCTGGTTTTAGATATTTGAAAATGCGTGCAGCAACCAGTTCATTACCCAATTCACTTGTATGGCAAAAGTCGCAATAAATTGTTTTGTTAGAAGTATCAAATACATCGCTAATGTCAATAAAAGTGCTGTCGCTTTTCATCAACGAATCTTTCCGAATCAATTCATAGGATAAGTCATAGAGGTTTTCATAATACTGATGGTCTTTAAAATAACCTTTTTCTACTTCTGTTAAATTATTTTTTGAATAAACTACCGGTTGTAAAAAATTAAAGACTTTAAACTTGTAAGTCTCTTCCAAACTTTTTGAAATTTTCACATAACCCAAATAGGTGCCTGCAATGTCTATAGCCAATGTATTTGAACGTGCACTTAATTGCTTATAGGGTGAATTGGTAGCTATTTTTAGTTGTAGCGTCGTAATCGCTCTATATAAATTGCTAGAGGTAATCATTAATTTTATGCGTCGCTTATAACTGTGTGCAATTTTAAATTCTTTCTTACGGTTATAGGCATTTGTTGGTAAACCTGCTTCATTATTTTGGTGTGCAGAAATGACTTCATTTACACCGTCGTAGAAAATGACAATATCGGGGATGTTATTTTTGGTGAGTTCACGTTGTAATTGAATATTCTCCGTAGCGCGTGTATAGCCATGACAGCCAAAATTGGTGATTTCTACATTTTGATTGGGAAAAGAAGTGTGTATCAATTTCGATAATTCTGATGGGATGGTGTGGGCATCCCTTGCGCCCGCACTATACATCGTAGAGCCACCAAAACAAAATATTTTCAAGGCTGTTGCAGAGTCTTTCAAGCTATAATTTACTGTTTTTCTATGCCCATTTTCATAAATCGTATTATGTTTGCCATTCATCGGTTTGAAGCGATAGTGCAAATACGGTTCCCATAGCATGTCTTGTTGACGAAGTTCTCTGTAAATTTCTTTGACAGTTGTATCATCCAAATCGCCAAATGCACCAGAAGCAATAAGGCGTTCAGTATTGGCGTCAATACCACTTTCATCATGATAACTGTAAAAAACACCTAGTCCAATTTCTATCAAAAGAAAAACGATTACTAAATTTCTGAATAAAATCGAAGCGAATTTGAGTTTACTTTTCACGAATAAAAGAGTTTATAAAATGTATTTTAACTTGGTATTCAGCTGAATCAAGAGATAACTTCCAATCACAGATAATATCGTTGTTGCTAAAGTTAACGCGGTCTCAGACAAAGTAACGACATTAAAAATTAGAAATATAATTAAAGGATGCACTAAATAAATAGCGACGGAATACGAAGATAATAATTTGCTATTTAGATTTGACGTAACCTTAAATGTAAACGCCGTAATTAACAATACAGGGCCTAATAGCAAAAAGGAAAGATTCATGTTCAGGATAAGATCCTGCGGTAAAAAATAATAATTAATCAAACTGTCTGCGACCAACAATAACAAGCTTATACTAAGTAGTATGAGTACGGTTTGTTTTTTGAGATTAGTGTGAAAGTTAGAGCGTCTAAGTACATAGCCCATACTTAAATAGGGTAATGCGTAAAATAAAAAATTGCGATGTAATGGTGGATAATTCACGAGTTTATTCAATAGTAGTTGTCCAGAAAACACCTGAAACACTCCCAGATATTGAACGGTGAGTCCAATTAAATATAGAAAAAGAGCACCTGTAATTAACACCGTGTTTGATGCATTACGAAGTTGATACAATACCAAACCACCAAAAAAAAGCGCCACTAAATACCATAAATGATTAAAACCAAACAGTAAAACAGGAATGATTTTTAGTGGATTAAAATTATTTAAATACACCCAAAAATAACTATAAATAAACATCCAGACGAGATATAAAATGCCAACACGTTTTGCCCAAATTTTAATGCGGTCACTTTTAAATGCATTGAATAAAAAGAAGCCGTTGACACAAAGGAATAGCGGTATGGCAATCTTAAAAATGCCATTTCCAAAAATTTGATACACAATGGCGTTCTTATCAGATAAAAAGCGGCAATGCAACGCAATTACGAATAGCGCGACAACGATTTTTAAAATGTCTAATAATATATTCCGGGAATTTGTCTGCAAATCATTTAGGCTTTTTGAATACTGAAGATATAGTTTTTCTCGTTTACAACACTTTTTTGTAGCATTAACTTAAAAGCCAATCCGTTCTTAGAAGCGAGCTGTTTGATGTGTTCAATCTCACAATCTTCTGATAAAATCATCCAAGTATTTAGTGCTAGATGTTCAAAAAGTTGTGCGAATAATTTTTTAAAATATTCAAAATCTTCTCCGCAAAACCAAGCACGTTCTTTGTCATTTTTTGGTGCTTTTGGGTAGTACGGCGGATTGATAATAATATATTCAAATGTTTGTTCTTCTAAATTATCAAACAAATCAGAATACACGACATGTAAATCAATTTCATTCTTTAAAGAAGCTTCTTTCAAAGCATCAATCGCAATTTGATTAATGTCGGAAGCAGTTACTTTTGCGCCTTTGGAGGCCGCGAACAGTGAAATAATACCTGAGCCGCAACCGAGTTCTAAAAAGGTTTTGTTTTTAAGATTAAGGGGTTTTAGATAATCGAGTAGAATTTTAGTGCTTATGGTAAAATGCGGAGGAAACACTTCGGCACAAATAGCAACTTCAATATCTTCGTACACATAGTTGCGTTCCCTTAAATGATAGGTGTTAAACACCAACTTTGCAAGCGGAAATATGATTTTTTTTAATTTCTTAAGCATATTTCTAGTGGTTATTCTGAATAGAAACCTTCAATTTCTGGCTGACGGTATTTCCAAATCTTATGTAATACTTTGATCTCGTATGGAAACTTGTACCAACCATATTTAAAACGATAACCAGAAACCAATTTAAGCACCCATTTTTTATAGCCTTTAATTCGGAAATCGGAAGCTGTTGGGTAATAGCCATTCAACACGGTTTCAAAATTTTGAATCTTATCTACCATATAAGGTTTTAACCATGGCGTTAGTGGGTTTTTTCGTAAATCGAACTTTTCCCAGCTTGGTTGAATCCATTCTTCTAATTCCTCTGGAAAGGAAAAACCGGCCTCTGTAATTTGCTTGTACAACTCAGAACCTTCTGTTGGCACAGGACTATAAAGATAAATAATAATCTCTGCATCTGGGTTGATCACTTTGATCTCTCGAATAAAATTAATGTCCCACAAAATTTGCTCATATACCTTTTTTTCGTTTGGTCCAGGCAAACCTAATACAAACGATAATTCAGGAATAATATCCACAGCTTTCATGCGCTTTACAAAACTTTTAATCATTTTACCGGTCTGTGTCCCGCCCTTATTCATTTGCTTTAACACCTCGTCGTTTCCAGTTTCTGCACCCAGAAATATCATACGGCAACCAGCCTTTCGCATCAAATGCAATTCTTCGTCCGAGTATTTATTAATGGTATCAATACGACCTTCGCCCCACCATTCTATATTATCATCTATAACAAGCTTGGAAAATTCCATCACCCGTTTTTTCGATGTAAAAAAATTATTATCATGAAATTCCACCGCGTCGATATTGTATTTTTCCTTAAAATATTTTAAATCTTTATAGATAGTCGGTGCTGCTTTTGCCTTCCATTTTGCATTATAAATGGGAACAACAGCACAAAAAGAACAGGTAAAGGGACAGCCCATACTGGAATGATAGGCAAACGTTCTACGTCCCATAAATGTCTTTGCCAAATAGTTCTCCAAAGGATAAAAGGTATTAAAATATTCGTATGGATATGGTGGTAATGTATCTTGGTTAAGTAACGCTTCTTTTACCGTTTGGATAATTTTGCCTTCTTCATTTTTAAAAATAAGATTTCGAATAAGCATTAGCTTTTCGTCACTTTTACCTTCTAAAACGTCTAACAGCTTGGGGAAAGTATTATCGCCGGGGCCGCTAATTATATAGTCAATATACCCAGAGTTCATACACGCTTGATACTGATTCGACGCAAAATAACCACCCCAAATATTGATGGCACTGGGATGCAATTCTTTTATCTTTTTGGCGTACGGAATTGCTTGCTTTAATTGTGGCCCAGGCATCACGGTCAAACAAAAATATTTGTACTCACCTGTGGCAAAATATCCTGAAATGGTTTCCCATGGATCGGTTTCCATATTTCCATCTACAAAAATATAATCATATTTTCCATGAATCGCAGCGCCAACTTGAATAATAGTATTAGGTAAGCGATGCTTTGCATTGGCACTTCTTGGATTGAATATAATGATTTTATTTCTCATGGTTAGTTGAATATGTGGTTTCTATTCGCTAAAATATAACTTGAAAGCTTTTCTGCAAAGATTTGGTTCGCTTTTCCGTTTGGATGCGGATCTAATTCGTTCACAATGTACTGAAATAGATTTTTATCCCGAAAAAACCCGGAAGCATCAACGAATCCTAATTTATTTTTTTTAGCTAAAGCTTGAATATGCTCAACGCGAACTGGATCATAAACCAAATCCATATAAAAAATGATGCCCTCGCTATTGTTTTTAGTTAAAATATTTTTAAAGTTTTGAAACTGTTCGTCTATATGCTGTATATGTTTAGTTTCGTATACAACAGGCGATAGTTCTTTTGGTTTGAGTTTGATACTGAGCATTTTTTTTAAATACCAATCCCAGAATACATTTTTTTTAGGTTTAATGGTGAAATCGTCCAACGAAAAATCTTTTCCTGGTTTATAATGATCGTTAGAAGCGCAAAACCCAATCACCACTAAATTTGGATGATACCTTAACACATTTCGTTCTAAAATGAATCTATAATTTGTAAGCGCATAGCCAGAAACGCCAAAATTAAAAACTTCATAGGTGGTATTTGAATCTTGTTCATTCAAAATTTTTTCTGTTTGCGTCACATACATTTCATCTTGCGAAACACCCGTTCCCATAGTAAACGAATCGCCCAAAATGGCTATTTTAGTAGTCTTCGAATTCATTTCATGATTCCGATCGCGGAAACCTTCCGCATTGGTATGAAAATCGGCAAGTTTGTATTTAGTGTCTAAATTTGGTAGTAATTCATATTTTAACTCGTCAGCATCAGAATATTTTAATAGACCAGAATTGTCTAAAATACCAAATGAATTTGTTCGCGAATATGAAAATGCAGCACCTCCAAAAAAGTAGATTCTGGCAATAATTTCTCCTAGAAAAACACTAAGAAAAAGGCCCAATACGAGGGCGAAAATTTTAAATTTTAACTGTCTCATTCATGTGTCAAATTCGCAATAAAGATACATGAAGTATCAAGAAATTCTAATTTTTTTTGAGGTGAATAAAGAATCTCATTGTAGAGACTGTATATTTGTTTTCAAACTATCAAATTTTTAATAGAAACATTTTGCTCAAAAAGTATATTTTAAAACCTATCAAACATGTAATATTACTATTTGGTATTACATTCATTCTACTCGAAATTGTGTTAGCTATTTACATTCGAATCGCTGAAATCAAGATAGAACTGCCAACTTATACCTTTCAAAATACGCAAAATTTTTGGTTTGATCTAGACGAAAATTTTGGCACATTGCATTTGCCTAATGATACGTATCGACAGAAAAAATACTGTTTTGATGTGTTGTATAGGTCTAATTCTCAGGGGTTTCGTGATCAAGAGCGCGTAATAAACGCAGAAACGAAAAGAGTGGTCGCATTAGGCGATTCTTTTACCGAAGGCATTGGTGTACAACTGGAAGATCGCTTGACGAATTTACTCGAAAAGGAAACTGATATTCCACATTTGAATTATGGAATGGCAGGGAATTTTGGTCCAACCCAATATATGATGTTGTACAAAACGCTAGCACGAAAATATTCACATGAAGCCGTCTTGGTGAGCATTTTACCTTCAAACGATTTTATTGACGACGATTACGAAATTAATTTGCGTGTTGGCGGTGATAGATACCAACCTTTTTTAGACGGAAACTATCCAGATTATGCTTTGGTATATTATGCAGATAGTATTCAAAAATCGAAAGCACGACCGGGAAAGCAACATCTTATCAATAAATTATTAAAGAATTTCACGCATTCCTACATCATGTATCGCTATGTACGCGCCATGAAAAACGTGCAAGCGATTCCTAAGGATAAGTTGTTAGCAGCTTCTCAAGTACCAAGTTATTTTAATTACTCCGAAAAGCAATTTAATCGTATGCGCTATGCGTTAGAAGCTATTAAAGAACACGCTGGAGATCGTCCTGTAATGGTTTATAGCATTCCCATATTCAAGGAAATTAAAGCCTTTCGGGAACATGGTAAGAATCCGTTAGGAAAACAACTCAAAGCTGTTTGTGACAGTATAGGGGTAGGCTATTTAGACTTGTTACCACGAACCGAAAATCTTTCCGAGGATGAATATGAAGCCTTATTTTTATCATGCGACGGACATTGGAGCGAAGCTGGGAATGCCTTTGCTAAGGCGCAAATTGAATCCTATTTTAGCTACTATAAAAAATGATTAGATTTTTTAAAAAACACCAAGACCAACTCGGCTTGCTGCTCTTATGGTTGTTGGTGATTGTCATTATAAATCCGATTGGCGATTTTCCATTAAACGACGATTGGTGTTATGGGAAATCTGTTAAAACACTTCTTGAAGAAGGGTATTTAAAACTCTACAATTGGGGGGAAATGACCTTGGTAAGCCATGTCTATTGGGGGTATTTCTTTACAAAGCTATTTGGTTTTTCGTTTACGGTTTTGCGTTGGTCAACGCTGTTGATGGGATTTGCAACGATTCTCGGCATTTACGAACTCTTTAAACTTGCTCGTGTGACGCGTTGGATGAACTTATTTGGAACGGTTCTATGCATGATGAATCCAATATTTTTATCCTTGTCGTTTTCGTTTATGACCGATGTTCCTTTCTATTGCATGACTGTTTGGTGTTTTTATTTTTATGCTAAAGCCATAAACACAGAGAATTTGCAGTCTATATTTTGGGCTGTTTTCTTTTGTTGTTGGGCCTTTTTAATTCGTCAATTGGCCTGGGTTTTTCCAGTAGTTTGGTTGATTACTGTACTCTTAACGGAAAAACGAACATTTAAAAACATGGCCAAAGCCATTTTACCTTTGTTCGCACTCATTATTTTTGCGATGCTTTTTTCATATTTCATGGAGTCCAATGATTTGTTGCAAGAGCGGTATAACTCTAAGTTTAATTTATTACTTGAAAACATTAGAAATATAGATAAAAAATTAATTATTTTAATTTTATCCTATTTTTTTCGATGCTTGGCTTATATCGGGTTCTTATTGACACCTATTTTAATTTTTTACATCGGTCGATATACGTTTAAAGGATATAAAATTTGGGCTGTTCTTTGGACGGTGCTTATTACTGGCATTTTAATTAAAATAGGGAAAGTGTTACCAAGTTTAGATAATATTTGGATTGATTTTGGAGTGGGTCCTACCACACTCTATGATCATGCTGGAAATTTTACGACGAGTCCAGCACCACGTGCACCCGAATTGTTTTGGCAAATCGTGACTGCAATTGGGGTGTTTTCAAGTGTAGCACTCCTTTTTCACATCAGAGTCATGGTGGTTTCTGTATTTAATAAAACAGTAGTTTCTCCAATCGTATTATTGTCGTTTGTGTTTTTTACCGTGTACCTAACACCATTTTTGTTGGTAGGTGTGTACGATCGCTATTTGCTACCGTTATTTCCCATTGCCATTGTTTTTCTAGCTGCGAATTCTAATAAAATCCCAAAACAAAGGTATCAATATGTGGCATTTGCTTTTTTAGGTGCCCTTACTTGGTTCTCTGTTTGTGCGACACATGATTATTTATCTTGGAATCGGGTACGTTGGGACGCGCTGAATGAACTTATGGCTTCTGGAATTTCAGAAAATCATATCAATGGAGGTGTCGAATTTGTTACAACCTATCACTTTTCTGAAGAACAAGAAAAATGGTGGGAAAATGTAACACCTATTTATAGTTTAGTTTTCAAACCTAACAAAGTAGATCAAGTTATTAAAGCTTATGAATATTCACGTTGGTTACCTGGTAAAGGCGAAATGTATTTAATGTTCAATGAAGGCTTAGCCAAGAAAGTTGTGAAATAAATTTTTCTTGTTTTCCTTTTTTAGGACCTATTTAACTCTGGAATGATGAGTTTTTCACTTACGCTTAAGCCTTTGTAAAAAAGAATTATTTTACGTGAGTTAACGGTGATATTTCTTCATATAATAGTTCGCCAATAATACGGTGTGCATTGGCATTGATATGTAAATCTTGATCAAGATATAGTTTTTCACTTGACTTTTGTAAAGCTGGTTTTAAATTGATGTATTCAATATTTTGTTTGGCTAACCAATTTTCTAAGGTTTTAGAAAGTTGTTCATTGATGGCCATTGTTTCCGAGCCTAAATTGAATAATTGCTGCATTTCATTTCTAAATGCAGGATTTACATCTAATTTTGAAGGCAATAAAGTGACAATCAATCGGATGTTTTCATGTGTACACAAGGCTTTAATTTTTAAAAGATAGTATTGTGCCAGTTGCAAAGAGCGCGCTTTCTCTCTTGGGAAATATTTAAAGAAATGTAATTGATCTAATCCTTGGTTACGAGGCACCTTTTTCTGCGCTTGAGAATGAAATTTTCTTTGTAAACGCATCCAAACACTTCTGTATACATTAGGAATACTAGTGCGATCGTCTTCAAAAACAGTAGCTTCCCGAAAGTCATTTCCTGTAAATACATTGATAAGATAAATATCAGGATGTAAATCTTTATGCTTCTTCAAAAAACCATAGTAATTACGAAAAGTGTAATAACCCACGCCACCATTTAAACAATTATAAAATATAGTTGTATCTCGCGTGTTTAATTTTTCTTCCCAAACATTGATGAATGACTCTGAATTATATCTTACGATGCCATCTGTATGAGAATCTCCCGTGACTAATATCCTATATTCATTTTCTTTTTTAGAGAAGACATCAGTGTCTTCCTTAAAACCAAGATTATTCGTCCTTTTTTCTGTCGTTATCCGTTGTTCTGGCGTTCCCCAATTTTCATGAATCCTTACATTATATTTATGAACGAACATCGCTGTAGAATCTGGTTGCATAAATTCGGCTTGTTTGGTCCCGATAAATGTGAAAAAAGTTTTTATTCGGTTGGCTTCCACAAAATAAGCTATGATACTCATAATTAGCAAAAGTCCAGATAAAACTAAAAAATTAGTCAATAACAACCGCAGGTATTTCATAAGAAGGATTTGGAACAAAGGAACTACAAAAATCTTACAATCAAAAAAAGCAGACACTTGTATTTTGTAAAAGATAAAAATTCTAGAAGGATTCAACATTACGTAAAACGAATCCTATATTTTCTTACATTTAGATCCTAAATATTAAGGAAACTGCCCTATGATTTTTGATTATTCTAAATGGAATATAACCTTAGAAACGGATACTAAAAATTATCAAAAAGCGTTGCCCTATCCACATCTGGTTCTTGATAATTTTTTAGAAATAGAAGCCGCAGAAAAAGCGTTGGACGTTTTTCCTAAGATTGAAGATGCGGGTTGGATTCATTATGTACATGTCAACGAAAAAAAACATGGACTCAATAAACTAGAGTTGATTCCTGCGTTTATTCGTGACGGAATAATTAAGGAATTAAACTCACCCCAATTTATTAGGCATCTAGAAAACCTAACAGGAATTCCTAATTTATTGGCTGATAAAACGATTGAAGGAGGTGGGATTCATCAAAGTGAACGGGGTGGTTATTTGAATATTCATGCAGATTTTACCGTGCACCCGCATAAAAAAACATGGAAACGTCGTGTAAATTTGTTAGTTTATTTAAACAAAGATTGGCCCACTTCATATGGAGGTGCTTTGGAACTTTGGGAAAAAGACATGTCTAAATGTGCAGTAAAGATTGAGCCTGTTTTTAATAGAATTGTTGTATTTAATACGGATGAGGATTCGTATCATGGCTTTCCAGATCCCATACAATGTCCAGCGGGTATTACTCGAAAATCGATTGCCTTGTATTATTTTACAAAAGAAAAAAAAGGGTCATTCAAACGGAGAGCTACCAATTACCGTGCACGTCCGAACGATGGTTTTAAAGCCGTTTTTATATGGGTTGATAAAAAAATGATTGCGATCTACACTTGGCTTAAAGGAAATTTGGGGATTAATGACGATTTTGTGAGTAAAGTGTTGAATTTCTTTCAAAAGAAGAAATAATTTTCCTAGGTAATTTCTTAAATAAATAATAACAGATATTTTAAAGTCATTATTTTACCTAGAATTCAAAATCATTTTTCGTGCAAACTTCCTATAAACCTTGTATGCGATGAGCACTATCCATTGTGTGATGCAGACGCTAATTAACACACCAAAAATTTCATAGGTTTCTATTAATAAGAATATTAAAGTAATATTTACAAAAAAACCAGCGATACTAATATAGATTATACTACGTTCTCTATGGTTTTTCATGAGTTCTATAATGTTTAAGGTATAGAAATAGCAAGGTAAGGCGAAGAGAGCGCCAACCAAATAATACACGTAGGATAGGTCTAGTTTTACAAAATATTCCATAATCAACCATATAGAGAATCCACCTAAAATGGTTAATGGAAGTGCTATGTAGTATAATTTATATTTAATCTTTTGCAAAATTTCATCCGATAAACGATAGACATGTTTAGTAAATGGAATAGTAATATAAGCAGCTAAAGCTTGCAGCATTAAAAAAGCAGTAATCAACAATTGATACTCGGCTAATTGTGATTTTTCTAGGTAGAAATCTACCATATAAATATCTACTTTGGACATCAACCAGCCACTGAGTCCAAGAATAAAAAAAGGAGAGCCAGCTCTGAATTCCTGGATGGAAATTTTAGCAGAAAAGGATTCTTCCCAAAAGTTCATTTGGGCGCTTAATACTATTAGCTTTGTGGCAATTGCTGTGGTATATACTTTTAAAAACGTTTCTAAGTTAAAGGATTTGAAATAAAAAATACACCCAAAAATAATTGTAAATGCTACAATTTCTGCCAATAATTGTGCACTAAATTTTTGATGATAAATGACCAACGTGCTTAATGAAGCATAGGTAAATGTAAGTATAACCAATAACATCGCCCAAAAAGCAATTGTAACAGGAAAAAACAGAAAAAATAATAATGAGAAAGGTAAAAGTAAGCTTCTTGACAAAAAATTACTAAAAAAAGCATGATACATTTTTCCTGGCTCCTCACTGTACTTTCGTAATAGGTGATCTCTGTTTCCCCAACCAAGGATAAATGTTACTAAGAATACCCATAGCATCACATTAATCAAACTAGCCCAATCCGTTTTTCCAAAGGTCTTAATACCAAAAACCACGATTAAAAAATTAAATGCAGGGTTAGCAAATCCTTGAATGGTATTTACTCCTATTAGTTTTAATCTACGCATGGTACAAATTAAGATAAGCGTTTATAGTAGCTGTTTCAGACCCTAATAGAATTCGGTCTTTAGTTTGTATTGGTATTGCCAGTAATTTTTTTAAAGTTTCAATTAGTTGCACTTTATTTTCACAAATATTCCAATGTTGAGATGCTTTTGCCAGTCCTACGTTATACGTAGCCAGTTGCATTCCAGAATATAAAGCTTCTAAAAACACATAGCCAAACGATTCGTAATGACTTGTGTGTAATAGAATATTCGATCGCGCCATTTTCTCTAAAACTTCTGTTCTTGCTAGTTTACCTAGTAGTGTTATTGTATTTGTCAGGCCTAAATTTTGAATCTTTAGTTCTACGTCATTTTGCAAAGCACCATCACCAACGATACCAACGTTTAGGTCTTTATGCGTTTTAGAAATTGTTGAAATAATTTCTATAAAATCTGAATAATTCTTGATGGTGTTTAATGAGCCAACACCTAAAATGTCAATCGTCTTTTCTTGAATTTCTGGAAATAAGTCAATATCCAGATGCCATGGAATAATAGTAGAATCTAAGTTGTAGGTTTTTGATAATGCTGCTTGATGATTTCGCGAAAGCGTGACTATTTTTACATTAGAATTTAACAAACGTTTTGCATGAAAATTTACAACTGTTGCATCCTGCCCCATCACTGTAACAACATGATTAATTTTATGTTTTTTAGCAAATCGCTCTCCAATACTGGAACATTCGCCAATCCAAAAGCTGTGAATCGTTTCAATTTTTTCTTTTTGATGAATTTTTTTTAGTGTTTTCAACACGCTTTTCCATACCCAAAATTTCTTCAATTTTTTGCTTTGTCCATTGAGCGGAATGATTCTAATGTCATGCCAATAATATTCTTTTTTCGTATGTGGAAACTGAAAAGTAAGTAGTGTTAGTTTAGCCTCAGGTAAAGCCTTTCGTAACGATTTCAAGAATACTTGCAAGGCTGGAATATTGGTTGAATCTTCTTCAGACTTTGCAAAACCAGGTGTTAAAAAAACAATATGTTGACTTTTGTTTTCCATAATATTGCATTATGCATCATTGAGATTAAAAATAGATACTTATTGAAAATAACTAGTTTAGTTTCTGAAATGCTTTCGCAAAACATTTTGCTATTCTTTTTTAGGGTTCCACTTTGTATTGGTAAACACCAAATCTGTATTCTTTATCAATTCCGGCTTGTGCTTTAATTCTTTAAATGAAATCTCAGTTCCGTTCGTTTTATAAATGTACATATATGCTTTTAAATCGTTATACAAATTTGCGATCTCCTTTCGCATTCGATTCTTAAACAATGTAAAGCCAAAGGTATGTTCTAGTCGGATAAATACTTTGTTTAAAAAACCAAAAGGGACATGTCTGTAATAAAAATTTTCATTTAAAAAGCTATAATGAAAAGACACATACAACGTTGGATAGTTTATTTTCTTTAAAGCTTTGCCAAAGGTTGGTAAAATTTTAAACTCGGCACCTTCCACATCCATTTTGATAAAATTGACCTGTTGAATGTGCTCTTTTTCTAAAAAATCAAACAATGAAATCGTTTCGAGTTCAAACGAATGTTCTTTGTCTCGTTTTCGATTTAAAATACTACTAGACGATTGCCCATAGGCTTCTCTGGCCGACAAGTACAGCGTCTCTTTTTTATCTGAAATAGCTGTTTGATGCGTTTTAATTTTTCCAGAAATATCTAGATTCAAGGCAACATTTGTTTCCAATTCGCTAAAACATACAGGATCTGGGTCTAGGGCATGTACCTCTTTGGCCGTTTTTGCAGCATAGAGCGTTAATACACCACTCCAAGAACCAACGTCTAGAACTACTGATTTTTCATTTATGAAATAATCAAAAATAACAAATGAATGCGGTTCCCAATCTGTAGAATTTATATGTTTCCAAAAGTGCTTATTTTGTCCTGGATCAATTTGGAAACTGTGGTTTTTGAGCTGAATATGCATATTTAAAAGGTATCTAAATCTCCGTAGGTAAATATAAAGTGTTTTAAATCAATTTCTGGATCAAAATTGAAATAGCCAATCAACCATGATTCTTTTGCTACGACAAGGTTTTGTAGTTGTGAGGCTATCAGCGATTTTGGATCAACTTGAAATAGAATTTCGGTAATGCCTAGTAAAAATGCTTTTTGCTTTAGTTTTTTAATCGCTTTTTGTAATGCAACTTTAGATGGCGCATGTGAAAGTCCGACGTGCATTATTGCTTCAATTTTCACCCAGAACACACAATTTTCCAGCTCAATACAGTAATGGTTTTTTAAGCTATTTTTGTAGATAATAAATTTATCGTCGAGTACTTGTCTAAATTTATTATTGTTTTCTTTTTTTAGCTTTTGAATAGCGTCGTGGGATATTTTTTTATTGAAAAAGAACGAATATGAACCATTCCATTCAAGTTTATTTATCAGTTTTGCGATCGGAATTGCACGTGTTTTTATATGAAATCGTTCCATATTTAAATGTGAATGCCAGCCTAGTTTTTGATTGCTATAAAACGAATTTTCATTCAAAAATGCATACACGAGTGATACGTTTTGCTTTCGCATTACTTCATAAGAAAGTTTTGCCAACTGAAAATGTAACCCTTTTCCTTGATGACCCTCTAACGTTGCAGAATCACAAGCCTGTGCGACGATGATTTCTTGTTCGTTTTTTTTAAATCTTTGTAAAACTGCACCATAGAATGCTACTGGAATTTCATTTTTGTATGCTATTGTGCTAACACATTTCAATGCAACATGGGAAGCATCATATTTGTTTTTCAACTCTAAAATTGAACTCCTTTTATAAAATACTTTCCACAGTAATTCTCGTAATGCAGGAAAATCAAGGTCTTCAAGTTTCTTTAAACGATATGTGTTTTTGTAAAGCATGCGTTAGAAGTAGGAGCCTTTTAATAAATATGCTAATTGCTGTTCCAAAGAAATGTATGGATTCATTACAAACCGATTTTTCCAAGCTTCATTTTTGGTATCTTCTTTTGTGTTATAGTCCACTAATAGTAAGCGTTCAAAACCAATTTCCTTACAATACTCAGCAATTTCTTTATTATAAAAACCAAACGGGAATGCAAATTCAGTAATTGGTTGTTTGCAAATTGTTTCGAGTTTTTGTTTGCTGGCTAAAACTTCGCGTTTTGCTTCTTCGAAAGGAATATCTATTAGGCTTACGTGTGTTTCGCCATGCGCGCCAATGGTAAATAATGGATTCTTTGCAATTTCCATGATTTGTTCTTCTGTCATAAGTTTCCAATACTCTTTGTAGTCTTCTGGTGGTAAGGCATTCCAGTCGCTTTTAAAAACAGTATAAATCAATTTTAACACATCGTAAGGTAATACTTTAGCAGCATTTTTTAGAGAAACACCATTCCAAATAAACTCATTTTTTATACTTTTTTGATACAGATTTCTTTCAAAAACAACTTGTTCTTTCTCTGTATGAAATGAGACTAAATCTAGAAAATCCGGCCATAAATAGGGTGTTTTTTCATGAACTGTTGTAATATAAAAGGATGCATGAACATTATATTTTTCTAAAATAGGGATGGCGTAGACATAATTATTTAAATAGCCATCGTCAAACGTAAGTGCGACATTTAATATATTTTTTTTGAATTTTTTCTTATAGAAATCATCTAACGAAATAACATTGTAATGTGTCGTGATATATTTGATAAATTCCTCAAAGAAAGTTTTAGAGATAAAACGACTGTTATAGCGCGTTTCGCCAGTTTTATCAATCCCATGAAACAACAATATACGTTCGCCATAGCGATTCTTTAATAGCAACCGCCCAAAGCCAAGCTTGAATAAGCTAATTTTGTATAATAAACCTAAGCGGTATTTGATCCTGATCCAAATCATACCTATTGAATTTGATATAATATCCATCCTTCAGGATGCGTTTTCAATACTTTTAATTCATAATTTTTTTCAATGAATTCCCAGTTTAACATTGGGTTTTTATCCTTCCATTGTACTTTATAGCGAGACGGATCAAACAAAATAAAATCGTTTTTATTAAAATTTTGGTAACGTTCCCTATACATGTTTTTATACTCAAAATCTAAACCGCGACCTTGGAGTGCCAAGTCAACATCAAAACTATACAAAGTTTTGCCTTGATAGGGTTCAATCATGGTTGCAATTTCTTTTTCAATCATCGTACGTGAAAATATATGATGGAAAGTCATTGTGAAAAAAGCGAGTTGTAATCCTATGCAAACAATTGCTATTGGAATAAAAAAATGGTTAATCCATGTGATAGTCATTAGTTTTTTAAAAGCCGGAAATAATAAAATCAATACCAATGGAAATAATAGAGCGAGAATTCGCGGGTTTTGAAATGGAATTCCTGCCAAGAAGAAAATATACAAGGCACTGCAAATCATCAGCATTTTTTGATGAAAAGTAAAGAGCGATTTATAATCTTTTAAGGTCATGAGGCTTAAAACACTTCCAATAAAGATAAATCCAGGGTGAAAAAACAAATAAAAAGCATAGATTAAATTTGGAAACAGATAACCTTGTGTTCCATCTTCAGTTATATAATTTGATTTAAAATAATTCATAACTGACCAAACTTTTAGAAAGTAATTAGAAGACGCTTCAAATAATGCGTCCCATTGAAAAATTATAAAAGGAATTGAGGTAGTTATACTCAATAGAATTGCAATCACAAATTGGTTTATTTTCCTTCGTTTGAAAACCAAATACAAGGCATATGCTATAATAGGAAAGGTAATAAAGAGCGCTGCATATCTGGCCATTAAAGCACATGTAGCAAAGACGAAAACGAGCGTTAAACTTGTTTTTTGATAGTAGGATTTAAAAAAGAAATAAAACGATAACACTATAAAAACTAAGGCCAAGGCATCAGACATTACAATCAAGCCCATTTTTAATAGAAAAGGACTAAAAGTGCCAAAAATTAACACATAGAAAAATTTAAATTTAGAATCTGGATAAAGAAGCCGAATGGTTTTTAAAATATAAACACAGGCTATGGAAAGACTCAAGCCGCTTATTAATTGTAAAGCAAAAGCGCTTCCAAAAATAAAACCAAAGACACTTCCCAGCGTTGGATATAATACAGGCCAAAAATAATGTCCGGGATGTGCGCCACCTCCTATATAATCTTGAATGGCATTTGTATAGCGTAAATATTCATACGAATCTTGCCCATATAAACCATCAAATCCAAAAATTCTCAAGAAAAAAATAATGAGAAGCGGAATGCTAAATAGCGTTAAAGTTCTGTAAAAAGAGCTGTTGAATTTTTGTAACTTCAATGATGCTTTTGTTTTGCTTATATAAATATAGTTGTTAAATTGACCATCGTAAAAAAAACATGTCATTTTTTGCGTTTTAAGCGCAATTAGCCAAAAATCATGATTAACACTAAAAAAGTTATCGTTGTACTTCCTGCGTATAATGCTTCGGAGACACTACAAAAAACCTACGAAGAAATTCCGTTTGACATTGTCGATGAAGTTGTTTTAGTGGATGATAATAGTACCGATGAGACGCTTCAAGTCGCAAAAGCATTAGGGATTAAGCATGTTTTGATGCATGATGAAAACAAAGGGTATGGCGCTAATCAGAAAAGCTGTTACAAGAAGGCGCTGTCTCTTGGAGGTGATATAATTGTTATGTTACATCCCGATTACCAGTACACGCCAAAATTGATTCACTCCATGGCATATTTGATTGCAAATGACGTGTATCCAGTTGTCATGGGATCAAGAATTTTAGGGAAAGGTGCGTTGCGAGGAGGAATGCCACTCTATAAATATATTGCGAATCGTTTTTTAACCCTATTCCAAAACATTTTAATCGGTCAAAAATTATCTGAATACCATTCAGGCTTTAGGGCCTTTTCAGCAGAAGTATTCAATTCATTGAATTTAGAGTCTAATTCAAATGATTTTATATTTGATAATGAGATGTTATGTCAAATCTTTAATAAAGGTTTTGAAATTGCTGAAATTACTTGTCCGACCACCTATTCTAGTGAAAGCTCTTCTATTAATTTTAAACGCAGTATGACTTATGGCTTTGGTGTGTTGAGGGTTTCTGTTCAGTATTTTTTACACAAAAAGGAGCTTGTTTCGTTTGAAATTTTTAAATAGTAACTATATTAGCTAAAAAACACCAAATTTGAAAAGGCAAAAAATTCTTTTATATAATCCAGTAGCTGTTTTTTATGACATGCCATTAGCTTTGTTAGCCATTGGTTCTATTTTAGATCAAAAAAAATATGAAGTCATTATTGTTGATGGTCGTATTGAAGAAGATCCAATAGAAGTAATTAAAGAACATATTAATGAAGCGCTTTGTTTTGGTGTAACCTCGTTAACTGGTAGACCAATAAGAAACGCCTTAGATATAACACAGGGGGTTAGAAACCTAAGACAAGATATTCCAATTATTTGGGGAGGTTGGCATACCTCTTTATTTCCAGAACAAACATTAAAAGATGAATTGTGTATAGATGTTACAGTTCAGGGGCAAGGAGAAGATACTTTCAAGGAACTTGTTGAAACCTTTGAATCGGACAAAGATTTATCTAAGGTAAAAGGTATTTGCTATAGAAATAATACAGGTGATATAATAAAAAACCCACCAAGAACCATTGTTAAAATGGATGCCTTTGCTGAAGTTAATTATGACTTAATTGATGTAGAAAAATATTTTGAAAAAAAGGGACGACGACAACTTGATTATATATCATCTACAGGTTGCTTTTTTAGATGTAGTTTCTGTGCAGATCCATTCGTTTACAATAGAAAATGGACAGCTATTTCTCCCGAAATAATGGTAAACAAATTGGAGGAACTTTACAATAAATATAAATTTACAGATGTAAACCTACAAGATGAAACCTACTTTACCTACAGAGATAGAGTTATTGAAATCTCTCAATTAATTATTAAAAAGAAACTCAAGTTTACCTGGGCTGCAACTATGCGTGCAGATCAAGGCTCTAGATTAACTTTAGAAGACTTTAAGGTTTGTAAAGATTCTGGGTTACGTCGTTTACTAATTGGTGTAGAGTCTGGTTCGCAAGAAATGATGGATTGGTTAAAAAAGGACATAAAGCTAGAGCAAGTATTTATGTGTGCTGAGCGATGTAGGGATTTAGGTATTGCAGTTCAATTTCCTTTTATTGTTGGTTTTCCTGAAGAATCGGATAAGAGCATAGTAGAAACTGTTAAAGTAGCGCATCAATTAAATAGTATGCATCCTAATTTCCAAACACCAATATTTTATTTTAAACCTTATCCAGGTACTAAAATTACTGATGATGTTGTAAAAAAAGGGTATTTGCTCCCTCAAACCATTCAGGAGTGGGCAGATTTTGATTTTGTAGGATCAGTAGGACCATGGGTAAGTGATGAAAAATATGATTTCTTTGAAAAGTTTAAATTTTATATGAGATTAGGATATTCTAACCAGAAAGTCATTTATAAACCGTTGCAATTATTAGCAAGATGGCGTTGTAAATACAAATATTTCAATGTTCCTATTGAAAAGAAAATTGTAGATACCTTCTTTAAGAAACAACAATTAGCTTAGTTATACTATATTTTAAAAACGCTTTCTATCTTGAAATTAGTTATTCAAAACTTTTTTTAAATCACGAGCTATTTGATCTGATGCGAGTTGAGCTCCAGATTCGTTAAAATGAAAATCATCATAAAATGATGCGGTAGTTTTTGGGAGCTGCAAGTCTATATAAGAAACATGATGTTTATTGCACACTTCTTTTAACAGTGCATTGAAAGCTTCCATTCCTTGATAAAAAGCCTTGGTGCTATAGAACGCTTCATTATTAGCAAAGCCACTTGTAGTCATTAAGTCTTCGTACTTCTTGTCTAAATCAGGCTTCCACATCGTTGCTTGTGTCACAAAAACCAGATTGATTTTTTTTTCATCAGCAAGTTTTATGAGGTATTCAGTATTTTTTTTATAATGATTCAAACCTTCTGTTAAATCTGGTAATTCATCAACTATTTTGGCTTGCTTTTTTAAAGTTTTGATGTCTTGCACCACTTTTGTCAAATAGTCTTTATGTTTGAAATGAAAAATGATATTTTGTTTTGCTCTTCTCGCCAACTTATACAACGTTAATTTTTTGTAAAACGGGATATCACCATCTGGAACATGTTGAAAAGCAATGCGTTTTAGTTTTTGCTGTGGAGTGTTTAGATATTGCTCTGATGAGATTAAATAGCCAACAAAATCATTAACACCTTGCATGATGACCACGGTTTTTACATCACTTAATTCTTCTTTTTTGAGAATGTGTTCAAATTGTAAAATATGATGGTTGCTACTATTTCCAGGTCTTCCAAAATTTCCTACCCAATAGGCATCACCTAATTTTTTCTCTAGTAATGCAGGCCAGGTTTTTAATTGTGTTAAGGCAAAACAAGCGGTTGTGCTTCCTCCAAAAAGAACTATTTTATGTTCTTTATCTTGATAGTTTGAAATTGATCTGGCACCCAATTCGTCAAAGGAAACTTCAGAATCCTGATTAATTCCTGTAATTTCTTCAGAATTTATTTTCCATATAAAACCAGAATTGGGAGTCATAGTAAAATAATTATTTGGAAAAATTTGAAATGTTGAAAGTGTAATTTCAGCCAGGATTAAAATAATAAAAGTTACTATTCCAGAAATGGTAATTTTTTTAAAAACGGTTCTATTTTTTTTTATTTCTTTATTCATTAGTTTCTAAATGATTGTTTAGTTTTAAAAAACTATGGACTTTTGCTGCTACCACTTCAGCACCAGACTCATTAAAATGCATATCGTCATAATATATAGTTTCATTTTTTGGTAATTGTAAATCAATGACAGGCACATTATACTTATTACAAACGTTTATTAATCGTTTGTTAAAAATAGTCATAATTTCATTTAAAGCTTCGCCTGTATATAATGGAGTTTTATTATAATATGATCTTGCAGCAAGTAATGTTTGATATTTATCTGACAAGTTTTTTTGCCAAAGTGTTGGCTGCGCTATGAAAATTATTGAGATATTTCGTTTTTGTGCTTCTTTTATAATTTTTTTCAAATTATGTTCATAATGATTTAAACCATCTGTTAAATCCGGAAGTTTAGTAATGGGTTTTATTTGGCGCTCATACGTTTCTAAATAATCAATAGGTCTTCTAGGTTGAGAATAAAAGTGAATTCTCTGTTTTGCTTGTTTTGCAAGTTTAAATAAGGTCTGTCTTTTTAAAAAAGGTAATTCAGAATTTGGAATATGCTTAAAGGCTCTTTTCTTAACATCTATATCTGGCATGTGCATATACTTATCTGGAGAGATTAAGTATCCTCGACAATCATTTACCCCAACTAGCATTAATACTATTTTAGTGTCTTTTAATTCAGGTTTATCAAGAATATGTTGAAATTGAAAGACATGGTGATTGCTACTATTTCCACTTCTAGCAAAATTACCAACCCAATAAGAGTCTCCTAATTTTTTATCAAGTAAAGCAGTCCAAGTTTTTTCTTGGGTCAATACAGCGCAAATTGTTGTACTTCCTCCAATAGCAATAATCTTATGAGTTGCTTTTGAGTAATCTGAAACAGATCGCGAACCTAGAGAATCGTATGCTATCTCATAAGTGCCTGAAATACCATCTATTTTACTTGGGTTTTCTCTAAACTTATGGCTAGTATTGGGGGTGTTGGTATAATAATTATCAGGGAATATTTTTAGACAAGAAAGTATTACTTCGGCTAAAATTAATAACACAATAAAGAAAATTGCTGAGAAGGCTATTTTTTTTAGGAATAGTGGTTTTAAATATTTCATGTTACGAATTACTATTTTCAATGCAATTTTATTTGGTATAGCGATACCAAGAAAAAGGAGAGTCTTTCTTCCTTAAAACTTTATTAATAATTTTATTCTTGTATTTATATAAAACCTCAAATTCTTTTATTTCAGAAATTGAATGATGAAAGTAATTTGCAGCCATTTCTGGAACACCAAGTTTTGTGTAATAGGCTTTTGTGCGTTCTTTCGCCATAGATATTTCAGAAGCTTTATAAAATGGACTATCAATGATATGAATTTCACCTTTTGGCTTTAAGAATGATTTTAAAACACTCATTAACACATCAAAGTTTTCAAAATATTGTATACTACCATTTAATGTAATGATATCAAACTGTGCTTTAAAAAACTCTGAAATCTTAAAAATATCGGCGTAGACAAAATACAAGTTTGTTTTATGGAAGATTCTAGCAGCTTGTTCCAATTCTTCACGATTTACATCTAAACCAATAACTTCATTACCATCAGATACTTCTACAATTTTATTTGAAAACCAGCCATTCCCACAGCCAATATCTAAAATTTTGAGGGCAGTATTTTTAGAAGCAATATAGTTTGCAAAACGTTCTGTAGATTTTTTACGAAGCCGCCATTCATACAAGTTTAGATGAGGGAGTTTTTTAACTTGTGCATCAGTCAAAACACGTTGTTCTTTGTCGCGAACAATGAGATAAAGCCTTGAAAAAGTATTGTTTTCCGCTGTTAAATAATAAACATTTTGCTTTGGTGTGAAGGGACTAAAATCCATTATCTTTTATATAATTTCATCCCCGTTTGTGCTAAAACAGATTTTGTTTTCAATTTTAAAGTATTCACCAGATTTAGCTCTTTTCCTTTGAGTAGTTCTTTAGTATAATTCACTTCATTGACAATGTGTCTTACGGCATAATCATAAAATTTTTTAGGATAGGTTCTGGTGAAATCAATGTCTCGGTCTGTAGAGGTATCCCAATTCGGTTTAATGGTAATTTGGTCTTCTATTTCGTTGTATAGCGATGTGCCTTTTATGGGATAAGCTATCGTGATGGTAAAGTGTGTGGGATTTGCGGCTTTGAGATAAGTTATCGTTTCTTTAATATCCTTTTCGTCTTCACCGGGATAACCAACCATGATAAAAGTTCCTGTTTCGATACCTAAAGCATTCGTCTTTTGAATAGCGGTTTTTACCACCTCGACGTCAACGCGACGATCCATGGCATCTATTATTTTTTGAGAACCACTTTCGGCTCCAATCCAAATTCGGAAACAACCTGCTTCTTTTAAGAGTTGTAAAATGTCATCATTCAGACGTTCGGCACGTGTAATGCATTCAAACGGAATAATAGCCTTTTGCTTTATTACCTCTTCATGAAAACTTTCAATCCATTTAAAGCTTACGCTAAAGACATCGTCCACAAACCAAATACTATCGGGGTTATAGGTGTCTTTTAGTATTTTCAATTCGGCTGCGACCATATTTGGTGGCCGCCTGCGATAGCTTTGGCCATAAACTGCGGTACTACACCATTTACAGGTGTATGGACAGCCACGTTGCGTACTAACTGTCATGGAGCTTTGTCCATGATGTACTTTCCAGGCTTCTAAATATTTTTCTACTGGAATGCTGGCCCGATTTGGTAATGGCAATTCTTGAAGACTTTTCATGTGCATTCGTGGCGGTGTTTTTTTTACTTCACCGTTTTCTAAATAAGCAATGCCACAAATTTCGCTATAATCTTCACCATTAGCAATGGCCTGATACAACTCGAGCGTGGTTTGTTCGCCTTCGCCAATAATTAAAAAATCGACACCAGTATTGAGATAATTTTCTAAGTTGTACGTAATGTCTGGTCCGCCAAGAATAATCTTTGGGAAACCATACGTTTCGTCAGTATTTAAAATTTTAACCAATTTAATTACGTTAATTTTTGTCATCAAATTAACATAAATCGCAATCGCTTTTGGCTGCTTTTCTTTTATAAAATGAAGTTGATCCAGTTTAGAATAAAAAGTAGAATCATACACATGATTTTCAATCTTATTTTCATTTAAATATGATGAAATGTACAACAACCCTAATGGTGCATAAGGTCGCATGATGCTTTGCTCTTTTTCATCTTCAAAAAGATAGTAGGAATGTGTAAGTACTATACTCATTATCTTGTGTTTCTCTCTTTTTTTTTGCTAGTTCCCAAATTATGATTTTTTTATGAGTTCAATTAAAAAATGATCGGCATATTTTGCCCAAAATTTCCCAGTAACCCTATTATCAATACTTTTAAAAAGGGATAGTAGTGGTTTTTTAGCCAAAATAGATTTTTCAAAATAGGAAGGAGGAATAGTTAAACCAATGGGTTTCAACTTTTCCAAAGTATACAAATCGCTTGTTAATGATATGATGTCTTTAGGATTGTAATACCAAGTTTCTACATGAATTCCTTCTACATTGGCTAGCACACTTTTAGTTGTGTTTCTTCTTTTTGCTTTTTTAAAATTTCTTTTTAACGAAAAATAGAGGTATTCCCAAAGACAGTTTTTAGGCATTATTACTAGAATCAATTTGCCTTTTGGCTTGAGTAAAAGGGAGGATTCTTTTAAGAAGCTTTGTAATTGTTGTTGTGACAAACAGTTTAATCCACCAAAATTTGAAAAAATTAAATCAAATGTCTTGTTAAAAGTAGTCGCAGTAAGGGTGTTTATGTCTTGCAGCTGAAAGGATACATTTTCGGGATGTGGTTTGGCGGTGGCTGTAGTTATCATGCCATCCGAAATGTCTGTTGCAATAACCGAGTGCCCTAGTTGACCAAACTGTATAGCATCTGCACCTGTACCACAATTCAATTCTAAAATCGAAAGTTTTTTCCCTTGTTTTAAGAATGGGTTTATATACTTGAATACACGGTTGCGTTGCGCTTTTCCAATATTGGAAAACGTAAAAACAGTATCGTACGCACGAGATGCTATGTCGAAATCAGCTTTCATTTATGGGTTTGAAATTATTAAGGTACCGCGCTGGTATCGCGTTAAATCTTCAATATTAATTTTTGAACTATATTTTTTTAAAATATCAGCATGGATTAATTGCGGGCTTAATTCTTTTCTTGGTCTATAATTTTCACCAATGAAATTTATGATTTTTAAATCATATTTTTCACATAATTCAAGATAATACCTGTAAGATAGTCTATTGGTATAGGCTATCGAATTTCCTGCCCAAAATTTCCAAGAACGATTGGAATATTTTAAAAAATTAAATTCAGAGATTGATTTGTCTTGGAAAAAGCCTGGATTGGCAAAATGGTCTATAAAATTAATAGTGTGTATGCAAAACTGTTCCTTATGTATCGCATGCTTTGTGAATTTAAATAGTTTGTTTAGGGTTTCAGGAGACATATGTTCTAATACGACCTGGGAGGAGATATAGTCAAAGGTTTTGGACTGTTTAAAAAGTTTTTTGAAGGTATATGGCGCGACATAAGTAATATTTAATAAGTCTAAAAGCGCTTCTAAGGTGTCTGCTTTTTTGATTTGATTTATTTTGTCTTTTAGTTCCTGTTCCGAAAAAATACTTTTTGAAGCGATTAAATTTATGATTTTGGAATGGTCTAAAAATTTTTCTTGTTTTTTGTAGGTAGAAAATTGAAGGTCTCTTGTGATGTCAACAGTAACGATTTTTTGAAAACCTAGAAGTGCTAAAACAACAGAAGAAATCAAAGAGTATCCTGTACCAATTTCTAAAGCAGTTTTGCTTGAAGAAAGCTCTAGGTTACAATAGCTAAATTTGCGAACACATTCATGTGTTTGGTATAAAGTAACATGCTTATTGTAATTTTTGTTCAAAGTCGCCGGAATATGATTTAAATAATCACCCAGTTTCGTAGTTGATAAAACTTTTTGAAGTATCGCTTTTACTTTCCAGTTCATGACACTTTTATTTCGCTAACTTTTTTAAAAGCAGTTTGTCATAGAAGGCACTTGGTAAATAGTACGTTAATTTAAGTATCGATTTGAATTGGCTAATATTGAACTGCTTTAAATTATGAATCCCTTGACTTTTGCGATATTCTTTATGAACGTAACGTTGCAATTTCCTGTAGAACTCAGCGCTAAAAGTGCCTTTAAATAACATGGCTAAGTCATCAGAATCCGTCCAATTGGCTTTTAATTGTAAATCGTCTTTTACTTTATCATAAAATTTAGTACCAGGTAAAGGATAAGAAACGGAGATACCAATATTATCAGGAATTAGTTCTTTAATCATTTGTATGGTTTGGTCTATATCTTCTTTGGTTTCCTCTAAATATCCAAATTGAATAAAGAACGCGACACGTATATTTTTCTCTTTTAGTAAATGGGTAGCTTCGTAAATTTGCGCTACAGAAGTTTCTTTGTCCATAGCATCTAAAACCGCTTGAGAACCACTTTCGGCACCCACCCAAACTTCTTTTAGACCACTTTCTGCTAAGGCATCAATGGTGTCTTCTTTTAACAACAAATCGACGCGACTCTGAATATAATAGGAAATTGAAAGTTTTTCTTTTTTGAGTTCAGCATTAAAATGTTGAACCCAATTCGGTTTTAATCCAAAAATATCATCACACATCCAAAAACGGCTTACACCGTAGGTTTCTTTTAAGTGTTTCAGGTGTTTAGTAATGTATTCTGGCGAGTGAGAATTATATCTATTTCCATAAATTGGTTTTGCACACCAGTTGCATTTAAACGGACAACCACGTGTTGTGGCGATGTTTAAAGTAAATTCATTTCCGCCACTTGTCCAAACCTTCCTGTATGAATTGATATCTATTAAGTCCCAGGCAGGCATCGGGAGTTCATCTAAATCGCGTAATACAGGATGTTTTTGATTTTTAATAATTTCACCATCTTTTTCAAAAACGAGCCCTTTTATAGCTGTTGGATCCTCATCGTTAGTTAGCGTATCAATTAATTCTTTCAAACTAATTTCACCTTCGCCTTGAATAATAAAATCGGCTCCGGCAGCTAGATATTTTTCATAATGATCTGTAGAATCGGAACTGCATACAATAACAGTACACTCTAAATTTTTAGCAATTTTAATCATCTCAAACGCAGCATCACGCATGGTGGTTAAACACATTTTCGTGAGATAATTAAAGCCATCATCATACAGCACGAAAAAGCGCGGCTTTTTCTGCTTTAATATCTCTAAAACATGTTGTGGGTCGTCTAAAAGTGCTGTGTCATGTAACGCAACAGAATACTGGTGCGCTCTTAAATAAGCAGCTGCATAAATGGTGCCTAATGGCGGAAAAGGCATTTTGTTGGCCCATTGCTTTTTATCAAATTTATAAAAATAAGAATGTGAAAAAAGAACATCTACCATTTTAATTGCATTTTATGTTATGTTTCGCTTCAAACTCTTGACATTTTTGTTCGTAGGCTTCAATAACTTTTTTTTGAAAATTTTGAGGATGATGTTTACTCACTGATTTTGTAGATTTTAAAGCAATTTCAAATTGCTCTTTTTCTAAATTGCTAAATTTAGAGGTCCAGCGTTTAAGTGTCATTTTTCTACAATAATGGTCTACAAAATTCCCTAAACTTGAATTAAACACAGCTTCCAGAAGCTTTGAGACCATAAAAGGTTTCACGTCTTTAATATTATCTACTTTTCTGAAATTCATGTTAGGGAAATGTTTTTTTACCCAAGTGTTGTTTGCTAAAAAATCAGTGTATGTTTTTTTTCCAGTTACAGGAATTAGCGTGGCCAACTCCGTTGCCGTGAACAAATTTTGTTCAGAAATCTCCAAATGATTTGTGCTAATAAAATAATTGACACAAAAATATTTTTTAGAGTTTAGTAGGAATATTTTTTTATAAAGAATAAGAGACGTTCGCGCTACCCATAAACGGTTGGGTGTTGTGATTATAAAAAAGTCTATATCCCCCTCGTCGTCATAGGCTCCTTTAGACAATGCTCCAGAAATACTAACACTTTTAACATAGGGGAACTTGGAAATAAAGTGCGCTCTTTTTAATGCTTTAGGCATAATTAGTTTTGCGTTTCTATTACTAGCTAGCCTGCGTTCTGCAATTTTAAAATCGTTATTATAAATATAAAAGCCATTGTGCTCTTTTAAGGATTCTATTTTTTGAAGCACTTTAATTTCATTCTCTATTAACGCTCTATTTTGAGATTGGGAGTAAAGAAAAATTTCCTCTTTTGTTAAAGGGTGATTAAAAATAGAATAATAGAGTATAGGTTTTAAGGCTTTCAAGTTATACTGGAAATTGATTCAATCAATCAAATTTACAATAATTGAACAGGAAATAAAGCTTTTAATTTAAATAGTTATAGTGTTTTTTGTTAGAGCGCCTTAAGCTCAATAAAGTTCCGTCTCTTTAATTAAAACCCATAACTAATTATAGTCTTCTAAATCAATTGTATTATTTTCTTCTGCCTCGGCTTCTTCCAGAGCATATAATAGAACAGCTATTTCTAGAAGTAAAATTATAATGGTAATGGCTTTGCTTTTAGTTAAAGTGCCATTTAAAGTTAATAGTTTTGTTAGGATCATAATTTCATTTTATAGGGTGCAAATAAGAAACATACTCAGTAATATTTACTGGTGTATCCAATTACAAGCGTACTAAATATTTTAAAACAGGAGTGCTTTTGCTCCTGGCGCTAGTGTCGTTTTATTTAAAGTATAATGCTTATTCCTGAAGCCGTTTGTTTCTTTGTTCTTTTTTACTTTGACCAATAGCGTATAGCAACACACCGATTTCAAAAGTTAGAATAGCTATTTTAATTTTTTTACTCTTTGTTAATAGTGTTGACAATCCTAATAGTTTTGTAGCAATCATAATGTTAATTTATAAGATACAAATTACACTATAAATCAGACCTGTATTAGCTTAAATAATTATATGATGTGCTTATTTCGTTTAATCTCGTCCATTTTTTAGGTTATCCTATCTTAATAGTTAACCAGTTATTGGCAGGTGGGTTATATACCGTCTAGTTAATGCTATAGGTTTTTCGATGCTTTCTTGTTCTCTGGTAATAACAGTATATTTAGAGCGTTGTCTCTTTTGCTTTCAAATTATTACTCCGCAATAAATTGGGTGTAATGCGCATAGCGTTCAAAAATTTGATTGACGTAATTATAGGGTTCTGCACCTCTCACATAACCATACTTTATAATTGGGTTATTATAGTTCTTGGGATGACTTAAGGCCAGGATCATATCTTCCACATTATTATCCCAAACGGTGGCGTCTAGACCTCTTTCGGTTGCGAGATTTTGAGCATCTTTAACGTGGTAGAGCCCACAATTATAAGCGGCCATCGTAAATTTGGTACGTTGAATAGTGTCTTTAACGGTTTCGAAATTTCCCCAAATCTGGTTAAGGTATTTGGTGCCGCCTCTAATACTTTCTTGTGGATCACTGCGATCTTGAACACCGAGTTCTGCGGCCGTTTGAGGCATTAATTGCATCAAGCCTTTAGCATTGGCCCAAGAGCTGTTGTCCGGGTCAAATCTGGATTCTTGATAAATTAGGGAGGCCACAAGTCGCCAATCCCAATCAATTTTTTTAGCGTGTTTTTGAATAAGCGTATCGTAAGGACTAATTTCTTCATTGTTTAAACTGTAGAAGTCACTTTTTATACGGCGTCTAAAATCCTTTTTATTTTTAAAGTATTTGTTATAAATCACATTGTAGTCTACTTGCTTTTTAATGTCCTCTAGCCATAAGTTTGTGGTTTGTAGTAATTTAGGCGAGTTTTTGCGCGTTGCCCATCCAATGCGTTGTGAAAAACTGACAGGCACGTCAATATCTAAAATAGGATAATAGGAAGCCATTATTTTGGCAATATTATTATCTGCAACGGTATATTTAATATTTCCTTTTGCAACCTCCCTAATAATTTCGTCTGTAGCCATTTCTCCCGAGAGTTGATTTATAGTAATGCGGCCGCCGAGTTCCTCGCTAAGATTTGCAATACGCTCACTGTAGGAAGAACCCTTACGAATGGATACCGTGTCTTGTAATAGTTCTATAGCATCTTGTATTAGTGCATTTTCCAATGTGTGCCAATGCATGGTGCGCCAGTGGTCTGGTTTTTTTTGAACCAAGACCTGTTTCGTGAGATACAAATAGTTTGTAAAGGCTACCGCTGTTTTACGGTTTGCCGTAATAGCGAGTCCGTGAGCCAATATATCACCTTCTCCTTCATTGAGTTTGGTAATTAATTCATCCAGGTCTTTAACCACAACCATCTCCAATTCGAGGTCTAAATGTTTAGCAAACCGTTTAAGTAATTCGTACTCATAGCCCATGGGTTGCCCCCTATATAGAAAATAGCTGGTAGCGCTATAAACGGTAAGGGCTTTAAGTTTGCCGTCTTTTTTAATAGCCTCTAAATCACGAAGAACTCTGGGCTGTTCATTAGAAATAGAGGTCATGTCTTTTTTAGCTTGCTCACAATTAAACAGAATCAGAACTAATAACACATAGGGTACTTTAAACAATGGAGATTTGATTAGCATATCTAAAAGGAGCTTTAAAGTTCTTTGTAAAATACTAAAAATATGGGACTTGCTAAAAAAGGTCTTTATATTAAGGACGATGATTGGCCTATCAAGTTTAAGCGATTACGGGTCATTTTTTAGTTTGTGTATCGTTGTTCTTGTGTGCATAAATGCACTAGCTATTTCATATCTTAAATAGATTAGTTTTTAAATTTAAAATATCATTCCGAAATTATTAGGGGCTAATTTAATGATTTACTCATTCTTAATTAATCTATTAACTATAGGAATATCTGCAGCTGCCCAATCAAGTTTGATTAGGTTTTTTAAAGTTAACCATTTATAAGAAGTATGTTCATTCAATTGAATGTTTTTGGTTTCAGAATAGCATTTAAAACTATGCATTGTTAATTCAAAGTCAGGATATTCATGAACAACAGTTAAAAACAGATCATCAATTTTAGTAGGAATAAAATTTAATTCCTCGATAAGCTCTCTTTTTAAAGCTTCTTCTTTTGACTCTCCTTTTTCAATCTTTCCTCCAGGAAATTCAAATTTTTCTGAAATATAACTTCGCTTATTTGTAGGTCTTTGAACACAAAAAATTTCGTCATTAAAATATATTATAGCCGCTACAACTTCAATCTTTTTCATACCTAAATTTAATGCGCCTCCAGCCAATTCAAACCGGTATCGACTTCAACATCTAATGGCACCTCCATTTTAAAAGCATTTTCCATTTCGGTTTTAATGAGTGTTTTCATGGTCTCTAACTCTGGTTTGTATACATCAAATACCAGTTCATCATGCACTTGTAAGAGCATTTTAGTTTTGTAATTCCCTGCTTCTAACTTATTGAAGATATTAATCATGGCGATTTTAATAATATCGGCAGCACTCCCTTGAATGGGTGCGTTTACGGCATTACGTTCTGCAGCACCGCGCACCACAGCATTTCGTGAATTAATATCTTTTAAATAACGACGGCGACCTAAAACCGTTTGCACATAGCCATTGTCGCGGGCAAAATCGACTTGCTCAGCCATATAAGCTCTTAGTTTTGGGTAGGTTTCGTAATAGGTGTCTATGAGTTCTTTGGCTTCACCGCGCGATAAATCGGTTTGATTACTCAATCCAAAAGCAGACACGCCATAGATAATCCCGAAGTTTACTGTTTTAGCATTACTACGTTGCTCGCGGGTCACCTCTTGTAAAGGCACACCAAATACTTTCGCGGCGGTACTAGCGTGAATGTCTTCGCCATTTTTAAAGGCTTCTATCATGGTTTCCTCTTTACTTAGTGCGGCGATAATACGCAGTTCTATTTGCGAGTAATCGGCAGCCAGTAAAAGATAGTTTTCGTCTCGTGGAACAAACGCTTTACGCACCTGTCGCCCACGCTCGGTACGAATAGGAATGTTTTGCAAATTCGGGTTGTTACTGCTTAAGCGCCCTGTAGCCGCAACGGTTTGCATGTAATCGGTGTGTACACGACCTGTTAAAGGTTCAACTTGTGTTGGTAAAGCATCTACATAGGTGCTTTTTAGTTTGGCAAGCCCACGATATTCTAAAATATCCCGAATAATGGTATGGTCTTTTGCGAGATAGGATAAGATATCTTCGCCTGTGGCATATTGACCCGTTTTGGTCTTTTTAGGTTTAGCTACTAGTTTTAATTTTTCAAATAAAATAATCCCCAATTGTTTTGGAGAAGCAATATTGAATTCCTCACCAGCAACGTCATAAATCTTAGTTTCTAAGGATTTAATATCGTTGTTGAGGGCTTCAGATAAAGAATTTAAAAAGGCTTCATCTAAATTAATCCCTTCTAATTCCATGGCTGCTAAAACCCGTAGTAAAGGGACCTCGATGTCATCAAAGAGTTTTTGTGTGTTGGCCTCCCCTAATTCATTGGTAAAATGTTCTTTTAACTGTAAAGTAATATCGGCATCTTCAACCGCATATTCGGTTTGTTTTTCTAAAGGCACCTCGCGCATCGATAATTGATTTTTGCCTTTTTTGCCAATGAGTTCGGTAATAGACACCGGGGTGTAATTTAAATAGGTTTCTGCCAGAATATCCATATTGTGGCGCATGTCTGGATTGATTAAATAATGCGCTAACATGGTGTCAAATAATTTGCCTTTAACAACAATGTTGTATTTGTGTAATACTTTAATATCGTATTTTAAATTTTGTCCTATTTTCTCAATGTTCTCGGCTTCAAAAAACGGACGTAAGTCTTCTATAATCGCTTGAGCTTCGTCTTGATCTTCTGGAAATGGCAGATAAAAACCTTTCCCAACTTCCCATGAAAAGGCGATACCAACGAGTGTTGCTGTTAATGAATTTAAGCCTGTGGTTTCTGTGTCAAAACACACACTGGTTTGATTCATGAGGTTTTTGATAAATAATTTTGTGGCCATACCTGGCGCGATACTCTGGTAAAAATGTGAGGTAGTCGCTAGCGTTTTTCTGTCGTAGGTATTTTCTGTTGTAGCCTCTGCGGAAGGACTTTCACCTCCAAACAAACTAAATTGTCCGGCACCGGCACCAGCGGTTTCTTTAGGTGTCGCTTTTGGGCTGTCACCTGTAGCTTTAGCATTGGTTGCTTGTGTTGAAGTCGCCTCATTGCCTGAGGTGAAGGTTTTTATGAAATTATCAGTCAAGCGCCTAAACTCCAATTCCTGAAAAATGGCCGTTACTTTTTCTATGTCTGGTGGGTCTAATTCAAAATCTTTAGCATGAAATTCCACCGGAACATCGAGCATAATAGTGGCTAATTTTTTAGAGAGTAATCCGAGTTCACCATTGGCTTCAATTTTTTCTTTCATTTTCCCTTTAAGCTTATCGGTATTTGCTAAAAGGTTTTCCATACTGCCAAATTCGGCTATAAATTTCTTTGCGGTTTTCTCGCCCACTCCGGGTAGTCCTGGGATATTATCAGACGCATCACCCATCATGCCTAAGAAGTCAATGACCTGCAAGGGGTCTGTAACCTCAAATTTTTTCTGTACTTCTGGGATGCCCCAAGTTTCATAACCACCACCAAAAACAGGGCGATACATAAAAATATTCTCGCTCACTAACTGTGCGAAATCCTTATCTGGGGTTACCATAAAGGTTTGGAAGCCTTCTTTTTCCGCTTGTTTTGCTAAGGTGCCGATAACATCATCGGCTTCAAAACCGTCTTTTACCATAATGGGAATATGCATGGCCTTTAAAATATCCATAATGTATGGAATGGCTGTCTTGATACCTTCTGGTGTTTCATCTCTATTGGCTTTATAAGCTTCGAATAGCTCTACACGATCACTACTGCCACCTTTATCGAAACAAACGGCTAGAAGATTAGGTCTCTCGCGTTTAATAACATCTAAAAGTGAGTTCATAAAGCCCATTATGGCTGAGGTATCCTGACCCTTAGAATTAATTCTCGGGTTCTTTATAAAGGCATAATAGCCGCGGAAAATTAAGGCGTAGGCATCAACTAAAAAGACGCGTTTGTTGTCTGACATTTTTGAAATTTAAATATTAATAGCGTCCCTTTAAGTACTCTTGAAGAGTCTAATTTTATAAAGCTATAGCTTCTTAATAGTGCTCGAACGGACGGCATGCAAATTACAATATCTTTAAAAACTAAAGAACCATGAATTAAAGAAAGTTATTAAAAAAACGCATTGTTTTTTTAGCTTTTATGGTAAAAATCTGAAGGTATGTTTTCATTCTTCCCATCCTGAAACTTCATATAGGTAAAGCCTTCATGGATACAATAGGCACCCGTTTCGCCAGCTTTATTCATGGCGATATAGGCGATCTGGAAATCTTTATACCGGTCATTTTTAGAAACGATACGATTTACAGCTTCTTCACAAGCGGCTTGTGGAGACATCCCATTGCGCATGAGTTCAACAATTAAAAAACTACCAACTGTTTTCATTACCTCTTCGCCCATGCCTGTTGCCGTTGCGCCGCCAATAGTATTGTCTATAAACAAGCCTGAACCTATAATTGGCGAATCGCCTACGCGGCCTTTCATTTTATAAGACAAACCAGAAGTTGTACAGGTACCGGCAATATCGCCATTGTTATCCATGGTGAGCATGCCAATGGTATCATGGTTTTCTATATTTATTATGGGCTTATACTCGGGTGATTTTAACCAAGCTTCCCAAGCTTTCTTAGAGGCTTCGGTAAGCAGTTTTTCTTTTTTAAACCCTTGTGAATAGGCAAATGCTTCAGCGCCTTCTCCAGCGAGCATAACATGTGGTGTTTCTGTCATAACCTGCTTTGCTAAGGCAGCAACATTAGTAATGTTTTCAACACAAACGACTGCGCCACAATCACCATTACTATCCATTACACAAGCATCTAAAGTCACATTGCCTTCTCGGTCTGGTGCACCACCTTTACCAACAGTTGTATTTTTTATGTTTTCTTCTTCAATGGCAACGCCTTCAATAGCAGCGTCTAAAGCTGTAATGCCTTTGGATAGAGCTTCTCCTGCTTTTGCATTAGCAGCTACAAATCCCCAGGTACAAATAGCAATGGGTTTTTTGTTCATAGTCATGGGTGGTTTTTCTTCAGAAATTTTAGATTTGGTTGTAGCGGCATCAGTACACCCCGTTAAGGTGCTTCCAACGGCTAGGCCAACACTTGTAAGTGATGCGTTTTTAAGAAAATGTCTGCGTTTCATAAAAAGTGGTTTTTTATTTCTTTTGCCCGAAATTTTACGAGCATAAATCTTATTCTAGTGTCTCGTTCAACAAGATATACTTTTCAATTCAAATTCTTACAAAAGTAGACTTATAGAAACCAATGTTACTCTCAATACGTTAAACAACCTAGGTGTTTAAGGTTTTGTTTTTTCCTTTTTAGCGTTAAACGACTGTGGTTGTATCAGCCTTATTTGTAGACTTTTGTCTCAGTATTTCGAAGTACACTATTAATTAATAATTTAAAATTTAAAACAATGGATTTAAACAATCAAATTTACCAAGTAAAAGAAAGATTAGAAACTTTAAAAAACGAGTACGTGACAGAAGTGAACAAATTAGTAGACTCACCAAAATGCTTTATCACTAATAATTTAAAGCTGACTACAATAGAAGAAAAATGTCTAGACAAATATCCAGATTCTTTTCTAAAAAGTTTAGCACAGACAGTAAAAACGGCTATTGATAATGAGTGGAAAGTAAATGTTGATGTAGACGATGAAGGTGCTACGGCAAAAGGTAAGCCGCCAAAATCAATTAGCTATACTGTTAAGCATGACTGGGATGATAAGGTAACCAGTGTAGGTGTTACTAAAACATTTTAAGAATCATTAGAATAAAAAAAAAGACGCATTAGAAATGAGGCGTCTTTTTTTTTGTTCTGAATTACAAAAAACTGGGGCAAAAAACCTGTAAAAAGAAATTGTTATACGCTGTTATGGGTCTTCCTAATCTTTATCTAGATCAAGATTGTGGTTACGGCTGGATGGGATGTAAGTAGGGTGCTGAAACGCTAAGCGATGGGCTTACTGAAAGGGGCAAGGCAAAACAATATAATTAAAAGTAATCAAAATTGTCTAGACCCTTTTATAGAGCGCTGCGAATTAAGCGCAATAAACACAGATCGAGAAGATGTTATACCTTGCTTTTCTTTTCATTAGGGAGACGGTGTAAATGACGAGATAGAAGAGCACGATACAGCAGTTTTTTTCCTTAGCGTGTGCAATATGTTTAAAGGGTTGACGATTGTGAAAGTAGAATTTCCTTTAGGGATTATTGAAGATTAAATGTAAAGAATCAAAAAGGCCATTTAGACTGGTTTTTAGAGGGTCTTTTTAATTTAAAAGGTTTACTTAAAAAGAGTATGGTTATTCTGAATAGCCATTTTTTAGAGCATATACAGCTAAGCCTACTCTAGTTTTTAGTTCGAGTTTTTCAAATAAACTGTCTCTATAGTTTTCAACAGTTCTAGGACTACAAAACATTTTTTCTGATATTTCTTTATAGGTCATTTCGCTAGTGGTGTACTTAAGAAATTCAATCTCACGGTCAGATATTTTCAGTTTCAATTTTGCATCGATATTGTCATCATTCATGCTTGTAAAAATTTTACTTGCGGCCCATTCAGGAAAGTAATGTCCCTTTTGAACAACACTATTAAGTGCATTTTCTAGTTCTTTAGGATGTACGTTTTTTAGCATATAACCTTTTGCCCCGTTTTTAATCATTTTAATTAAGCTTTGCTCATCATCTTGCATACTTAAAGCCATTATTAAAATATTAGGATGGGTTTCTTTTAACCACTTTGCTGTTTCAAAACCATTCATAACAGGCATACTAACATCTAATAATACAATATCGGGAATGGCTTTTGTTTTTAATTTTTCTTGAAAATCGTTTCCGTTTTCACAGACATATAAGACTTCAAATTGACTAAAATTTGAAATAATGCTGCTTAATGCATTTGCTATTAAAACATGGTCATCAACAATTACAATAGTACGTTTCATTTATGAGGGATATCTATAGTTAATTTGGTTCCTTTAAGGTTTTCGCTCTCTAATTTAAATGTTCCACCTATTAACTCTGTTCTTTTTTTCATGTTTTTTAAACCAATGCCATTAGCATGTAAAGTATCCATATTAAATCCTTTTCCGTCATCTTTAAGCACTAATTGGATGGTTTTATCTGTATTTTCTAATGAAACAAAAATATTTTTACAATGAGCATGTTTAATGCTGTTCTGTAAAAACTCCTGAGTTATTCTAAAGACGATACTTTTTATTTGATAGGATTTGATATTAACTTTTGTGTTATTTGAAAAATGAGCGTCACACTGTTTTATCGCGTTAATCTTTTTGCATTCACGAACTATCAATTCAGAAATGGTAAGTGTTTCAATAGTGTTATCGGTTAAAGATTTAGAAAGTTGTCTAAGCTCAGTCAGAGACTCATTTATAATGTCACCAATATTTTCTATATTTTTATTAACCTGTGGGGCTTTGTTTTCAAACGCTAATTGTTGGGTGTATAAACTAGCTAGTGTCAGTTTTTGGCCAATATTATCGTGTATTTCTTGCCCAATGTATTGCATGGTTTGGGTCTGTATTTCTACTTGTGTTTCTAGCAGTTCCCGTTTATGCGTTTCGTCTATGGTATGTATTTCTTTAACATGTGCTTTCTTTTTTATACGGTATTCTCGTATAAAAATGATAATTCCAGCGATAAAGGCTAGAAAAAATATATTAAATAAAATTAATGAAATTATGATTGTGTTTTCCCCCATATGAATGATGCTGAAAATAATAAATACATGGTGCAATTGGTTATAAGGAAATAAATATAGTAAACATTCCAAACGTCATTGTAATTTTCGTATAGTTCTCGGCTAAATACATGATAAGGATAGCTGCCTACATAAAATAACACTAAGCCTACATTAACATAGAACATTTTATTTTCTTTAAACTTAAGAATATCATCAGTTTTTATTTGCTTTATAAATTCTAATATCAGTAAGCCTATAAGAATTGTTGAACCAATATTAATACTTAAAGAAGGTAATTCATTTAACTCTTTAATAAATGTAAAGCCAACTAGGGTTGTTACGTAGATGGAAACAGATATAATAAATAGCGTTTTCTTTTTAAGCGATTTAAAAGCATAAAGCCAATACAAGAATATGAATTCGAGAGGTATACCTACAAAAATGTAATATGCTTGACGATATTTCATATCAATATCAGCATTATTTTTCCAGAAAAACTCTTGAAAAAATATGATTATTAGATAGATAGAAAACCATTTCCAATAACTTTTCTTGAGTTTTAATAGATAAATAATGCTTATTAATACTGATAAAAAATGAGTGGCTAATAATAAGTTGTTTAAAAATGAATGAATTTCTTTCATCTTATATTAAAAATTAAACTCACGATTAAGAGTGTGGTGGGTATAATCCTCCATGATTTTGAGACCCAGTAGATCCACTAGAATCATTGCCTTTGGCGTTTATTCCTCCAAAAGAAGGCACTGTAGTTGTAGACGGTGTACCAGGGTAATCAAAAGGCATTCCGTTAGCATATGTGGTGGTGTCTAGAGGGTTGAAATTTACATTTTTACCGTCTTTACGTTTTATAGTTGGTATAATAACGAGTGTATGGCGTTCTCCATATTGTTTCCCTAAAGGGTCCTGTGCTAAATCATTTAAATCGCTGTGGTCTTTCCAAGTTTTAAATTCAGGATAGCGCGAATAGTGAATGCGAAGCCCTAATTTAGGCTTGGCTATAACATTAGTATTTTGCTTCGTTTGGTATTCTACGTGATAGATAAACGCTTTAAGTGTTTCTAAGTCAAACCAGATAGAGTGTGCATCATCCAAATTACTAGCAGAATCGATATATCGTTTTTGATAGTCTTTATAACCACTTATCATGTTGCGTACTAAATCGACCTCTAACTGGTTCATATTAACGTTAGAGTAGTCCATACAAATAGTATTGTTAGATGTTAGAGCTGCGGATTTAGGTGGATATTTGTAAATGTAGAGCCCGAATAAAACTAAAATAATAATTAATAAAATGGTTGAAAGCATAATGTTTATAAATGTTAATTGAAAAATTAAAAATAGTTTTTATTTCTAGAGCAAAGAAACAATTCCTTTAAGATTATGTCTAAAGCGGTATGACCTTAATTTTTAGGGTTAAATGACCCAAAAGTTAATCAGTGCTAAACAAAAAGACTCGCTTTTAAGCGAGTCTTTTTGTTTATAATCGTGTAATTATTTTAAAACTAATAGAGTACACCCTGCTTGTCTAAAACGGTTTTGGTTCTAAAGGAATAGAATAATAAATAAACAAAGCACATAACAGCAACCCAATACGACGATTGAATACTAAAGATGTCTGCAATTTTACCTTGTAACGGAGGTATAATAGCCCCGCCAAGAATCATCATAATTAAAAAGGCTGAACCTTGGGAGGTGTATTTTCCCAAACCAGCAATACTTAAAGTAAAAATACATGGCCACATGATTGAGCAAAACAAGCCACCAGATAAAAAGGCGAATAACGCTAAATTCCCTGAAGTAAATAAGCCAATTAACATACCCAAAACACCTAAAAAAGCAAATATTTTAAGCGTTTTTACAGGATTATCTTTCGCTAAAAAGAAACCTGCAATCTGTATAGCAACGCAAACGCAGAACAGTAAAATTTCGTTTGTAGAGTACTTTCCAAAATTCACCAATAAAATAACACCAAAAGCAACGTATGGAACAATAATTAATAGTGCTTTTTTCAATCCTTTGCTGGGATTAAAAACGGTAATAGCGCCAACCCAGCGTCCAATCATCAATCCACCCCAATACAATGAAATGTAAGGTGCTATTTTGGCATCATCGAGAACAGGTAAACCCAGCGGATTTAAATTAGCAGCTTTATCTGCCACTTGCTTTAGAAGTTCCCCCAGATTACTTTGTATAGTAACCTCTACACCAACGTAGCAAAAAATAGCCAACATCCCTAAAACCAATTGCGGGTATTTCATGGCGCCCCAACCAACATTGTTTTTTTTGGCGTTAGTATTTGCTATAATAACAGAGGCTACAACAGCAAAAAGAGAAATAAATAGTAATACTAAACGCGTATTTTCTACTTTCTCATCATTTATTGCTTCGCCTGCATAAGTACTAAAAATATAACCAAAACATCCAATGACTACAATTGCTAAAAGAATTAATAAATTACGAGCTTTATTAGCAGGTTCAAAAGGTGTATCGTTTTTTAGTGCAGGGAGTTTTTTTGAAAAATGAAATAAGGCTGCAGCCAATAAAAATAAAATACCAACACCTAAATATAAGGCTTGAATAGTGGTTAATTTAATTTCGTTATTCTTTATCATCGCAGTTAATTCATCACCAGACAAAGGTGTTGAACCAAAAATAACCAAAGCTACTACAATTGGACCTATTGTAGTACCAAATGAATTTATACCACCAGCTAAATTTAATCGATGCGAGCCTGTTTTTGGGTCGCCTAAAGCTACAGCAAAAGGATTTGCGGCTGTTTGTTGTAATGAAAAACCAAGACCGACAACAAATAGAGCAATTAATACATAATAGAATATATGTGTTTGACCTTGTTCTGCACCTGCTATTGCAGGATACATAGCTAATGCGCCTAAAGCTGAAATTAAAAGGCCGTAAATAATTCCTTTTTTATAACCTATGGTATTTAAAATGTCTTTTTTTATTGAACTTGACGAGATAAATAAAAATAGAGCACCTAGAAAGTAGGCGAAATAAAAAGCGAAATCAACCAGTTGCGATTGAAATTGATCGATTTCAAAATACGTTTTACAAAAAGGAATGAATACGCCATTGGAAGCGGCTATAAATCCCCAGAAAAAGAATACCGTAACTAAAGTTGTTAAGGCCGATTTGTTGTTTTGATTTGACATTGTTTTGTTAATTAGTTGCACTAAATGTAATTAAAAAATGCGTTAGTAGATCATTAATTGTCTAATGTATAGTTATTGTATGGTTTTTATTTTATACTGATTTCATCAACAAATAACCAACTTCTCCCCTCATGCTTATGTCCTAAGTGCCATTCTGGGAGGGTGCCTAATTTTTTCGCAATTATCTTAACGTAGCGATATGGTATTGGTGATTGCTTAAATTCAATGGTTTTAATGGCAATAGTTTCTGAAGGTTTTACAGTGTCAATTTTAATTTTGCTTTCTAAAGTTTTAAAATTTTTACCGTCTTTTGAAACTAAGCACAAGACTTCTGTGGGATAGAAAATCCATGAGCGTTGATCTTGTAAAAAACGCACTGAAACACTACTCACTGGTTTTAAACTGCCTAAATCAACCGTCGCTATAAGATCTTGATCTGAATACCCTTGCCAGGTACCTGTTCTAAAATCTCGGGTACCAAGAATACCATCAATTAAAGCATCATTCCCACCAGCATTGTATTGATTGGCATATTTTGTTTCTAAAGTGATTGATAGATTTGGATCAATTTTGAAAAAATCTGTAGTTATGGTCTTGCTTTTAGCGCCTTTTTTTTCTGAATAAACAGAGAGTGTCGTAGCATGGTCAATGCTAAAAGCGTTTTCATACTTTTTGAATTCACCTTTATCGCCTAATCTGTAAAAAATCGAAGCGTCCTTATCGGCATTGTCTAAAACAATTTCAGTTTCTACTTTAAATGCAACATCACCTTTTGCAATAAAAGGAGAAGAGACAATTAAATGTTCAGTTATTTCGGTTGTTGGTGCGCTACCTAAATTTGTTGCCCAATCTGAAGGAGAATTAGTCATTTTAAAATGAAGTGTTCCGCCTTCCATAATAGCGTTATGAGAAATATAAGACTGGTTAAGCGCTTGCCCATTTAAAGTCGCTGAGGCAATATATTTGTTGGAGTCGCTGAGGTTGTCAGTTGAAACAGTAAACTGTTTTCCATTTTCTAAATGTATAGTAGCCCTATCAAATAAGGGCGTGCCAATAATATAAGTATTACTTGCTGGTGTGACTGGATAAAAACCAAGAGCGCTAAAAATATACCAAGCGCTCATTTGTCCGCAATCTTCATTTCCAGAAATACCATCCGGTGAATTAGTATAAAGCTCCGTTAAAATTTGATGTACTTTTTCCTGTGTTTTATGCGGTTTGTTTACGAAATTATACAAATAAGCCATGTGATGACTAGGTTCATTACCATGTGCATATTGCCCAATTAACCCGGTAATATCTGCCTGATCTCTACCAGAAGTTGTGGCCTGGGCGGTAAACAATGCGTCTAACTTTGATTCGAGTTTTTGTTTTCCTCCAAGTAAATTAATAAATCCAGAAAGGTCTTGTGGCACATAAAAACTGTATTGCCAGGCATTGGCTTCGGTATAATTAAAATTCACTTCGTAGGGGTCAAAAGGCTTAAACCAGGTATTGCGAAAACGACCGCGCATAAATTGGGTTTCCGGATCAAAAATATTTTTATAATTCTGAGCGCGTTTTGAGTAGGTTTCATAAACAGTCTCTTGCTTCATAGCTTTTGCCATTTGTGCAATGGTCCAATCATCATAAGCATATTCCAATGTTTTAGAAACCGATTCACTTTCTTCTTCCACAGGAATAAAACCAAGTGTTTTATAGCTTTGTAAACCTAATTTATTCTGTGTGGCTGAGTGCGTCATTGCTTTTAGAGCCTTTTCGGCATCATAACCGCGAATCCCTTTTAAATACGCATCGGCAATCACGGGTACGGCGTGATAACCAATCATACATCCCGTATAATTGGCGCTTAAATCCCAAATGGGCATGATGCCACCTTCATCGTGTTTTGCCAAAAAGGTATTGATGAAATCGTTGGTTCTGTCTTGTTCAATAATGGTATATAAAGGATGTGCAGCGCGATAGGTATCCCAAAGTGAAAACACGGTGTAATACTCGAAATTTGTTGTTTTGTGGATTTCTAAATCCATACCGCGATACCGTCCATCAACGTCTTGATATAGGTTCGGAGCAATTGACACGTGATATAAAGACGTATAGAAATTGGTTTTGTAGTCTTCGTTATTACTTTCCACTACTATTTTTGCGAGTTGCTTTTCCCAAATGTTTTGTGCTTCTTCTTTTACTTCTTCAAAGGTTTTGTTGCCTATTTCTTGGGTTACGTTTTTCCGAGCGCCTGCTTCATCTACTGCAGAGATACCTATTTTAATAAAAACTGGCTCGTTGTTAGGATTATTGAATTTAAAATATGCCTTTTCTTTGTGAGCTGCTTTTCCAAAGCCCTCTTCGTTTACTAAAGGATGAGAAAATTGAATGTTAAAAAATAGCATTTGATTGATGGCCCAGGCTTTAGAATGACGATGACCTTTAATTTCTGTAGTTGATACCCTTTCAATATTAGCAGATAATAATTGATCTCTATGTTCCAAATCCAAAATCACGATTTGATTTTCTGCCGAGGGAAATTCATATTTATGAATGCCACTGCGCTTTAAAACCGTCAATTCTACGTCAATTTCTGTCGCATCTAAATGCACTTTATAGTAACCTGGTTCTGCAATTTCATTATCGTGTGAAAAATGTGAGCGGTATCCTTTTTTGCCATCAGCGCCATTATTAAAAAAAGTGTCGTTTGTTGGCATTAAAAGAATATCACCATAATCGCTAACGCCTGTACCACTTAGATGCGTATGTGAAAACCCGTAAATATAGGTGTCACTGTAATGATAGCCAGAGCAGCCATCCCATCCCTCCAAACGCGTGTCTGGACTCAACTGCATCATCCCAAAAGGCAGCGTCGCACCAGGATAGGTGTGACCATGTCCACCAGTGCCAATAAACGGATTGACATAAGAAATCAAGGCTTTGTCTTTTAAAGCCGGAGTGTTTTCTACTTTATTTTTACAAGAATGGAAAACTATAAATAAACTAAAAAGGATTAGGGTTTTAAGTCTCATTAAGAAATAGATTACTAAATTTAATGCCTCTAATATACTTAAATGCAATTCGCTAAACTGGTAACTGTTTTTATAATTATAAGTTCAATTTTAAGTTGTTCTAAAGAAGTGGTTAAACCTCGTGTTCCTCAAATAATTCCAGCACCCTTACGTCTGGATATTACTGAAGGTCAATTTATTTTAAATGCTAACACAGAAATAGAGTCTAATAGCGAATTTAGTGTTGCCGTTAATTTCCTTAAAGACTTTATAAATCCCATTATAAAGGGTGGAAGCGGACCATCGAATAAAATTCGTTTTATAAAAGATAAAGCGATTAAGAATAAAGAAGGCTATGTACTTCAAATTACACCTAAATGTATTGCGATAAGAACCAATAGTGATAAAGGTGCCTTTTATGCAGTGCAGTCTTTGAGGCAATTATTACCTGTAACTTTTGAAAACAAAAGCACTAAAAAAAAACAATTCGCTATTCTGTGTTTAAAAATTGAAGATGCACCGAGGTTTCAATACCGTGGGATGCACTTAGATGTCTCACGACATAGGTTTCCTGTGTCATTTATTAAAAAATACATTGCTGCCTTGGCAATGTTAAAAATGAATACTTTTCACTGGCATTTAACGGATGATCAAGGCTGGAGAATCGAAATTAAAAAGTACCCAAAACTTAATACGATTGCCGCTTTTAGAGACGAAACCTTAGTCGGGCACTATAGTGATCAACCGCATCGATTTGATGGTGAAAAATATGGCGGTGTTTACACGCAGGAAGAGGTTAAAGATATTGTAAACTTTGCAAAATCAAGACAGATTACGGTGATTCCAGAAATAGAAATGCCTGGACATTCGCAGGCCGCTATAGCAGCCTATCCAGAATTAGGTTGTTCTGGAGAACCAATAGAAGTGGCTAAGCTTTGGGGCGTTTTTGAGGATATTTATTGTACAAAAGAAGAAACCTTCACTTTTTTAGAATCTGTTTTGGATGAGGTTTTAGAGTTGTTTCCAAGTAAATATATTCACATTGGTGGTGATGAAGCACCTAAAACACAATGGAAGTCATGTAAGGTGTGTCAACAACGAATTAAAACCGAAGGATTAAAAAACGAACAGGAGTTACAAAGCTATTTTATTTCAAGAATGGAGACCTATTTGAATGCTAAAGACAGACAAATTATAGGTTGGGATGAAATTTTGGAAGGTGGTCTAGCACCCAACGCGACAGTAATGTCCTGGCGAGGAAACGAAAACGCAATTAAGGCAGCCAAAGAAAAGCATCATGTAATTATGAGTCCGACATCACATAGCTATTTTGATTACTACCAATCTATAAACAACAATGAACCAATGGCTATTGGTGGCTTTTTGCCATTAGAGACCGTGTATTATTTTAATCCAGTCCCAGAAGGATTAACTAAAGAAGAGGCAAAATATATTATTGGTGCTCAAGGCAATGTTTGGACAGAATACATGCAAACAGAAGGGCAAGTGGAGTATATGGTTTTTCCACGTATTTTGGCCATGAGCGAAGTCGTTTGGTCTGGAAATGAAAATAAGGATTATGATGATTTTGTATCTCGTGTTGAGAATTTTAATAAAAGATTGCAGGCGTTGGATGTTAATTATGCCAATCATTTGTATGACATTGAAGGCGCATTAATGTCTACTAAAAACGCTTTAAGTTATGCTTTAAAAACACGATTAAAAGAGAAGAGTATTCGGTATACTTTGGATGGCAGTGTGCCAGATGTAAATTCAAAACGCTACGAAGGGCCCCTTCCTATTACTGAAACTACGACAATTAAAGCAGCGGTATTTGATGCTAAAAAACAACTAGGTACCAACTTTTCTGAAACTATTAATTTTCATAAAGCCGTTGGAAAGAAAATTACCATAGATAAAACGCCGCATACCGCTTATTCTGGGAGTGGCGCAAACGGCTTAATTAACGGTATTCAAGGGAGTGATACGCGTTTTGGAGATAAAGAATGGGTGGGGTTTTGGGGAGACACTATAGAAATTGTAATTGATTTAGGCGAGTTAACTGAAATAGAATCCATAGAAACACGTTTCTATAATGGTAATGGACAGTGGATTTATGCGCCAGAATATGTTGCTATTTACTTTGATATTGAAACGGGGATCAATGAAACGATCCTATTAAATTCTAAAGAAACTATTGTTCAAGCTAAATTAAATAGGGCTATTAAAACTAGATTTATCAAATTAGTCATCCCAAATTACGGTATAATTGCAGAAGGATTGCAAGGTGCAGGAAACAAAGCATGGACTTTTATTGATGAGATTATAGTGAAATAAATTATAGTTGTGTCATTCTGCACCGGACGAAACATCTACTTGGGAAGACGAAAACTAATTAAATAGAGGTCCGTCTTTACGGAAATATAAAAGAATGAAATTAGAAATTTGTGCCAACTCATACCAGTCGGCAAAAAACGCTCAAGAAGCAGGTGCTCATCGTATAGAATTATGTTGCGAATTAGCCATTGGTGGCATCACACCAAGTTATGGTTTACTTAAAAAAGTGATAGAAACCTTGACTATTGAAACTGGGGTTTTAATTCGGCCAAGAAGTGGAAATTTCACGTATTCTGAGGATGAATTTGAGATTATGAAAACCAATATCGAACTCTCCAAAACATTGGGCGTTTCTGGTATTGTTTCAGGCGTTTTGAATGCAGATAATACCATAGATTTAAAAAGAACAGAAGAATTAATAGCACTTTCAGAACCTTTAACATTCACTTTTCATCGCGCTTTCGATTGGGTACCGAATCCAGAAGAAGCCATGATGCAATTAATAGCTCTTGGAGCTCAGCGGATACTTACCTCAGGGCAAAATAGTTCAGCTGAAAAAGGATTGCTTCAACTTAAAAAACTAAAAGAAAAAGCAAAGGGCAGAATAAGTATTCTCCCTGGCGGAGGTATTTCTGTAGAAAACGCAATGCTATTTAAAAAGGCAGGATTTAAGGAGATTCATGCGTCTTTAACGCAACTTGAAAAAGTAAATAATGAACCACAAATCTCAATGAATAGCCCCTCCCATTTTAATGAAACACATCGTGCGCTTTCAGATACAAAAAAAATAAAACAACTTTTAAGTCAACTTATAAATGAATAGAATTTTGGTGTTTGTATTGCTTCTTGTTTGCTTTTCTTGCAAAAGAGGGAATACTCCAATAACTGTAGAACTTTCTAAAGACTGGACTTTTAAAAACGTCAAAGACACCTCTTGGTTAACGGCCGAAGTGCCAGGAGAAGTTCATATGGATTTGTTTAGAAATAAAATTATTGAAGCCCCCTTCGTTGGTAATAATGAGTTAGACTTACAGTGGGTTTCTAAAGAAGACTGGGCGTATAAAACCACTTTTAGTGTTACCGACAAAATTCTGTTAAAAAAACATTTAGAACTTAATTTTAAAGGATTAGATACCTATGCCAGTGTTTATTTAAACGATAGTTTAATTTTAGAAACTAAGAATGCTTTTAGAGGTTATAAAGTAGATGTAAAGTCATTTTTAAAAGACGAAAATGAGTTAAGAGTGGTTTTTAAAAGCACTTCAATTGCTGAAGAAAAAGAGAAGGCAAGATTGTCCTATGAGTTGCCAGAAGGAAACCGCGTATTTACTAGAAAACCTCAGTTTCAATACGGTTGGGATTGGGGACCGCAATTTAATACGATGGGAATTTCTGAGCCTATTGAATTGATTGCTTGGGATGATTATAAAATAGAAAATTTTTACGTAGAACAATCCGTTTTAAATGATTCCGTTGCTGATTTGATTTTTCGGATAAGCTATAAAACAGTAATTGAAGACCGATTAACCTATGAGTTTTACATAAACGACACCTTAGAATTAATACAATATGATGAGGCTAAAGACAAGTCTACTAGATTTCCTTTCCAAATTAAAAACCCAAAAAAATGGTGGCCACATAACATTGGAGCACCTTATTTATACGATGTAAAATGTGTCGTCAAAAAAGGAAATCAAATTTTAGACAGCATTAGTGTAAAAAAGGGATTGCGAACCATTGAATTAGTTACCGAAAAAGACAGTATTGGTGCCTCGTTTTATTTTAAAGTGAATGAGGTTCCCGTTTATGCAAAAGGCGCTAATTATATTCCGCAAAACAGTTTTCAAAATCAAGTAAAAAAGGACCATTATGAAACCCTATTAAGCGCTGTTGTAGAAGCCAATATGAATATGCTTCGTGTTTGGGGTGGTGGCATTTATGAACGTGATATTTTTTATGATTTATGTGACGAAAAAGGCATTTTAGTTTGGCAAGATTTTATGTTCGCCTGTGCTATGTATCCTGGTGATGAAGCGTTTTTAGAAAACGTAAAAATAGAAGCCGAGCAACAAGTAAAACGTTTACGAAACCACGCCAGTATCGCCTTGTGGTGTGGTAATAATGAAAGCAGTGAAGGTTGGAGGCGTTGGGGATGGCAAAGTAATAGGGGGGAAGAAGAGAGAGCAGAAATATGGAATAATTACTTAAAGTTATTTGATAGTATATTACCTGAAATAGTCGCTAGCAATACAAGTACGCCGTATTGGGAAAGTTCTCCAAGTTATGGTCGGGGGAATCCGAAATACAAAACGGAAGGTGATGCGCACGACTGGGGCATCTGGCATGACGAATACCCCTTTGAACATTTACAGGATAATGTGCCGCGTTTTATGAGTGAGTTTGGGTTTCAATCCTTCCCTAGTTACGAGGCGATAAAGTTTATTAATGCTAATGACAGTATTTCGATTGCCTCTCCGGCATTTTCAACACACCAAAAACATGCGCGTGGCTTTTCAATTATTGAAAATTATATGGCACGTGATTTCCCAGTACCAACTAACGATGAAGATTATGTTTATGTGAGTCAATTATTGCAAGCGCACGGCATCACTATGGGTATTGAGGCGCAAAGAAGAGCAAAACCATACACTATGGGAACGCTCTATTGGCAGTTGAACGATTGTTGGCCGGTAGCGTCATGGTCAAGTATCGATTTTATGGGTAACTGGAAAGCACTACATTATAAAGCAAAACATAGTTTTGACAATGTTTTGGTCTCGTTAAGAGTGCAAAACGATATTTTAAAAACCTATGTTGTAAATGATAATTTAAAACCAGAAAACGGAACTTTAAAAACTAGAATTTTAGATTTTAAGGGAAATGAACTGTATGCCTTTTCAAAAGTTATAGGTGTTAAGCCATTAGTAAGTGCATTGCAAACTGAAATAAATTTAAAAGCACTGAATTTAAAGGCCTCAGAAGTTGTTGTGGTTTCAGAATTTCAAAATAAAAAGCGTCTGTTTTACCTGGTAAAACCAAAAGATTTAAAATTATCTAAAGCTGACATTCAGCAAAAAATAACGAAGACTACAGATGGTTTTTCTATTGAATTGTACTCAAAAGCACTTCAAAAAGACGTGTTTTTAATATCAGAATCTAAAGGTCATTTTAGTGATAATTTTTTCGACTTACTTCCAAATGAAACTAAGGTGATTTATTTTAAAACAAAAGCCCTCCAGCTCAAATATTTAAAAATCAAAACGTTTAACAAATTACTAAGATAAGTTCGTGAGAACAATCAATACCTTTGTATAAAAAAGTACCCATGCTACGTTGGACTATTTTTAGTGCGTTTTATATTTTGTTTACGGTTTACGGCTTTCAAGCTATAAAAACCATAGGCAAGTCTATTTGGTTAAATTATATTTTTGTAATTCTAGCAGTGATTGTTGCGGGTAATTTTATTTACCAGTTTTCAATAGCTTCAGAAGGTCGTGTCATTACAGGAGTAAAAAGTTATGCGTTTGGCGTTTTGTTGGCTTTTGTAGCACTAAATATTGTTATAACTCTTATTTTATTTGCTGAAGATATCCTTCGTTTTGTAATGGGGGCTTATTATAAGTTTTTTAGTACTGAAAAAGACTTCTACCTACCCTCAAGAAGAAAGTTTATAAGTACTGTAGCACTAGGCTTAGCGGCGCTTCCTTTTGGCTCACTTTTATACGGGATGATTCAAGGACGCTATAATTTTAAAGTATTGAAGTATACCTTACATTTTGAAGATTTGCCAGAAGCATTCGATGGTTATAAAATAACGCAGTTGAGTGATATTCATTCGGGTAGTTTTGATAATAAAAAGAAGATTGAATATGCTGTAGACTTGGTAAATGAACAAGAAAGTGATGCTATTTTATTTACAGGAGATCTGGTGAATAATTTTGCAGCAGAAATGATTCCTTGGAAAGAAACGTTTACTAAGTTAAAGGCTAAGGATGGCATTTTTTCTGTTTTAGGAAATCACGATTATGGGGATTATGTAAATTGGGATTCAGATGCTTTAAAACAAAAAAATCTTGAAGAATTATATAGTATTCAAAAAGAAATAGGTTTCGATTTAATGCTCAATGAAAGCCGCTTTATTGAAAAAGACGGACAAAGAATAGCCATAGTTGGTGTCGAGAATTGGGGAAAAGGAGGCTTTAAAAAAGCGGGAGATCTCCGTAAAGCTACTGAAAACATAAAGGCAGACGATTTTAAAATACTCTTGAGTCATGATCCATCACATTGGGAGGCAGAAGTTATTGATGACCAATACCATTATCATTTAACGTTAAGCGGCCATACCCATGGGATGCAGTTTGGTATTGAGATTCCAGGTTGGATTAAATGGAGCCCTGTAGAATGGCGTTATAAACATTGGGCAGGAATTTATGAAGAAAAAGGACAGTATATTAATGTTAATCGTGGGTTTGGCTACTTAGCGTACCCTGGAAGAGTGGGTATTTGGCCAGAAATAACCGTAATAGAACTTAAAAAAGGATCTAAAGAAGCTTAAAATGAAGCGGATAAACCGTAAGTTGTTAAAAAATTGTAGATTTACATTAACAAGTTTGAATAAATACTTTAAATAATGTCAAAATTTGGTGAATTAATTGATGTTAATATTCCTGTTCTGCTAGACTTTTTTACCGAATGGAATGAACAATCTACAGCAATGCATCCCGTACTCCGTGATGTTGCTGCTGCACTTGGCGATAAGGCTAAAGTGATTAAAATTGATGTTGATAAGAATAAAGAATTATGTGAAGCGCTAAGAGTTAAAGGCCTTCCAACACTCATTATCTATAAAAATGGAGAGATGAAATGGCGCCAAAGTGGCGAACAAGATGCCAATACTTTAATTGGCATCGTAAAACAATTTATTTAAGCTTCAATAGCTTTAAAACGATACCCTTTTTTACTAAAATAGTCCAAGAACTTAGGTAGCGTGTACATCATATTTTTTGAGGCTTTAATGCTGTCGTGAAAGACGACGATATCTCCTTTTTCAGTTTTTGAAATCGCGTTTTTAAGACATTGCGCCTTGGTTATTTCCTGTTCCCAGTCGAATGTAATTACACTCCACATGATTATTGTATACCCTAGTTTTAGTAAAGCATCCCCTTGGCTGCTTTTTATTTGTCCAAAAGGTGGTCTGAATAAGCGAAGCTCGATTTGGCTATTTTCTAATTGGGTTGTGATGATATCATGCGCTAGCTTGACATTCTCCAGATAGACTTCTGTTGTAGTCTTCCAACCTTTTAAATGGTCGCAAGTGTGGTTACCAATACTGTGATTATCTGCTAAAATAGCTTTAAATAGTTCAGGGTGTTTTTTTACATTATTACCTATGCAAAAAAAAGTAGCTTTCGCATTGTATTTTTTAAGTGTGTTTAAAGTCCATAGTGTGATTTCCGGAGTCGGGCCATCATCAAAGGTAAGATAAATCACCTTGTCTTTAGACGAAAAATCCCAAACATAGTTTGGGAAAATTCGTTTTACAAGTTGTGGTATTTTAACAGGAGCAAACCGCATACTTTAGTCTTCAATAATATCTACAGGAACTATACTGTCCTGAATACTGTCTTTTATATTTTCTTTAATAATTTCTTCCACGGCACGCTCCAAATCCTTGTCTTGCTGTTTGGGCGCTTCTGCTTCACCACCAAAAAGTGATAAGAACATTTTCTGATAATTATTAAAGGTCATAAACTCCTTTTCGGCGAACTCTTCATCATATCTTGCAAGCACCATGATTAATGCTTTGTACTGCTCAATATCATTATAGATTTCTTGTCCGTATTTCATTTGGTTTACTTCAGTTAAACCGTGATAATATTTTAGTTTTTCTTGGTATTTAACAGAAACCTTCTTAAATAATTGTCTTGCTTTATCCTTTGCGCCAGTTTCGTAATAGGCACTAATATAAGGCTCTAATAAAGTATAATATCCAAACTTATCTACAGGCATGTTTTCCATGGCAATATCTGCGATCTCTTCAGCTTTGTCCAGTTTCTTCTCGTTGATTAAGGTTTCTATTAATCGCGCTAAATTGCCTCTGTAACTGATCGCATTTTTACGGGTTTCTGGATCGTGATAAATAGCGTCACTACCGCTATTTCCCCAATCCCAGTTTTTTACTTTATTATACATCAACTCACTATCTACGCGTCCCATATCAAAAGGGTTGGCGCGATCGGTTGGTGTTCTTATAGGGACTAGTTTGTAGGTCATTCCATCTAATTGAAGGTAATCTTTCATCCAGATATAATCGTCGTCACCAAAGGCACCACCAGTAAAATAAATTGGACGTATCCAATCGTTGTTTGCGACAATATCAAGCATTAATAAACGCTGTTTATAAATGGCATTTTCTTTAATTTTTATATCAATATGCTCTACGATTTTATCTGCGTCTTCAGGCTTTACTAGACCATATTTTAAAGCATTTTCTTTATTAACAGGAATGCGAATGTTTTCCACAGGAAAATAGTTGGTATTCTGTAATTGTGTTGGATACCTGTCTGGGTCCTCATCTTGTAATTTTAAAATATATTTAAATTTCGTTTTTGGATTGTCGCTAGATACAAAATCCATAAAGTCACTTATGAGTAAGGTATCTCTAGGAAAAGTAGGTTTTGGCTCTTCCGTTTTTGGATCCATATAGTAGGTACGTTTCATAATATAATCTCGCGTACCAAACTTGTATTGATCATGAGTTAATTGTGATGGTATTGGGTCGCTTTCATAAGCCTTCCGTTTCATTTGATCGATATACCAATCGGTTTGAAACAAGCTTGTGTTTACCACACGCACATCTGTACGATAGCCTTCTATTTCCTGAGCATACCATAATGCAAAGGTGTCGTTATCACCAATAGAAAATAAAATGGCGTTTTCTGCACAGGAATCAAGATATTTTTTCGCCATAGACCTGGCAGTATATTTACCAGAGCGGTCATGGTCGTCCCAATTGTTTACGGCTAAAATTAGTGGCGCAATCAATAAACAAACCAAAGTAATTGCTGTTGGCAGTAAAGGTGTTTTTATCTTATTCTTCATCAAGTCAAAAATAGCATAGACACTAAACCCAATCCAAATGGCAAAGACATAAAACGAACCAACGACTGAGTAGTCACGTTCGCGAGGTTCAAAAGGTCTGACGTTAGTATACACTTGAATAGCGACTCCTGTAAACAAGAAGAACACCAGCAACACCCAAAATGTTTTTTTGTCTTTATTGAATAGAAAGAATAAGCCAATAAGGCCTAAAATAAGCGGAAAGAAATAATAAGTATTCCGCGCTTTATTGTTTTTTACATCACTAGGTAAATTGTTTTGGGTTTGCCCTAAATGCATTTCATCAATAAATGGTATCCCACTAATCCAGTTACCGTGATTATTGTATTCACCTTGAATATCATCTTGTCTTCCAGTAAAGTTCCACATAAAATAACGCCAGTACATATAACCTAGCTGATACTGGAACATGTAAACGATGTTACTTGCTAATGAGGGTTTTTCAACGTCTAAGTATTCTTGTCCGTAGCGTTTTAAGAAGTTGTGATAGCCTTCATAATCTACATTACCTTGGGCAACTTCATTTTTATATTGGTTAATAAAGGCGATGTCTTTTTGAACACTTTCGCTTAAATACGTGTTTAATTTATCACCATACTCCGCCATAAAACGATCGTACTCGTTTTCGCTTAATTCGCTGTTCTGGTATTTGGAGATAAACGTTGCTATTTTCTTTTCTGTAAAAGGATCAATAATAAATTCCTCTCGTAAATTATAATCTAAAAAGCCTGAAAACATCATGTATTTTTCAGCATTTTCACGACTCCACATTCTTGGTAAAATAGCTTTATGATCGTTATTTGCGTTTTGTCGCGCATTCTTATAATCGTTAACCACTATATATTTACCAGACTTCTCATCTTTTTCATATTTGGGTTTGTCGTCAATATAAGCTTCTTCTTTATCAGCATTTAAAGGGGCATAGTCATCTGTAAATAAGGCACCGTAAAAGAGATGCGTTTCTGGATATTGCTCTAGATTATAGTAGGCTAGTAGCTCTCTCGCACTAGAAGGATTGTTTTCATTAATAACGACATTGGCGTTCGCACGAATAGGCAGCATAATCCATGTCGAAAAGCCAATAATCACAAAAGTTAAACATAAGATACCAGTATTAATATGCTTATAGCCTTTGTCTTTGGTGTATTTCAAACTGAAGTATATAAGCGCCACCAACAAAATACCAGCGATAATAGATCCTGAATTAAAAGGCAAGCCAATACTATTGACAAAGAAAATCTCTAAGGCACTAAAAAATCTCAGAATATTAGGGGCTAATAATTTAAAAACAAATAATAAAACAGCAACTGAAACAATATTTGCTACGATGAAGTTTAGGACGGTAACTTGTTTATAATGTTTAAAATAATAGATTAGTCCAATGGCAGGAATGGTTAATAACCCCATAAAGTGAACACCAAATGAGAGGCCTATAACGAAGGCAATTAAAATTAACCAACGGTTGCCACGTGGTAAATGCATCTCGCGTTCCCAACGTAATCCCAGATAGAAAAGAATAGCCATAATAAGTGTGGCCATGGCGTATACTTCGGTCTCTACGGCGTTAAACCAGAAAGAATCGGTAAAGGTAAAGGCTAAGCTCCCAACCAATGCACTGCCTAAAATAGCCTGAGCTTTAGCTCCAGTATAAGTTTCATCTCCAATAACTTTTTGAAGTAATAATGAAATACTCCAAAACATAAATAAAATAGCAAAGGCACTACAAACAGCACTTACCATATTTAACATTAAACCAACATATTGTGATTCTATGGCAAAAGTTGAAAAGAAGGCACCTAGCATTTGAAACAATGGCGCTCCAGGAGGGTGTCCCACTTGAAGCTTTGCGGAGGTGAGTATGTATTCGCCAGAATCCCAATAACTTACGGTTGGCTCTACAGTTAAACTATAGGTGATTAAAGCAATTAAAAAAGCGAACCAACCTAAGAGGTTATTCCATTTTTTAAAGTTGAATGATGTCATAAAGTAGTGTGTTTATTACAATGGCGAATTTACTAATTATTATCAAAAGAGCATATTAAAGTTTTATTAACAGCTTTTATTCTCTTAAGCACTGATTTTCTTATGATTAAAAATCTTTTTTTGAAAACGTTTTTTTTTATTCATTATTTTATGCAAAAATAGTTGCGAAAATAAAACTTTGTTTTAAATTTGCACTCTGTTAGAAACACTGGCCCATGGTGTAACTGGCAACACGTCGGTTTTTGGTACCGAAGAGTCTAGGTTCGAGCCCTAGTGGGCCAACAAACAAATCCTGAAACTTAATTGTTTTGGGATTTTTTTGTTTTAGCACGGTTTTAAGCGAGAAGTTTATGCTGAGAGCAGTCGAAGCAAGCCCTAGTGGGCCAACAAACAAATCCTGAAACTTAATTGTTTTGGGATTTTTTTGTTTTAGCACGGTTTTAAGCGAGAAGTTTATGCTGAGAGCAGTCGAAGCAAGCCCTAGTGGGCCAACAAACAAATCCTGAAACTTAATTGTTTTGGGATTTTTTGTTTTAGCACGGTTTTAAGCGAGAAGTTTATGCTGAGCATTACTGAAATGAAAATATATTTTCATGGAAAGTACCTCATGTAATGAGTCGAAGTAAGCCCTACTGAGCCAATAAAAAAGTCTTCCAATTCTGGAAGACTTTTTTATTTCAACTCTTTCAACTTTTTTGTTATATTTTAAAGGTGATTACAGGTCTATTGGCGTGATTTACAAGATCTTCGCTTAAACTACCGTTTAGAAAATGCGCAATACCTTGTCTGCCATGAGTGCTAATACCAATTAAATCCGCATTAATAATGTGTGAAAAATTGAGTATGCCTTTTTCTACTGAATCATCATTGTAGATGTTTATCGTGTAATTAGTGAAATTAGTTCCCGCAATAAACTCCTGAATTTTAACTTTTGCTGATGCTGTTGTGGTAAAATTAGAAACTGTATTTACCATGAGAAGATGAATTTTAGCATTAAAAGTCTCAGCTAATTTAGTGGCTTGTATAAAAGTTTCACGATTGTCATTTTCAAAATCTGAAGCAAATACAAATTCTTCAATATTAAAGTTTATATGTTCATTTTTAATAACCAGTACGGGTATTTCAGAAGTTCTTACAACTTTTTCAGCATTTGAGCCAATAAACATTTCTTTTAATCCAGTTGCCCCGTGTGAGCCCATCACAATTAAATCGATGTTATGTTTCTTGCTAACCTCCAAAACGCCAGTGTTAATATCATGAAAATCCACCATTTCAGTTACCGTTACTTTTTCCAAATAGGGCTTGGTCATAATTTCTTTAAACTGTTTGTGTGCAAGTTTCATAAAGTAAACCGCTTCAGGTAGATCGGTAGGAGTGCTGCCAGCATTTAGTTGCATTAATGGCAGGTCTAGCATATGTAGTAAAATGAGTTCATAGTTGTGTTTTTCGGCTAATTGAGCAGCTACTTTTATAGCGTTTTCTGCTTCATTTGAAAAGTCTGTAGGAACAAGAATTTTTTTCATTGATTATTTTTTTTATAGTTCTATAAAATTAACTAAAAAAACGGACTTTTAAAAATTATGAAAATCAATAAAAATGTGTATATTTGCACCGTTGTAAGAAATTAAGAATGTGAGGGGACGATAAAGTCCCCTCTTTTTATACTTTGAAATGTTTAATACTACAGTTAAAAACTTGCTTAATGATGCTCTGGAAGAAAGAACCGATTTGTTTTTAATCGATTTGACTATTGGAGGTGATAACGCTATAAATGTCATCATTGATGGTGATAAAGGAGTTACCGTAGAAGATTGCATGTTTATTAGTAGAGCTATTGAGAATAATCTTGACAGAGAAGAAGTGGATTTTTCTTTAGAAGTAGCATCGGCGGGTGCGGCTGCCCCTTTAACGTTGCCAAGACAATTTAAAAAGAATGTTGGCCGAACTATAGCGGTAAAAACACAAGCAGAAACTATAGAAGCAGATTTAATTGATGCAAACGAGGAAAGTATAAATTTAGAATGGAAAGTAAGAACGCCTAAGCCTGTAGGAAAAGGTAAAGTAACTGTTCAAAAAAAAGCAACTGTTGCTTACAACGATATTGTAGAAGCAAAAGTGATGATAAAATTTTAATTCAATAGAGTTATGGAAAATTTAGCCTTAATTGATTCTTTTTCAGAATTTAAAGACGACAAACTAATTGATCGTGTAACGTTAATGGCGATACTGGAAGATGTTTTTAGAAGCGCATTAAAAAAGAAGTTTGGAGATGACGATAACTTCGATATTATTATAAATCCAGATAAAGGCGATTTAGAAATTTGGAGAAATAGAGTGGTGGTTGCAGATGGTGAAGTAGAAGAGCCAAACCAAGAGATTTCTTTATCGGCAGCACGTAAGATTGAGCCTGATTTTGAGGTTGGAGAGGATGTTTCTCAAGAGGTAAAGTTAATAGATTTAGGGCGTCGCGCTATTTTAGCATTACGTCAGAATTTGATTTCAAAAATACACGAGCATGATAATACGAATATCTTTAAGCAATTTAAAGATTTAGAAGGCGATTTATATACCGCTGAAGTACACCATATTCGTCACAGAGCTGTCATTTTATTAGATGATGAAGGTAATGAAATCATTTTACCAAAAGACAAACAGATTCCTTCAGATTTTTTCCGTAAAGGAGATAATGTAAGAGGCATTATTGATAGTGTAGAATTAAAAGGAAATAAGCCAACGATTATCATGTCGCGTACGTCTCCTAAATTCTTAGAAAAATTATTTGAAGCTGAAATTCCAGAGGTGTTTGATGGACTAATTACCATTAAAAACGTGGTTAGAATTCCAGGTGAAAAAGCTAAAGTAGCAGTAGATTCTTATGATGACAGAATTGACCCTGTTGGTGCTTGTGTTGGTGTGAAAGGGTCTAGAATTCATGGCATTGTTCGTGAATTAGGAAACGAAAATATCGACGTTATAAATTACACCAGCAATCTTCAGTTATACATCACCAGGGCTTTAAGTCCAGCGCGGGTGACGTCAATTAAAATTGATGAAGAGAATAAGCGTGCCGAAGCCATTTTAAAGCCAGAAGAGGTTAGTAAAGCAATTGGTAGAGGGGGGCATAATATTCGTTTAGCTGGTCAATTAACCGGTTATGAAATTGATGTGTTTAGAGAGGGAGCAGAAGAAGATGTAGAATTAAGAGAATTCTCTGATGAAATCGAAGATTGGGTTATCGCAGAATTTAGTAAAGCTGGTTTAGATACTGCAAAGAGTATTTTAGAGCAGGACGTTGAAGATTTAGTAAAAAGAACAGACCTAGAAGAGGAAACAATTTTAGATGTTCTTAGAATTCTTAAGGAAGAGTTCGAAGATTAACATATATTTGGGAAAAATTAAAGAGTAAGGCAACATTTATGGCTGAAACGATTAGATTAAATAAAGTACTACGTGAGCTTAACATCTCTCTGGATCGTGCTGTAGAATTTTTAGATTCTAAAGGTGTCGATATCGAGAAGCGTCCGACGACGAAAATATCTGAAGAAACCTATAAGGTGCTTTCAGATGAGTTCGAGACCGATGCAAACAAAAAAGTCAAGTCGCAAGCAGTAAGTGAAGCAAAGCTTAAAGAAAAGGAAGATTTAAGACTTCAACGTGAAAAAGAGTTAGAGGCAAAACAAAAAGCAGATGAGGCAAGAGAAGCCGCTAAAGCTGAAGTTGTCAAGGCTACTAAAACTTTGTCAGGACCTAAGCAAGTGGGTAAAATAGATTTAGAAGGTGATAAGAAGCCGGCTAAAACAGAACCCAAAGCCCCAGAGCCTAAAACTCCAGAGCCTAAAGCTGAAGTTAAGGCTGAGGCTGAAACTGCAAAAGAAGCGGTGAAAACTGAGGCGAAAACTGAAGTAAAAGCGGAAGAGAAAGAAACGCCTAAAGCGAAAACTGAGACGCCTAAGGAAGCAGCTAAAACTGCTGAAAAAGAGACTCCGAAAAAAGCCGAAGAAGCAACTGGGGTACCTGAAGAGAATGCACCAGAAACGGTTCAGACTAAATATCAAAAATTATCAGGGCCTAAAATTGCAGGTGATAAAATTGATTTATCACAATTCAATAAGCCTAAGAAAAAACCAGTAGAGCGAAAAGAAGACCCTAACAAGAGAAAGCGTCGTCGTATTTCTAAACCAGGCGATAATAAGCCAGGGGCTGCAGGAGGAAATAACAGAGCAGGCGGAAATGACCGCTTTAAAGGTAAAAAACCGGCGCCAGGTCAAGGCCGTCGTAATATAGTAAAAGAAGAGCCTAGTGAGGAAGATGTAAAAAAACAAGTAAGAGAAACACTTGAAAAATTACAGGGGAAATCAAGCAAGGGAAAAGGCGCTAAATATAGAAGAGATAAAAGAGATCAACACAGAGAACAAACTGAAATTGATCAACAAATAGAAGCAGCAGAAAGCAAAATCCTTAAAGTAACAGAGTTTGTTACAGCAAGTGAAGTTGCAACGATGATGGATGTTAGTGTAACTAAAATTATCTCGGCCTGTATGTCTTTAGGTATGATGGTAACAATGAATCAGCGTTTAGATGCGGAGACACTAACCATTGTAGCAGAAGAATTTGGTTATAAAGTAGAATTTGTTACGGCAGATATTAAAGAATCAATAGCTGTTGTAGAAGATAAGCCTGAAGATTTAGTAGATCGTGCGCCTATAGTAACAGTAATGGGACATGTAGATCACGGTAAAACATCGCTCTTAGATTACATTCGTAAAGAAAATGTAATTGCTGGAGAATCAGGAGGTATTACACAGCACATAGGGGCTTATGGTGTGGAGCTGGATGGCGGACAAAAAATTGCTTTCCTAGATACACCAGGTCACGAGGCTTTTACAGCCATGCGTGCTCGTGGTGCTCAAGTCACTGATATTGCTATTATTGTAGCAGCAGCAGATGACGATATCATGCCGCAAACAAAAGAAGCTATTGCTCATGCACAAGCTGCAGGTGTGCCTATTATTTTTGCAATCAATAAGATTGATAAGCCAGATGCTAATCCAGAAAAAATTAAAGAAGGGTTAGCGCAAATGAATTTATTAGTTGAAGATTGGGGTGGGAAAATTCAGTCTCATGACATATCGGCGAAAGTAGGTACGGGCGTAAAAGAATTATTAGAAAAAGTATTGTTGGAAGCTGAATTATTAGAGCTGAAAGCAAATCCAAATAAAGCTGCAACAGGAACCGTAGTAGAAGCCTTTTTAGATAAAGGTCGTGGCTATGTTTCGACAATATTAGTGCAGGCGGGAACATTAAAAGTGGGTGATTATGTTTTAGCTGGTAAAAACAGTGGAAAAATAAAAGCCATGCACGATGAGCGTGGAAATGATGTTGCTGAAGCCGGCCCGTCAACACCAGTCTCTATTTTAGGTTTAGATGGTGCGCCTCAGGCAGGTGATAAATTTAATGTCTTTGCCGATGAGCGCGAAGCGAAACAAATCGCTACTAAACGGGCACAATTACAACGTGAACAATCGGTAAGAACACAACGTCATATCACATTAGATGAGATTGGTCGTCGTATTGCTTTAGGGGACTTCCAGGAATTAAATATCATCCTTAAAGGGGATGTTGATGGTTCTGTTGAAGCATTAACAGATTCGTTCCAGAAATTATCTACCGAAGAAATTCATGTCAATATCATTCATAAAGGTGTTGGTGCAATTACAGAAAGTGATGTGTTGCTAGCAACAGCATCTGATGCGATTATTATTGGATTTAATGTACGTCCGGTTGGAAATGCCAGACAGGTTGCAGATACCGAAGAAATCGACATTAGAACTTACTCAATTATCTACGATGCCATAAACGAGCTTAAAGACGCTATGGAAGGCATGTTGTCTCCAGAACTGAAAGAAGAAATTACGGGTACTGCAGAAATTAGAGAAATCTTTAAAGTAACTAAGATAGGTAGTATTGCTGGTTGTATGGTAATGAACGGTAAAATCTATAGAAACTCTCAAATACGTTTAATTAGAGACGGCGTGGTGGTCTATACAGGAGTATTAGACTCTTTAAAACGTTTTAAAGACGATGTAAAAGAGGTTGGAAAAGGATACGATTGTGGTATGCAAATTAAAAACTACAATGACATTAAAGAAGGCGATGTAATTGAAGCATTCCATGAGGTTGAAGTTAAAAAGAAATTAAAATAATTTAGTTTTATATAGCGATAAAAAAAGCGACTTTCATTAATTTGAAAGTCGCTTTTTTTTGGTGTTTTAAGTTTAGTATTACCGCGTATTAATATTTAAATGAAAAAGCATTAGGGAACTTCTTTTTTATGTCTCTTAACGCGCGATCGCGTTCTAATGTATTTCTAAAATTTCCGACATACACTTTATAATTAGGCGGTTCATATTCCATTATTGAAGGCCAGGCGCTAAAAACATTGTTGTACCCATTTTGAGCGTTTTCAGCACTGCTACGACTACCAGAAAAGATGCTTATTTTATAGCGATCACCATCCGGTTCATTAGCATTTATTTCTTTTTTTAGTTTCAATAAATTTGAAATTTCAGGGTCCTGCTTGACTTTTACGTGGCCTTCTTGTGTATGGCCTACTAAGCCAAAAAGTAGTAAAGCGCCTGATATAGAGAGTGTTTTAAAGGATGTGCTTTTCATATTGATGATGTGTTTGTTACAAATGTAAAAGTAAATAACGAAACTTCATGGTGTTTTCTTATTTAGAATTTATCTAAATTAGGAATTAAGACTTCTTTAAGATTTCTAAAATGGAGTTTAAGTATTACTTTTGCTTAAGTTTTTTAAAACTGTATTTTCAAAGTATAGATGAAAAAATCATACCAAAGTTTAGAAGTAAATTCAATATATAATATGAAACAGGTGATTCACCGCAAATTAGGCGTTACTATTCTTCATTTAAGCTTAATTTTTTTATTAGCGTTTTCTACTTCTCTTTCAGCTCAGGAAGGCGATGCCGTATTAGGTAAAGCTTTATTCAATACCAATTGTGCATCTTGTCATAAATTAAATAAAAAAATGACAGGTCCTGCATTAGCAAATGTTGAGACGCGTTTATCGGAAGAGGAAGGTTTAGATAGAGAATGGATCTACAAATGGATTAAGAATAGTAAAGGAATGGTAGATTCTGGAGATTCTTATGCCGTAAAGATTTATAATGAGTACGATGGTACTGCAATGACTGCGTTTCCGCAGCTTTCAGATACTGATATTGATAATATCTTAGCGTATACCGCTGCTGCTCCACCTGTGGATCCTTGTATTGCTGACCCAAAGCCAGGGTGTCCAAATTATAATGATGGAACAAATCCTTCTGGAGGAGGTGACAGCGCTTCAAATACCTTAATTCTAGGTGCGTTAGCATTATTATTTGCATTGTTAGCTGGTGCTTTAGTTTTAGTAAACAAAACACTGCGTCGATTTGCAGATGAAAAAGGGGTTGATATTGTTGAAAAGTCAAAAGGCACTCCAATTTGGAAAGCCTTTGCGCAAAACCAATTCTTAGTTTTGGTAACGGCTATATTTTTCTTATTAGCAGCAGGTTACTTTGTATATGGCTACTTTATGCAAGTTGGAGTAAATCAAGGCTACGAACCTGTACAGGAAATTCACTACTCGCATAGAATTCATGCTGGAGATAATGGTATAGATTGTAAATACTGTCACTCTTCTGCACGGGTATCAAAACACTCAGGAATTCCGTCACTAAATATCTGTATGAATTGTCATAAGTCAATTTATGAGGTAGCAGAGTCAACAGCTACGCCAGAATACAGTAAAGCGTTTTATGACGGTGAGATTAAGAAATTATATGCAGCCGTTGGTTGGGATGATGCAGAGCAGAAATACACAGGAAATACAAAGCCGGTTAAATGGACAAGAATTCATAACTTACCTGACTTTGCATATTTTAATCACTCACAACACGTTACTGTTGCAGGTGTTGAATGTCAAACCTGTCATGGTCCGGTAGAGGAAATGGAAGTGATGTATCAATATGCGCCATTAACAATGGGTTGGTGTATTAACTGTCACCGTGAAACAAATGTAAAAGTTAAAGACAACGCATACTACACTAAAATTCACGAGCAATTATCTAAGAAATATGGTGTTGAGGAATTAACAGCAGCTCAGATGGGTGGATTAGAATGTGGTAAGTGTCATTACTAAAAACTAGTTTTTTAGTACTTTCCATGACCATGGGGATCTCATTAAGGGAAAATAAAAATAAATTAAGAAGTAATTCAATTATATAATATGTCATCAAACAAGAAATACTGGAAAAGTGTTGAGGAGCTAAAAGATAGTTCTATTGTTGAGACGCTAAAACAAAACGAGTTTGTTAACGAAATTCCAACGGATGAGTTCTTAGGTAATAAGGAGACATTAGAGGGCTCGTCAACAACACGTCGTGATTTCTTAAAGTACGTTGGTTTTAGTACTGCCGCGGCGTCATTAGCGGCATGTGAAGGGCCAGTTATTAAGTCAATTCCATACGTAGTTCAGCCAGATCGTATTATTCCTGGTGTTGCAAATTACTATGCAACAACAATTGCAGATGGTTTTGATTTTGGAAGTGTTTTAGTAAAAACTCGAGAAGGTCGTCCAATTAAAATTGAAAACAATGCGTTAGCAGCAACAGACGGTGGAGCCAATGCAAGAATGAATGCTTCAGTTTTAGGCTTGTATGATAGTACAAGAGTTCAAGAACCAGTAAAAGGTGAAACAGCCATTTCTTGGGAACAGTTTTACAGAGAAACAGGTGAGCAATTAAAAACCTATAGTGCTGATGGTAGGCAAATTGTGTTATTAACACAAACATTTGCAAGTCCATCGACCAATAAATTGATTGCAGAATTCAAAGAAAAATATCCAAGTGTAAATCATGTCGCGTATGATGCTGTTTCAGAATCTGCGGCATTAGATGCATTTCAGGCAAAATATGGTGAACGCGGATTAGCGGATTACGAATTTTCAAAAGCCTCTACTATAGTTGCTTTTGGAGCTGATTTCTTAGGGGATTGGCAAGGTGGTGGTTTTGATACTGGGTATTCACAAGGGCGTATTCCTACAAATGGAAAAATGTCGCGTCACATCCAGTTCGAATCAAATATGTCTTTAGCTGGAGCCAATGCAGACAAGCGTGTGCCTATTACACCAAGTCAGCAAAAATTAGCCTTAGCAAAATTACATAGCTTAATTGTTGGTAGTGCTTTTTCAGGAAGTTTACCAGCAGCCATTAGTAAAGCAGTACAAGATGCCGCTTCAGAGCTTGATAAAGCAGGAAGTAATGGCGTTGTGGTTACTGGACTTCAGGATGTGAATGCTCAAACAGTTGTTTTAGAGATTAATGAAAAGCTAGAGAGTAAAGCTTTCAATACTAAAAAACCTATAAAAACAAGACAAGGTAGTGACAAGGCAGTCATGACTTTAGTTGAAGATATGAAAGCAGGTAATGTTGGTGCTGTTATTATGGCTGGCGTTAATCCTTTATATACCTTACCAAATGCTTCAGATTTCGCTGAAGGATTGAAAAAAACAGGATTGTCTATTGCCTTCTCAATGAAAGCAGATGAGACGGCTTCAGCGGCACAGTATATTGCAGCTGCACCTCATTATTTAGAATCTTGGGGAGATGTTGAATTGAAAAAAGGCCACTTCGGCTTAATTCAGCCTACTATTCGCCCTTTATTTAATACACAACAATTTCAAGATGCTTTATTAAAGTGGACTGAAAATGATACAAAATATTCAGATTATATCAAGGCCCTTTGGAATGAGTCTATTCTTGAAGGACAGTCTTTCAACCAGGCGTTGCATGATGGTTCTTTTACAACGACTACAACAGTAGCCTTAGTTGAAGAAGAAGCCCCTGTTGAAGAAAATGTTGAAACACCTTCTGGAAATGCTGCAAGAGCTTTAGCGGCTAGTGCAACTTCAAAAGGGATGGAATTAACGCTCTATACTAAAGTAGGTATGGGTGATGGACAACAAGCCAACAACCCATGGTTACAAGAATTTCCAGATCCAATTACTAGAACGTCTTGGGATAATTATTTAACCGTTTCTGCAGCTGATGCTAAAGCGTTAGAGTTAATAAACGAACACGAGGCAACAGGTGCTTTAAATGGTAGTTATGCAGATATTACTGTAAACGGTAAAACAGTTACAGTTCCAGTAATTATTCAACCAGGTCAGGCAAAAGGATCTGTTGGATTAGCGCTAGGGTTTGGTAGAACTGCAGGATTAAAAGACGAGATGAAAACTGGTGTTAATGGGTATCCATTATATCAGAATTTTAATACAATACAAAATGTAACGGTTAAGAAAGCAGCTGGATTACACGAGTTTGCCTGTGTACAGTTACAAAATACATTAATGGGTCGTGGAGACATCATTAAGGAAACAACATTAGAGGTCTTCAATACTAAAGATAGAACGGTTTGGAATGCAGTTCCAACCGTATCTTTAAACCACGAAGAGGTGGCGGTCACTTCTCCGGAAGTTGATTTATGGGATGAATTTGATCGTTCAATAGGACATCACTTTAACTTATCAATAGACTTAAATGCTTGTACAGGTTGTGGCGCATGTGTTATTGCGTGTCACGCTGAAAACAATGTGCCTGTCGTTGGTAAAGAAGAGATTCGTCGTAGCCGTGATATGCACTGGTTACGTATTGATAGATACTATTCTTCTGAAGACACGTTTACAGAAGATGATGAGAAAAAAGAAGGATTCTCAGGCTTATTTGGAGACAATGGGTCTTTAGGAGGATTTGGAGAAATGGAAATTGCTGCAGATAATCCGCAGGTCGCTTTTCAGCCAGTTATGTGTCAACATTGTAACCACGCACCATGTGAAACAGTTTGTCCAGTTGCGGCAACATCACACGGTCGTCAAGGTCAAAACCATATGGCATATAACCGTTGTGTAGGTACTAGATATTGTGCCAACAACTGTCCTTATAAAGTGAGACGTTTCAACTGGTTCTTATATAATGGGAATGATGAGTTTGATTACTATATGAACGATGATTTAGGGCGTATGGTGATCAATCCAGATGTAACGGTACGTTCTCGTGGTGTGATGGAAAAATGTTCTATGTGTATTCAAAAAACACAAAAAACAATTTTAGATGCCAAACGCGATGGTCGTGAAATTAAAGATGGTGAATTTGAAACCGCATGTTCTTCTGCTTGTAGCAATGGCGCAATGAGTTTTGGAGATATTAACGATAAAGAAAGTAAAGTTGCAAAACTTTTAAAAGACGATCGTATGTATCACTTATTAGAAAGTGTTGGTACTAAACCTAATGTTCAGTATCATACTAAAGTGAGAAACACGAAAGCATAAAAGAATTAATTAACGAACAATTATAAAAGGATTATGGCGTCTCATTACGAAGCACCTATTAGAAGACCTTTAGTTACAGGCGAAAAGTCGTATCACGATGTTACCGTAGATATCGCAGCACCTGTTGAAGGAAAAGCCAACAAACATTGGTGGATTGTTTTTTCAATCGCATTGCTTGCTTTTCTTTGGGGAATTGGTTGTATTATTTATACAGTATCTACTGGTATTGGAACTTGGGGATTGAACAAGACCGTTGGTTGGGCTTGGGATATTACTAACTTCGTTTGGTGGGTTGGTATTGGTCACGCAGGGACACTTATCTCTGCCGTACTATTACTTTTCCGTCAAAAATGGAGAATGGCGATTAACCGTTCTGCAGAAGCAATGACTATTTTCTCAGTAGTACAAGCGGGATTATTTCCAATTATTCACATGGGTCGTCCATGGTTAGCGTATTGGGTATTGCCCATTCCAAACCAATTTGGATCGCTGTGGGTAAACTTTAACTCGCCATTACTTTGGGATGTATTCGCAATTTCAACGTATTTATCTGTATCATTAGTATTCTGGTGGACAGGTTTATTGCCAGATTTTGCAATGCTTAGAGATCGAGCGATTAAACCGTTTCAAAAGAAAATTTATAGCTTACTTAGCTTTGGTTGGACAGGTCGTGCTAAAGATTGGCAGCGTTTTGAAGAAGTCTCATTGGTACTTGCCGGATTGGCAACACCATTAGTGCTTTCGGTACACACGATTGTATCTTTCGATTTCGCAACGTCAGTTATACCAGGATGGCATACAACAATATTCCCACCATATTTTGTGGCAGGTGCAGTATTTTCAGGTTTTGCTATGGTAAACACGCTGCTTATTATTATGAGAAAAGTGTGTAGTCTTGAAGATTATATTACAGTACAGCATATCGAGCTAATGAACATCGTTATCATGATTACAGGTTCTATAGTAGGTGTGGCTTATATCACTGAGTTATTCGTAGCCTGGTATTCTGGGGTAGAATATGAGCAATATGCATTCTTAAACAGAGCAACAGGGCCTTACTGGTGGGCATATTGGGCGATGATGTCTTGTAACGTGTTCTCACCACAATTTATGTGGTTTAAAAAATTACGTACAAGTATTATGTTCTCATTCGCTATTTCTATTGTAGTAAACATTGGGATGTGGTTTGAACGTTTTGTAATTATCGTAACCTCATTACACAGAGATTATTTACCATCTTCATGGACGATGTTCTCGCCAACGTTTGTTGATATTGGAATTTTTATTGGAACCATAGGATTCTTCTTTGTATTATTCTTATTATACTCAAGAACATTCCCGGTCATTGCGCAAGCAGAGGTTAAAACAATTTTAAAATCTTCAGGACAGCGTTATAAGAATATTCGTGAAAGAGGTGAGAGTTTAGTGGGCACAGGAACAGATAGTAGAACGTCTGTTTATCAATTAAAAGAAGAGACCACATTAACGCCTAATTTTGCAAAAGACGATACAAAAGTTAGTAACTTACTGGAAAGTGTAGGTACTTTTGATCCAGCGGTGCAAACAGCTGATGATCTTAAGAAAATTGATGGTATCGATTCAGAAATGGAAGAGACCCTTAATAGTATCGGTATCTTTACTTTCGCACAGGTAAGTAAAATGACTAATAGAGAATATACATTGTTAGAGGAAATCACAGGTTCTGTTCCTGGAAGAGCAGAGGGTGATGATTGGTCTGGACAAGCTAAAAAATTAATAAACTAAAAGTAGCATATGGAAGCTTCAAAAGTAATTCACGCTATTTATAACGATGATGATGTCTTAATGGCTGCCGTTAAAAAGGTAAAAGCTGAAAGATTTCACATTGAAGAAATATATACACCATTTCCAGTTCACGGACTAGATAAGGCAATGGGATTAGCGCCAACACGTATTGCAATCGCATCATTTATGTATGGTTGTGTAGGTTTAGCTGTAGCCGTTTTAATGATGGATTTCATTATGATTGAAGACTGGCCGCAAAACATTGGTGGTAAACCAAGTTTTAGCTATTTAGAAAACATGCCAGCCTTTGTGCCTATCATGTTTGAACTAACGGTGTTTTTTGCAGCCCACTTAATGGTAATCACGTTTTACTTACGCAGTAGAATGTGGCCCTTTAAAAAAGCTGAAAATCCAGATCCAAGAACAACAGATGATCATTTTTTAATGGAAATCTCAATTCATGGAAACGAAAAAGAATTGCACGATTTATTGTCACAAACTGGTGCAGTGGAAATAAACGTAGTAGATAATACCCATTAATTATACACAATGAAAAGTATTTTTAACATAACAATATTAGCTGTAGTACTTATCTCTTTTGCATCTTGTAAAAAAGATTCAAGACCTAATTACGAATACATGCCTAACATGTACAAGTCTGTGGCTTATGAGGCTTATCAAGAAGTTGAATTTTTGCCAAATGATATGGAAGCTAAACTACCTGCTGAAGGCGCGATACCTAGAGGTTACACACCTTTTGATATTGCAAATACCACAGAAGGCTATAATGAAGCTAAAGAAGCATTGAAGAGCACCTTAGATTCTACTCAAGTAGATTATGAAAGAGGCGGACCATTATATACCATCTATTGTGCAATATGTCATGGTAATAAAGGTAAAGGTCAAGGTAAATTAGTGCAAAGAGAAAAAATACTTGGTGTGCCAGGTTATGATGATGCTGGTCGTGCGATTACAGAAGGGTCAGTGTATCATACTATTTATTATGGTAAGAACGCTATGGGGTCATACGCAAATCAACTAAGTGAAGAAGAACGTTGGCAGGTAGTTGCTTATGTGATGAAGTTGAAAGCAGAGTTAGAAAAATAAGATTTAGATAAAGTTTATATATAGATATGTATACAATTTCAAACAGACTAAGATTAACTGCTATCGTTTTAATGCTTGTTGGAGCATTAGGTGTCGGCTATGGTTTTATATCCTCTAATAAAACGTTAGAAGAAGTAAAAACAATGCTTGCTGAAGGAGATGCGCATGGTGGTCATGCTCAAGCGTCTCATGCAGAAGAAACTCATAAAATGGAAACAGAAGCACATGTTGTTGCTGATGATGCTGAGCATTCTGATAATGCACATGATACTAATACACATGGAGCGACAGAAGCGGTTCATCATGGAGATGCCCATGCAGAACATGTCATGCATGCCATGCATAACAGACCTTGGTCTGCCTTTTACATCGCGGCGTTCTTTTTCTTTATGATTTCTTTAGGTGTTTTGGCATTCTATGCTATCCAATACGCTTCACAGGCAGGTTGGTCACCGTTGTTATTAAGAGTTATGGAAGGGATAACAGCTTACGTGTTGCCTGGGGGTTTAATTGTATTATTAATTGCAGCATTATCTAACTTTATTGGTCATTATAACATTTTTGTTTGGATGGATCCAGAAGTTGTAGCTCACGATAAATTAATCCAAGGTAAAACAGGTTGGTTAAATGTTTCTGGCTTCATTATTAGAGGTTTAATCTTTATCGCGGGTTGGAGTTTATACAGATACTTTGCAAGAAAGTTTTCTCTAGCTCAAGATAAAGCAGAGGACAACAAAAACTTTAAAAAAACCTTTCGTATTTCTGCAGCATTCTTGGTGTTCTTTATATATACTGAGTCTATAATGTCATGGGATTGGATTATGAGTGTAGATCCACACTGGTTCTCAACGTTATTCGGTTGGTACGTTTTAGCAGGGATGTTGGTTTGTGGAATAACAGTAATTGCACTAATCACAATATATTTAAAAAGTAAAGGATTACTACCTAAGGTGAATGATAGTCATTTACATGATTTAGCAAAATTCATGTTTGGCTTTAGTATTTTCTGGACCTATTTATGGTTCTCTCAATTCATGTTAATTTGGTATTCAAACATTCCAGAAGAAGTAACCTATTTCGTAACACGTATTGAAGATTATAAATTACCATTCTTCGGAATGGTTGTAATGAACTTTATCTTTCCATTTTTAATTTTAATGAATAGCGATTATAAGCGTGTACCTTGGTTCGTTGTAATGGCAGGTATCGTAATTTTAGCTGGTCACTATGTGGATGTGTTTAATATGATTATGCCAGCGACGGTTGGTGACCAATGGTATATAGGGATACCAGAAATTTGTTCAATGTTATTCTTTATCGGATTATTTATTTTTATTGTCTTTACAGCACTTACTAAAGCGCCATTAGAGCCAACACGTAATCCTTTTATAAAAGAAAGTGAACATTTTCATTATTAGTATTAGTAAGAAACAAATCAATAAAGAAGAACGACAACAATGACGGCTTTATTATCAATTATAGTTTTAGTATTCATATTAGTTGCCATATGGCAAATGGTAAAGATATTCGATTTAACGCAAGGCAAAACAGCTGAGAGTAATAATCAAGTAGCAAACGACCAAGACAACAAGATTAATGGTTATTTAATGTTAGGTTTTTTAATCTTCATTTATGTCATTACAATCCTGTGTTTTGTTATGTTCGGCGATTTTCCTTTAATGTCTAATTCAGCTTCAGAACATGGACCAGGAATAGATAATTTAATGATTATCTCAATGATTGTTATTTTCTTTGTTCAGACGGTAACACAATTTCTATTGCATTACTTCGCTTTTAAGTACAGAGGAGAGAAAGGTAAAAAAGCCTTGTTCTATGCAGATAATAACAAATTAGAAGCCATCTGGACCATCATTCCAGTGATTGTATTAGCGGGATTAATTATTCAAGGGTTATTTACCTGGACGACGATTATGAACGTAAGTACAGAAAATGATCCATTAGTTGTAGAATTATATGCACAGCAATTCAACTGGAAAGCGAGATATGGAGGGGAAGATAATACCCTAGGAGAAGCAAACGTTAGATTAATCGATATTAATCGCGCAAACATTTTAGGTTTAAATGAATCTGATCCTAATGCACAGGACGATGTGATTACTACAGAATTACATTTACCTGTTGGGCGTCCAGTATTATTTAAAATGCGTTCACAAGATGTATTGCACTCGGCATACATGCCACACTTTAGAGCACAAATGAACTGTGTTCCGGGTATGATTACGCAATTTGGTTTTACGCCTACTGTAACCACTTTCGATATGCGTGAAACACCTGAAATGCTTGACAAAGTTCAAAATATTAATGACATAAGAATAGAAAAGAGTAAAGCTTTAGTCGCCAAAGGAGAAGAAGGTTTAGAGCGTTACGAATTTGATTACTTATTATTATGTAATAAGATTTGTGGTAAATCACACTACAACATGCAAATGAAGATCATCGTGGAAACACAGGAAGAATATGATGCTTGGATGAAAACACAGAAAGTGTTTAAAGATTCGTTAATCGAGGATGAACCAGTGATGGATGAAACAGCTAGTGATGATGCGATTAAAAATGAAAACGAATTGGCTAATGAAGAAACGGGTTTAGCTAATGATACAGTTAGCGAGGACGAGGCCGCATCCAATTAAGAGATTGTGGATAAATAAAAGTCCATTACTTATTACCAAAGAATACTAAAAGATTAAAAAAAGATATTAAGATTATGTCAGCACACGTAGAAGCACATGCAAACGACGATCATGGTCACCATCATAAAGAAACTTTCGTAACTAAATACATATTTAGTCAAGATCACAAAATGATTGCTAAGCAGTACCTAATTACAGGTACTATTATGGGAGTTGTTGGGGTGATGATGTCTCTTATGATGCGTATGCAAATTGCATGGCCAGAGCAACCAAATGTTATTTTTCAAGCATTACTTGGAAAATGGGCACCAGAAGGCGTAATGGATGCCGATATTTATTTGGCATTAGTGACCATTCATGGTACTATTATGGTATTCTTTGTACTAACAGCAGGGTTAAGTGGTACATTTAGTAATTTATTAATCCCGTTGCAAATTGGTGCACGAGATATGGCCTCAGGATTCTTAAACATGATTTCTTACTGGTTATTTTTTATCTCTAGTGTTATTATGGTTTTGTCTTTCTTTGTTGAAGCTGGACCAGCAGCAGCAGGATGGACAATTTATCCGCCATTAAGTGCGTTGCCAATGGCTCAAGGGGGCTCAGGTGCAGGAATGACGATGTGGTTAGCTTCTATGGCTATTTTTATTGCCTCTTCATTATTAGGATCTCTTAATTACATTGTGACCGTAATAAACTTACGTACAAAAGGGATGTCGATGACAAGATTGCCATTAACAATATGGGCCTTTTTTGTAACCGCAATTATTGGTGTTATTTCATTCCCAGTATTATTATCTGCAGCATTATTATTAATAATGGATAGAAGTTTTGGTACTTCGTTCTTCTTATCAGATATTTTTATTCAAGGGGATGTATTACATTACCAAGGGGGGTCACCAGTATTATTTGAACATTTATTTTGGTTCTTAGGACACCCAGAGGTATATATTGTATTACTACCAGCATTAGGGATTACTTCAGAAATTATAGCAACGAACTCACGTAAACCTATTTTTGGTTACCGTGCCATGATTGCTTCAATTTTAGCCATCGCCTTTTTATCAACAATCGTTTGGGGTCACCACATGTTTATCTCAGGAATGAATCCATTCTTAGGATCTGTATTTACCTTCACAACATTACTTATTGCAATACCATCTGCGGTAAAAGCGTTTAATTATATTACTACGCTTTGGAAAGGAAACCTTCAAATGAATCCAGCCATGCTGTTTTCTATAGGATTAGTTTCTACTTTTATTACTGGAGGTTTAACAGGTATTATTCTTGGTGATAGTGCCTTAGATATAAACGTACACGATACTTATTTTGTAGTGGCACACTTTCACTTAGTGATGGGGATTTCAGCCTTATATGGTATGTTTGCAGGAATTTACCATTGGTTCCCAAAAATGTTTGGTCGTATGCTGAATAAGAATTTAGGATATGTTCACTTTTGGGTAACGGCAGTTTGTGCCTATGGCGTATTCTTCCCAATGCACTTCATCGGAATGGCAGGGCTACCAAGACGTTACTATACAAATAGTAACTTCCCGTTATTTGATGATTTACAAGATGTAAACGTTGTTATTACAATTTTTGCTTTAATTGGAGGAGCGTTTCAAATTGTATTTTTATATAACTTCTTTAGTAGTATTTTCTTTGGAAAGAAAGCAGTACAAAATCCATGGCGTTCAAATACCTTAGAATGGACAACTCCTGTAGAGCATATTCATGGTAACTGGCCAGGAGAAATTCCTCATGTACACCGTTGGGCATATGACTACAGTAAACCTGGGCATGATGAAGACTTTGTGTCGCAAATCGTTCCACTTAAAGAGGGTGAAGAAGAATTACAACATTAAAAATTTTCTTTTTAAACACATATTGAAAAGCGTATTCTGCATAGAATACGCTTTTTTATTTTGGCGGATTTCGAGCGATTATTTTGATAAACGCAAAAAAAAAGGAATATTTTCGATGAAATACAATAAAATCAGTTAAATTGTATTTATAAATTATTTTTGTCAGAAAATTTACGCTAAATTAATGAATGATTAAATTTGGCAGTTTTCGGCGATTGCTATTAACTAAACGAACCAATATTATGAAAATAAAATCCTTATTTAGGAGATCAGTAATCACTCTGTCCTACATTATGGTTTTCCTGAGCAGTAGTTATTTTATGTATGCTCAATGCCCTACGGTAAACAATCCTAATCCAATAATTTGTGATGCATCTGGTTTTACATTCAATGACTTGAATGCGTTTGCCACAGATAATGGTGATGGAATTCTATGGTACAGCGCAGCAACAGGCGGTAGCGCATTTACTTCAACACAACTTGTTCAAGAAGGCACTTATTATGCGGAAAGTAACTCGGGAAGTTGTGCGCCAAGACCCTCTATAATGGTTGACTTTGTTGTTAATCCATCTGGTCAAATCTTTGATGGCTTTTATTGTTCTAATGAAAATCCTACCATTCAAACATTTATCAATAATGATATACAACCTTTTATTTCAGGAGGTCTATCTGTAGCTATTTTTTATGACCCAGACTTAACGATACTTGCCAATGCTACAGATGCTTTATCTAGCTCTCCTACTAATTATTATATTGTTTTAGTAGATGGAGGAGGATGTGAGAGTCAGGTAGAAGTTGGTTTTGCAGTGGTATTCGATTCGCCAACAGATCCAACACCTGTTACACCACAAGAATTTTGTTCGGATACTAATCCAACTGTGGCAGATTTGGATACGGGAACAACAAATAATTTTAATTGGTTTGCCAGTGTTGATGGTTTAGGAAACCCAATTCCACCAGCATTGAATCCAGCGACAGCTTTAAGTGATGGCGAGAATTATTTTATACGTGCCTATGAAGGCACGTGTACTAGTAGTACAATAGAGGTCACTGTAAATATTTTTGATCCGGCAAACGCAGGAACACCCGGAACAATAGAGTATTGTGATGATAACGTTCCCACCGCGGATTTTGATTTATTCCCAGCATTGGTTGGAATGCCAGATGCAACTGGTACATGGACTGGACCATCACCAATAACCGCAAATCCGCAAGGAACTACTAATATATCTGGATTTGGTGCAGGTATTTATATATATACTTATACAGTGCCAGCCAATGGCGCTTGTCCCGAAGATATCGCTACAGTTACAATTACTATATCCGAAACATTTACTTCAGGGATACCATCTACACTAAATCCTGTAACGTTTTGTGAAGCTGCATTACCCGTGGCATTTGATCTATCAACACTATTAGATAATGAAGATCCAAACGGACAATGGACACAAGGAACTACAAGTACAGATCCAGTGGTGACTTCTCCAATTGATCTATCAGGTTTCACACCTGCTACTTATAATTTTACTTATACACAAAACGTTTCACCTAATCTGTGTCCGGAAGAGTCTACTACAGTGCAAGTAGTCGTTTTACAAGACCCTAATGCGGGAATTGCGGTTAATGCTGTTTTCTGTGAAAATGAATTAACCACGAATTCTCCATATGATTTATTTAATGCTTTAGATGGTTCACAAGACAATAATAGTGGAACTTGGACAGATATTTCAAGCAATACAGTTGCTAGCCCAATAGATATTACAGCATATACCGTTGCTGGTAGCCCATACCTATACACCTATACTATAGATAATGGAACCTGCAGTGATTCAGAACAAATAACAATCACAATAGAACCGGCACCAGAATCGGGAACGATAAATGGAACAATCGAGTTTTGTGAAGGTGCAGCGCCTGTAAGTTATAATTTATTCGATTTATTAGATAATGAAGATCAAACAGGAACCTGGTACATAGGTGCAGACAATACAGGAACTGCTATTGCTAATCCAGTTGATTTATCAGCATATACTGCAGCGACTTACGATTTTACTTTTGATGTGGATGCCATAGGAATTTGTGATGATGAACTGGTAACCGTTCAAGTCGTTATAAATCCACTACCGAATACGGGCATACCAAATAATCCTGCTCCGTATTGTGAAAACGATCCAGTACTTAATAATACAGCTTTTGATTTATTCACTTTATTAGGACCGCCTGTGGATGCAGGTGGTACCTGGACAGATGATAACGCAACAGGTGCATTAAGTGGAAATAGTTTAGACCTATCTCAATTAGTAATTGGTACTTTTAACTTTACATATGGTATAACAGATGCTAATGGATGTTCAAATAGTACCACGGTAACCATTGTTATTGATGATGCTCCGGAATCTGGAACAGTAAATGGAACGACCGAATTTTGTGAAGGTGCAGCGCCTGTAACTTTTAATTTATTCGATTTATTAGATAACGAAGATCAAACAGGAACCTGGTACATAGGTACAGACAATACAGGAACAGCAATTGCTAATCCTGTTGATTTATCAGGGTATACGGCAGCAACTTATGATTTTACTTTTGATGTAGATGCCATAGGAATTTGTGATGATGAACTAGTAACCGTTCAAGTCACTATAAATCCATTACCAAATACAGGAACTGCCACACCAAGATTATTCTGTGAAAATGATTTAGCAGCGAATTCACCTTTTGATCTATTCGGTCAATTAGCTGGAAACGATGCGGGTGGAACCTGGACAGATGATGATGCAACAGGAGCCTTAACTGGAAATAGTGTAGATTTAACACTATTGGCCATTGGGTCTTATAATTTCACTTATAACATTACAGATGCTAATATGTGTTCAAACAGTTCAACGGTAGTACTAACTGTTGAAGATGCACCTAGTGGAGGAACAGTGAATGCGTCGCCTGAATTTTGTCTGTCTGAAATCACAACAGGACAAACCATAAATTTATTCGATTTTCTTGATAATGAAGATCAACCAGGTATTTGGAATGACGATACACCTTCTGGTCAATTAGCAGGAAGTGTTGTGACGTTAGATGGTTTAGCAGCCGGAACGTATAGCTTTACTTACGATGTGGATGCAATTGGGACTTGTGATGATCCTAATACGCCAACGGTGACGGTTATAATTAATGATACACCAGCACCAGCAGGCGCTGCTGCGCAAGCATTTTGTGATGCAGCTACAATAGCAGATTTATCAGCAACAGGTACTACAATACAGTGGTATGACGAAGCTATTGGCGGAACTGCTTTACTAGCAACAACTGCTTTAGGTGATGGAGAAACCTATTATGCGACTCAAACAGATGCCACTACAGGTTGTGAGTCTGCAACGCGATTAGAAGTGACTGTAACTATTAATCAAACACCAAATGCAGGAGCACTAGCAGCCATGCCTATTATTGCATGTAATAATACCACTGTAAACTTAAATACAGGTTTAGATGGTTCTCAAGATGCAACTGGTACTTGGATGGATGACGATGGAACCGGAGCAGTAACAGGAAACACTTTTGATACAAACGGAATCGTACCAGGCACCTATAATTTCACTTATTTAGTAATAGCTGCAGCACCTTGTTTAGACGACAGTACAACCATAACGGTTACGGTTGAAGCACCACTAAGTGCCGGAACAGCTAATGGAGATTTATCGTTCTGTAGTACAGATGCCACTTATAACTTATTCGATAATATTACAGGAGTAGATATTGGCGGAACGTGGTCATTCAATTCAAACACGGTTTCAAATAGTTTTGATCCTAGTGCTGAAAATGTATCTGGAACTTATACTTACTTTATTGCAAATGCTTGTGGTAATGATTCCGTAAGTTTTGATGTTAATGTAAGTCAGGCAGCAGATGCAGGAACAGATGGTACTTTTATAATTTGTATAGTAAATATTGATGCATCAAATAGTGCATTAAATGTATTATCGGTATTAAATGGTACACCAAACACTTCAGGAACATTTACAAACGACGATGCTGCGGTAGGTTTTTCCGGAACTACCTTAGATTTAACACAAGTCACAGCGGGAACCTATAATTTTACTTATACAGTAACTGCCGTGGCGCCTTGTACAATGGATGCTACAGCGGTTGCAACAGTAACAGTTAACGATTCTGCTAGTGCAACGGTAAACAACGCAACACCTCAGTTTTGTGCTTCGGAGAATCCTACAGTTGCAGATTTAGAGGCTTCGGTATCTGGAACGGCAATTCTATGGTATGCAGAACCAACAACGACAACACCTTTAGATACTACTGAAGCTTTAATTAATGGTGAGGATTATTACGCGACACAAACAGACACAGCCACTAGTTGTGAGTCCTCAATAAGAGTATCAGTTACAGTAACAGTAGGTAATGCCCCAACGCCAACACTTATAGAGGCTGATCAAGAATTATGTATTAATGATGCACCAACAATAGCAGAGTTAACCGATAATATTTCTGAATACAATGCAACAACAAGTAATGTATTATGGTATGATGCTGTAACCAATGGTAGTGTTATTAGTAGCTCAACTGAACTTACCCCAGATACCACTTATTATGCTGTTTTAATTGATCCTGTTACAGGATGTGAAAGCAGCATACGTTTAGCCGTTAATCCAGACGTAACGCGTTGCGGAATATTAGTGGTTCCAGACGGGTTTTCACCTAATGGAGATGGAGTAAACGACACATTTTATGTAGACAACTTAGACATATTGTACCCAAAATTCGAAATGGAGATTTATAATCGCTATGGGAATATCGTGTATAAAGGAAATGCTTCTACACCAGCATTTGATGGTAAATCTAACCAATCAAGATCCATTGGAAGTGGTGACTTGCCAGTTGGTGTTTATTATTACATTTTCAACTTCAATGATGGCGTAAACAAACCCGAACAAGGGCGTTTATACTTAAACAGATAATTTTTGGATAATACAATTTTAGAAAAGATGAAAAATTTAAATAGATATTACAAAATAGCTGTCATTGTTGGTTTGACTTTACTGTCATTTCAAAGTCATGCACAGCAAGACCCGCAATTCACGCAATACATGTACAATATGAGTGTTGTTAATCCGGCGTATGCAACTGCAGACGAAGGCATGTTGAATCTGGGCGGGTTATACAGAACACAATGGGTAGGCTTAGAAGGCGCACCCAAAACAGGAAGCTTCTTTGCGCACACCCCTTTAAACGAGAAAATTGAAATTGGTTTGTCCTTTACTAATGATAATATAGGAGATGTCGTTAATGAAAATAACATTTATGGAGATTTTGCTTACGTACTTCCTGTGGGCTTAGAAAGCAAATTATCTTTCGGCTTAAAAGCGGGTGTTACGTTCTTTAATGCGAATTTTAGCGGATTCAATTTACAGTCTGGTGACCAATCATCAGATGTTGCGTTTAATGAAAACATAAGTAAAGCATTTCCAAATGTAGGCGTAGGTGCTTACTACTTTACAGACCACTATTATTTAGGCCTCTCGGCACCTAATATGTTATCAACAAAGCATATTGAGTCTGAAAACGGAATCAACGCAGAAGGCGTCCAAAACATTCACTACTTTTTTACAGGAGGTTATGTTTTTGAAATCAATAAAGACTTGAAATTTAAGCCTGCTTTTATGGCAAAATCAGTAAAAGGATCACCATTGGCTTTAGATCTCACAGCTAACGTATTATTTAATGACCGTTTAGAAGCAGGTTTAGGGTATAGGTTAGATGATGCGGTTAGTGCACTCGTTAACTTCAGAATTACACCAGAATTAAGAGTGGGTTATGCCTACGATTATACAACAACTAATTTAGGAGATTACAATTCAGGCTCACATGAAATATTTGTGTTGTTCGATATAGATGTCTTTGGCTTCAGAGGGGGCTACGACCGTTCACCAAGATTCTTCTAACCATTTAAATGACTACAATTATGAAAAAACAATTATACATACTTGCCTGCCTTTTATTTGTTAGCGGAATGGCTACAGCACAAAAAGGCAGTTTAAAGAGAGCAAACAAGCTTTTCGAAATGAGAGCTTATAAAGAAGCCGCGAACATTTATGAAACATCAGAAGACCGCTCTAAAGAAGTGCTTCAAAATTTAGCGGATAGTTATTACTATAACTATCAAATGCAAAAAGCGACTAAAACCTATCGCGAATTTTTTGTTACCTATAAAGATTCTATAGATATTGAATTCTATTTTAGATATGGTCAAGCGTTAAAAGGCGTAGAAGATTATAATGAAGCAGATAAATTTTTAAGTCTTTATTACGGCAAACCTGTAAATACAATGGCATTTGTTGAAGAAAACAGAAAAACAACACCACATAACTTTGAGTTGAAACAAATAGAAAACATAAACTCACAACAGGATTTTGGAATGACTTTCTACGGTGATGATAAAGTAGTTTTTGCTTCAGCAAGGAATGAAAATAATCCGTCGTATGCTTGGAACGAATTGCCATACTTAGATTTGTACAGCGCAACCTTAACGCAGTCAGGAGAATTAAAAGATGTGGTGCCATTTTCTGATGCTATTAATACAGACTCTCACGAAAGTAATGCGGTTTTTAGTAGTGATGGGAAAACCATGTATTTTAATCGTACAAACGCTTCAAAAACAAAAACAAAAGAAAACCGAGTAGCACAAATTAAAATCTTTAAAGCGACATTAGTAGATGGAGCATGGACAAATGTTACCGCATTACCATTCACTGCTAATGACTACAGTACAGAGCACCCAGCATTGAGTAAGGATGGTAAAACACTATATTTCGCAAGTGATATGGAAGGCGGTTTTGGTAGTTTTGATATTTACAAAGTAGCTGTTAATGAAGATGGCACCTACGGTGAACCAGAAAATTTGGGGGCTAAAATAAACACAAAACACAGAGAGCAATTTCCTTTTATTAGTGAAAACGATGTTTTGTATTTCGCCTCAATTGGTCACTTAGGTTTTGGTGGTTTAGATCTCTTTAGAAGTAATATGGTTAATGGAGATTTCGATAAACCAGTAAACTTAGGCGCTTCAATTAATAGTAATTTAGATGACTTTAGTTATGTTATTCGAGAAAATGAGAACAAAGGGTATGTCTCTACTAATCGTGGCGGTAAAGATAGAATCTTTACCGTTGATAGAATAGAAAACTATTTAACCAAGTACCAGGTGGAAGGCGTGGTAACCGATAAGAATTCTAAAGCATTACTAATCGGTTCCTTAGTTACTTTAATGGACGAAACCGGGACTGTAATTCACGATACTTTAGTAGGCGATGAGGCAAAATACTTATTTAAAATAGAACCAAATAAAAAATATAGAGTTCGGGGTACGCGCAAGGCTTATATTCCTCAGGATGTTGAGTTTTCTACAGATAGTAAAGGAAAAGTGCAGCATGATATTGAACTTATTTTAGAATCATATGCAGATGCTGAAGCACAAGTAGAAGAAACCGAAAAAGGCGATGTTCAGATTAAATTAGATAAGATTTTCTTTGATTTCGATAAATCTAAGATCCGCCCAGATGCAGCAAAAACATTAAATACATTAGTTGATTTAATGAAGAAATATCCTGAAATGGAAGTAGAAGTCTCCGCTCACACAGACGCCCGTGGCCCAGATCAATACAATTTAGACTTGTCTAAACGTCGTGCAGCATCTACGTTAGAATATGTAGTGAGTCAGGGTATTGAAAGAAACCGTTTACGAAGCATCGGTTATGGCGAATTACAACCCTTAAACCAATGTGATAAAGAAGGTATTTGTTCAGAAGAAGAATATGATATCAATAGACGTTGTGAATTTAAGATATTGAATTAATATTTTTTCATTTCCGTGAAGACGGAAATCTTGTAAAAGCCTTTCCGTTTTATTATTTAACTGAAAGGCTTTTTCTTTATATTTGAGGCATAAGATTTTTTCTTTTCCGCGAAGGCGTAAATCTTTCAATGTCGTATCTTTAGAAGACCTTTAGCTACTAAAATCAAGCCGTCTCATTGAAAGAGTATTGTGAAGCTAAAAGAAAGGGTTTTATAAAAACTAAATAAGATTACCGCTTTCGCGGAATGCAAGCATGAACGATAACTTAGATCCTACAAACGAAAACTTCTCACCAGAGGAATTAGACATTGAAAAAAACTTAAGACCCCTGTCTTTTGAAGATTTTACAGGGCAGGATCAGGTGTTGGAAAATTTAAAAATATTTGTTCAGGCGGCCAATAGAAGAGAAGAGGCTTTAGATCATACGTTATTTCACGGCCCCCCAGGATTAGGAAAAACAACATTAGCGAATATTCTGGCGAATGAATTAGAAGTGGGTATTAAAATCACTTCAGGACCAGTATTAGATAAACCAGGCGATTTAGCAGGATTGTTAACAAACCTGGAAGAAAGAGATGTCTTGTTTATTGATGAAATCCACAGGTTAAGCCCAATTGTTGAAGAATATTTGTATTCTGCGATGGAAGATTATAAGATCGATATCATGATTGAATCTGGACCTAATGCAAGAACGGTTCAAATTAATTTGAATCCGTTTACTTTAGTGGGAGCAACAACACGCTCTGGGTTATTAACAGCACCTATGCGCGCCCGTTTTGGGATTCAAAGCCGATTACAATATTACAATACCGAACTGCTCACTACCATCGTACAACGGAGTTCAACCATATTAAAAGTGCCAATCTCTATGGAAGCAGCAATAGAAATAGCTGGAAGAAGTCGTGGGACACCAAGAATCGCGAATGCATTATTGCGTCGGGTACGTGATTTTGCCGAGATTAAAGGCAATGGAAGCATTGATATTAAGATAGCGCAATTTGCCTTAGAGGCATTACATGTAGATGCCTACGGACTGGATGAAATGGATAACAAAATATTATCGACCATTATCGATAAATTTAAAGGTGGTCCAGTAGGTATTTCAACCATTGCCACCGCAGTGAGTGAAAGTACGGAAACCGTGGAAGAGGTGTATGAGCCGTTCTTAATTCAGCAAGGGTTTATTATGCGAACACCACGTGGACGGGAAGTCACAGAATTGGCCTATAAGCATTTAGGAAAAATTAAAGGCCCAACCCAAGGCGGACTGTTTTAGGTCCAGCCCGACTTTCCCAATGGGCAGCAGTGATAGTTGTAAAAACGTGCGCTAATTAGGATAGTTTCCTTTTGAAAGAATTAAGGATACCAAAATAACAACAATGAAGCGAGAAATACCAGAAGTTTCCTTATTGCAATTCATTAAGCATTCACTCGAAATTCTTAAAAACCCACTCCCTTTTCATCATAAGAACTTTACTAGAAAGGGAGATATTTTTAAATTGAATGTAGGCTTTAATACGAAAATTTTCTTTTGTCGTGATGCCGCATTCGCCCAATATGTCCTCCAGAAAAACCAAAAAAATTACGTCAAGTCTAAAATACAAACCGAGGATCTGGTAAAATATGTTGGCGAAGGATTGCTAACATCAGAAGGTGAAAAATGGAAAAAGCAACGTAAGATGATGCAGCCTGCTTTTCATAAGAAGCAACTTGAAAACCTGTTAAGCGGTATGCAGGACACTATAGCGCTGGAATACAAAAAAATAGCGCCTGAAAAAACCATAGATATTTTTCCGGTTCTCAATGATTTAGCCTTTCAAACCGTTGTAAAATCATTGTTTACCACTGCGGCCAGTGCTGAAGATATGGAACGCCTTCAGTTTATTACAGAGGCCAATCAACGTATGTTAGTGCGCGAATTACGTCAGCCCTATCTGGGGTGGTGGTTTAAAATAAGCGGAACTTTAGATCACTATTTAAAACTATCTCAAGAGGCGCGAGACATTTTAAAACGGATTGTAAACGCGCGTAAAACTTCTGGCAAGCGTTATGATGATTTGTTGGACATGTTACTCGAAACAAGGTATGATGACGGTAAAGGCATGACCGAAGAACAGCTCATAGATGAAATTCTCATTATCTTTACGGCAGGCCACGAAACGACCTCCAATGCATTAACTTTTACCTTTCAGTTGTTGGCAAAACATCCAGAATGGCAAGATAAAATAGTAGCTGAACATTTAAAAATAAAGTCGGAAGGTACTAATCTTATGACACTTGTTTCTACGTCTAAAGTGTGTCAACAAGTTTTAGAAGAGGCCATGCGATTGTATCCGCCAGCCTATTTTATAGACCGTGTGAATGTAGAAGCCGATGATTTTAATGGAATGGCATTTGAGCCTGGTTGTAATTTATTGTTTTCGGTTTATGAAATGCACCGCCACCCTGAGTTGTGGGAGCAGCCAGACGCTTTCAAACCAGAACGGTTTGTAGACGGTGGTATCCCTTATTCGGCACAATATTTTCCCTTTGGTGCTGGACCACGTAAATGTATCGGCAATAATTTTGCAATGTTTGAAATGATTATAGCCGTCACAGAATTGGTAAATACCTATAAAATTCATCCCAAATTTGATGCCATAGAAATTACACCTTTAATTACTTTAAAGCCTAAAAACGCATTTTTAAGTTTTGAAAAGCGCGTATCATGATTGAGAACAAGTTTAAAGACACACAAAAAATAAAAGCCGAAGCCAAACGCTTGGGTTTTCTCTCTTGTGGTATTAGCAAAGCTGAATTTTTAGAGGTTGAAGCACCACGACTTGAAAAGTGGCTGAATAATAATATGAATGGCGACATGCACTACATGGAAAACCATTTTGATAAGCGTCTTGATCCTACAAAACTTGTGGAAGACTCTAAAAGTGTCATCTCATTATTACTCAATTATTATCCAGAAGACACCCAAAAGGAAAACACTTTTAAGATTTCCAAGTACGCCTATGGTAACGACTACCACCATGTTATTAAATCAAAATTAAAAGCACTCACCCATTTTATTCAGGAAGAAATTGGCGAAGTCTCTGGTCGTGCGTTTGTAGATTCTGCACCTGTGTTGGATAAAGCGTGGGCCGCAAAATCGGGTTTAGGTTGGATAGGCAAACACAGTAATTTGTTAACACAACAAGTGGGCTCTTTTTATTTTATAGCAGAACTCATTATAGACTTAGACTTAGAATACGATAGTATTACTACCGACCACTGTGGTACTTGCACCGCTTGTATCGACGCTTGCCCAACACAGGCCATTGTAGAGCCCTACGTGGTTGATGGCAGTAAATGCATTAGTTATTTTACGATTGAATTAAAAGACCAGCTACCAAACGCCATGAAAGGTCAGTTTGACGACTGGATCTTTGGTTGCGATGTTTGCCAGGATGTATGCCCGTGGAATAAATTCTCCAAACCGCATAATGAACCGCTTTTTAATCCGCATCCAGAATTATTAGACATGACCAAAAAGGACTGGGAAGAAATTACTGAAGATGTTTTTAAAAAAGTATTTCAAAAAAGCGCCGTGAAGCGAACCAAGTTTTCAGGCTTGACACGTAATATTGATTTTTTGAAGTGATTTATAAAAGTCTTATTTCCCATAATGATAGCGACAAACGCCCGTTTTAATAAACGGCCATTATCATATTTGTATACTAATTTATGTTCACAGGTCATGCCCCTGATCATCTTATAAAGTCCGGTTTCCCTATGCCCCCAAAAGATGTTCGCACGTAACTTTTAATTAATGCGCTTACTCGTTTAATGAGTGATAGTCATCTAAAGATAGTAATACGAGGTCGTTTCTGTTTTTACGCTTAATAAAGAGGTACACCTCATAACTACTTTATCTAGTCAATGTTTTAGATTCGAACGAAACGCGGCATAATTTACTGTTTGCATAATACAGAGATACAAATAAGTACTTAAAAGAGCACTTGTTATTTTAGCACCTTATTTTTTCAAAAGCAATGGCAAAGCACAGCTGTTCATAACAGTGCTTATGGTTTCAAGCTATGGCTATGGCGTTTTCGAAAACTCGGAGTTAATCACACCAATTTTTTAGGATTACAGTCTAATATTAAGTTTTTGAATTAATTATTTCTTTATAATTTTAAAGCTCTTTCTTAAATTATCTTTTTCTACAGTTATAATATATAAGCCTTTCGCTAAGTTAATAACACCGCTTTTTATTAGAAAAAGACGATTGTTCTCAGTTAAATCTTCTTCTATTAGTTTTTCCCCATTAAGATTGTAAACCGCAATTCTAATTTTTTCAATGCTGTTCGTTGAGGTGTTTATCAATTCAATTTTGTCTTTTATGACATTATACTTTAAAGCAATTTCAATTTCTTTACTATCAGATTTAACAATGTCATCATTTACTTGCTTAATAGATAGAGAACCTACTGTAAAACCAGAGACGATAGAACGTACAAATTCTGAATGTTTACCGGTAATGTAAAGACTATAGACCCCTTCATCAAAATTAGAGGTGTCTAGACTAAAACTGTTAGAACCAGAATTATAAGTTAGTGGATAAACGAATGACTCGTTTTTTAATTTTTCACCATAAAGATTTGATGTTTTACTAATAATAGCATCAACTTCAATTTCTTCATTAGGGATTTTAGTATTTTCAAATGAGATAGTAATAGTTTCATTCTCTTTTTGCGCTTTATAATTCATTTTTGGTCCTTCTGTAAAATGAACAAAAGCAGCAAACCGAGAGTTTCCGTTTAATGAAAAGGAACCGTTTGTATTATTTATTGTGTAACTACTATTATATTGCGGTAGATGAGAAGATTTACTCGTTTTAATTAACTTGTTGTTGCCTGAAAGTAAGATGAATTCTGCATCCTTTTTTTCATGAAAGACTTCTATTTTAATAGTCTCTAAAGGCTTATTTAAAACAACTTTGTCGTAACTGTTATCAGAATTTATTATTTGGTAATTACTTGAAATTTCGTTTTCAAGTTTAGTATTCACTTTTTGAAATTGCGTTTTATTTATGGTCCCCTCTAAATAAGGCTTTATATGCGGCCACACATATTGACCGAAAGCTAGGTCTGCATGATCTAGTCGGGCTTCTCCTTTATTAAATAAATAATAACCTTCTGGTCTTAATGAACTGCGATATGACGTAACACCATCATTTGTGCCTTGAGTTAAATACAATATAGAGCCACTAGTAAACATTAAAGGCGCTATAATAGTGTGACCATGTTTAAAACCAGAAGCACCTAGGATAAAAAATTTTTCTGGCTGATTAGTATTAAGGTTATCGAAATAGGGTCTAACAACATCACGACAATAGTAAGTAGTTGAAGTTGCGGCACCTTCATTTAAACCCGTTTGGTTCCATATCCAATTAAACCACCATTGTTGTGAGATATCAGCTAAATAAGTACCCCAAAAAGGGGTGCCTAAAGCAAATACTTTTTTAACCTTATCTTTTTTGTTATAAGTAAACATAGCAACCTCTGCTGCTTTTCCGCCATTACTATGCGCAATAATGGTAAGCGCGTTTACAGTATATTTTTTGGTAATGATATCAATAGATTCTGCCAATAATTTACCGTTTGCCCAAAGACCTTCTCCTCTCGTAGTTCCAACAAAAACAACATGATAACCTGCGTTATAAGCTTCTTTGTAAAAGGTATTGCCAGTAAAAAACAATTGATTTAAATCGATATAACCATGATTGAATAATAGTACTTCGCCATTAAAGTTTGATGGTTTTTCGCCGTAATGGATAGTCGATGTTAATAAAGAACCAATGAAGAAGCTGCTAAGATTATTGGGTGAAGGAAGCTGTTTTTCAATAAAATTTTGAGCGTTTATGGTAAGTATCATTAATAATAATAAAAAAGTGAGGGTAGCTTTTAATTTCATATTCTTAATATTTGGTATTTTTTTCTAAATATATCTAAAAAATTAACATTAAAATTTAAAAAACAGCAAAAAGATTGTTTTTAGTCTGTTTATAACCACAGGTTGTAATGTATTTATTTAGGAATCTGTCACCTAGTCTTTTTCAGGAACACAAACGAATAGTCTAAAGACAAACTTATTAAGTTATGGTTATCAATACTTTTCTCATTTTTTGTTTGAGGAGCAACAAAATTCAGTTTAGCCTTACTAGTAAGAATATGCGAGTATTTATTAAAGGAATTTGGCTTCTTATTTTTTTTTATTTAGAAGAAGAAAAGTATCTAACAGCGTTGTTAACTGGTTTCTTTATAATAAAAGTCCAGATTTTAAGGCGTCAATTAGAACTAGTGGTTTTACTATAGACATTGAAAATTGAAAGAGGTTCAATGAGAACAGGTATTTGGAAAGTCTTCCAAGACCTAAGTTTTGGGAGCTAAGGTTTTAGAGTTAAGAGGGCATATTAATACTTTTGAAGTATTAATTTTTTTCGTCTTTTTTTAATTGATAAGCCAGATGTGTGGTTGTCCATAATATAAGAGTAAAAATGGTAATCCACGCTAGACAAGGTTTTAGATGTTTGTTATAACCCTCAGAACCAGAATTAAAAGCAACATTTTATTCGTTTTCGCTTTCGTTTTTTGTCTTATTGTATTTGGTATGGGCTACGTTTTTCTGTTCCAAAATAGCATAAAATTTACGAGGCGAAATTCTTAGGTCTTTAGTTATTTCGCTTACTTTTTTCTTTCTTTTTTTATAAAGTTTAAGATTTTTGGTTACTTCTTTATTGAAATAATATGCTTTTAGTTTGTCAATAATTTGTAATTCCGTTAAATTAGATTCAACGGCGTAAGTTTCTAATTCTGATTTGATTTTGGCTAAATTATTTTCCATAATACTGATTTTTAGCGTTTTGAAGTGGTGTCTTGTCCTGAAACAAGGTTGCAGGTCATATTTATTGAACCGCTAATTTAGTAAAATTATACTGAATAGAAAATTCGTAAGGATTTTCGAAAGCAGGTAAGTTCTTGTAATTATTTTTATACGGCTTATATAATGCTTAGTTCTTGTAGCCCGTTATTTTAATTCCTGATGGCTGTTAATTCAGCTTCTAATTCCGATTTTGCGCTTTGCTCACTTGTTGATAGGTTTCCATTTGTTAAATTATTGTTTTCATAAGGATCATTAACTAAATGATATAGTTCTTCAATTCCGTTTGCATTAACAATGAGCTTATATTCTCTGTTTCTAACAGTCCACGCATCGGTTATTCCATCATTCATTTCAGAATATTGGTAATCTCTAATTGAAATATCATTGCTTGTGAATAGAGATTTAAAGCTTTTACTGTCATATATTTCGTTTGTATTACTTCCCGCAATTTCAGCTATTGTAGCAAACAAATCTGTACTGGTAATTAAGTTATCATCTGTACCCAAACGCGAAATGGGATTACCAGAAATAAACATCGGTACATTAATACCCCCTTGATATAAAGTGTTTTTTACTGTAGTCCCTGAATACGGACTTTGGGCAACTTGGTTTGGGGTGCCATTATCTCCAATGAAGATAATTATGGTATTTTCTTTTTCATCAACGGGAATGTTTTCTAATAATCGGCCAATTTGGAAGTCCATTGCTTCTATTGCTGCCATATAGTAAGGCATTGGGTCCAATCCATTAACATAGCCTGGTAAGCTACCTTGATTATGCATATTACTTGGCGGTACATGAAATGGCGTATGTGGGGCATTATAAGCCAACCACATAAACCATGGTTTCGATTGTTCATTAATCCAATCAATTGATAAATCGGTAAACTTTTCGGAGGTATAGCTAGTTTGCACGCTGCTAAGGCCGTCTTCGAAAAATTGCCATTCATAGTAATCATCTACCACACCGCGAATAAGGCCAGCGTAATAATCAATCCCAAAAGATTCAGGATTTACATCTAAACCGTTGCCAGATAAATGCCATTTACCTACTATGGCAGAAGCATATTTATTGTTGGTATTATCACTAATATACTTTTGTAAAGTAACTTCAGATTGCCCTAAAACATCACCAGCACCTTTTACGTTAGTGCGATAGCCATATTTCCCTGTAATTATAGAAGATCGTGTGGGTGTGCACGTTGGGTTCGTCCAAAAATTGCTAAAAGACAGTCCGTTATTTCTAATAGCATCTATATTTGGTGTGTTTGGTTTAATGCTACCTTCTGTAAATCCGTTGATGGCATCTTTACCTAAATCATCGGCTATAATAAAAAGAATGTTTGGCGATGCGAGACTTGGCGATTCGACATCTGATGCTGTACTCTCCAAATTTTTGGAACATGATGAGAGCGCAGTAATTAAAAAAATTGTTGTTATAAACGGAGTGAATTTCATGTTTTTTTTATTTTATAACTTTATTGTGGGGTTCCTTTATAACAACCAATATTATAAGGAAAGTCATTAGTCCAGTGATAATGGTATAAGTCAATAATCTCACCATCCCAAAGTACGGGATGTGTATGACCATGACATTCATCTAAATCTGCAGACCACAATAGTTCTCCATTTTCTCCATAAGGGCCATAAATACCAAATCCATCTAACATATAACCCATAAGTGCTGAGTGACCAGATTCATGGGGGTGAATGTGATCTTGAAGATCTTGAGCTGGAAAATGATAGTGATATCTTTCAGTACCGTCTGTATGACCACCAAATCTATCAAAAATTTCATGAGCTGCGGCATCATTACCAAGCGTAGATGCTCCATGGTATATTGCACTACCAGTAAGAGAAATACCGGCAGGTCCAAATCCAACACAGCTTTCTTCTAAGGCTATTTCGGGTACTGCTGGTAAAAAGTATGATACCTGATGTTCAGTAATTATATTTGGGTTTCCGTCGTATTGATAGGCGATACTGCCGGGCGTTATAGGGAAAATGCCAGTTGGATGGTCTGGTAATGCATTTCCTGTTATAACCCTATTGCCACTACCATCTAGCGAAACATTAAATTCGCTCATCCAAGTAATATTTCCTTCAACCTGTGGTTTTCTGGTATAATCCCACGTTCCATCAGGATTTGTCCAATCGCTGGCATCGGCGTTGCCAGCCCCATTGGCGGGAAGACCGCAAAGCCACAAGGATAAAAAATCGGGTTGAACATCACCTTGATTTCTTATCAAGATATTAGTCGGATCTAAGCCTCCAAAAGGTAAATGTGTAAGGTCAATAGTTGCATTTACTATTGGGGCTTCACTATCAGAACCAGAATCGTCACTTTGGCAGCTAACAACGATTAAAAAAGTAATAAGGATTAAGCTCAACTGAAATAATTTCATAAATTGGTTTGGTTTGCTTTTCATATTTAGATGTGATTATGTTTATTTCTCTGACTAATTTTAAGTCAAAAGGTTTAATCATAATTGTTTTGTTTTTTCTGAGGATTAACTTTTTTAATTGTTACAAGGGGCTTGTATGGGTAACAGGAATCACGACTAATTAATTTTTAAGGTTTAAATTTAATTAACGAATAGGTTATTTAATAGTCGTTAAGGAATACGACTTTGCTGAATAGCGCTTATATTCTTTATACCTTTGAGTCTTTAAAGTAAAAAAGCGTTTCACAGTATGAAAATAACCAATGCCCATCAAAATAACCTCAAGAACATCGATTTAAGCATTCCTGAAAATCGTTTAATCGTGGTTACTGGGTTGTCAGGTTCTGGAAAATCCTCCTTGGCCATGGGCGTGATTGCTAATGAAGGGTATCGCTATTACCTAGAAAGTTTACCGGCTTACAACCAACAAAACGGACAAATGATTCCGACTGCTGAGGTTGATGATATCCAAGATTTGCCACCAGTCATCAAGGTTGAGCAGTCAAAACGCTTCCAGTCCATCAATGCTACTTTCGGGACGCTCTCTGAGCTAGCGGCGGTGTTCAGAATTATTTTTGCCCGCTACTCTGGAGATGAAACCATGAGCAAGTCATTATTTTCTTTTAATCATCCAAAAGGGGCTTGTGAGGTATGTCGTGGCATTGGCGAAGCCGAGTATATTGATCTTAATAAACTGGTTGGTGATAAAAATAAAACGCTCAGGGAAGGCGCTATAACCACCACTTTGCCTAACGGCTATATCGTGTATTCACAAATTACCGTTGAGGAATTAAATAAGGTCTGTAAGGCACACGGTTTTAATGTGGATATTCCATGGAAAGAACTTTCGGCCGAACAAAAAGAGGTGGTCTTAAACGGCAGTGACCGCCTTAAAGTATTTTATGGAAAACACGGTTTAGAATCTCGATTAAGATGGCAAGGGATTAAAGCCAAGCCTCGTGAAGAAGGCTATTACAAAGGCATGCTTCCCATTATGCAAGACATTTTAAAACGGGATAGAAATCCAAACATCCTAAAATTTTCTAGTGCCAAAGTATGCCCAAGCTGTAAAGGGGGGCGCATCAAAAAGGAACAGCTCACTTACCAATGGAAAGGATTGAATTTCCAAGCCTGGATGGAGTACTCTTTAAACGATTTATACTCTGAGCTAAATAAGCTAGAGTTAAATGCTGGGGAAAAGCTATTGGTAGATAAAATTTCTACTAAATTACGGGACTTGATACGCTTGGGTATGGGACATTATGAGCTGAGCACGCCAAGCACGACTATTTCCTCTGGAGATGGACAACGCATCAAGCTCATCAATCAAGTGAACAGTAATCTGCAAGGTATTTTATATGTGTTTGATGAGCCCTCCATTGGTTTGTCGGCAAATTACCAACGCTATTTGCTCCATATTTTGGATCGATTGATTAAGCGCGGCAACACTGTGATGGTGGTGGAGCACGATTTGGATTTTATACAAGCGGCAGATTGGATTGTAGAATTAGGACCAGAAGCAGGCATTCATGGAGGAGAAGTTGTTTTTAACGGTTCTATTAAGGATTTTTTAAAGGCTAAACATGTAAATAGTCCTACCTTATCCGCTCTCAAAATGGTTAATGCGCAAACGATTTCTAAATCTAAAAAGAAGACTAAAATAGAGTCTGTTAAAAGCTTTCAGCCCCAAGCCAATAAGCTTTCGGTAGTGAGCAGGAAAACCCCAGAGCTTCTGGAAGGCATTACCAATTATTGTAAACAAGAACATTTAAACCGTATTACCGTCAACGATCAGCCTATTGGTAAAACCCCACGCAGTAACCCTGCAACTTATACGGGCTTAGCAGACAAAATTCGTGATTTGCTTGCGAAAACACCTGAAGCCAAATCCTTAAATCTGGGTAAAAGTGCTTTTTCATTTAATAATAAAAAAGGCAGATGCGAGGCTTGCGAAGGCGCTGGCGTTATCACACTCTCCATGAGTGTGATGGGCAGTATCAACCAAGTTTGCCCGATTTGTAATGGTAAGCGATTTAAAGCTGATGTACTGCGCGTGCATTGGAAAGATAAAAACAGTGCTGCTATTTATAACCTCAGTATTCAAGACGCTTATGACTTCTTTTCTGGGGAAAAAAAGATTACTGAAATTCTGTCTTTAATGATTCAATTGGGCTTGGGATATATCAAGCTTGGGCAACCCTCTAACACCTTATCGGGTGGAGAAGCACAACGCATTAAACTCACCAAACACTTCGCCAAGAAATCCAAACAGACGCTTTTAGTGTTGGAAGAACCCAGCATTGGATTACATCAACAAAATGTAGTGCAGTTGCTAGAGGCTCTTAACCAACTGAAGCATCAAACGGCAGGCATACTTTGCTTTGAAAACCATCCGCTTTTTCATTTGGCCTGTGATATCTGGGTGGATAATGCACTGGAGTTTCAGTCGATTGAGATAAAAGAAGAGACGCCACAGCAACGAGAGCACATTGCCATTCGGGGCGCACGAACACACGCACTCAAAGACTTAGATTTAGACTTTCCCAAGCATCAATTATCCGTGGTTACTGGTCTATCAGGTTCGGGTAAATCTTCTTTGGTTATCGATACCTTACACGGTTATGGGCTGCAAGAAATGACCAAACAATTTTCGGGGTATCAGCGGTCGCGAGTCGGAGTGAATTTTCAGTTTGAAGTGGATGCTATTGAAGGGCTCACGCCTAGTATTTGCATCACGCGTAAACAAAAAAACGATTCTCAGCGCTCAGATATTGCTAAGCAAACGGGGATTGACAAGATCTTGCGTTTCGCCTTTTCCCGAAAGGCGCAATATGAAGGTAAAGCATTGTCAGCTAGTCATTTTTCAAATAACCACGAATTAGGAAAATGTGCAGTATGTGAAGGTATTGGGCAAGAGTTACTTCCTGATCTTAACAAGCTGGTATTGGATCAAGATAAAAGTATTGCCAGTGGTTTATTCGCTCATAACAAAGCCATTGGCTATTATGGTGATCCTGCAGGGCAGCATATGGCAATTTTTAAGGCTGTGGGCGTTGAGAATGGGTTTACCTTGGAAACCCCATTTAGGGCGCTCACCTCAAAACAAAAAGAAATGCTATGGCATGGCACGGGGGACAAAGTTTGGGTAGCAGACTGGGTGTATCAAACGAAAACTAGGGAAGGCACGCAAGCGTTAAGCATGCTGTGGGAAGGTCTTTTTCAATACCTGCAACAGGAGTATTTTAAGACCCGAAAAAACAAAAACATTAGTCCTCTCACTGCGCTCTTTTCTCACCGGCAATGCAGCCATTGTGAAGGCAGTGGTTTAAAGCCTGAGCGCCTGGAGTTTCGTATTGCTGGCAAATCTATCCATGCTATAAAAGCAATGGATTTTAAAGTGTTAGGTGAGTGGCTAGCTAAAAGTGCCAGTCCCACCAACGGTATTGATGAAAAACTCCTTTCTAAAATTGCGCCACACCTCCACAATACTATTACCAGGGCAAAAGAATTGCATATTGATCACCTGCAACTCAACCGAAAAACACCCACACTTTCTGGCGGAGAAAACCAACGCGTTGCCTTAATCAAGCAGTTGAACAGTCCGCTCAAAGGGGTGACTTATGTGTTGGATGAACCGTCAGCAGGTTTATCGCAGGAGAATATTCCTGATCTCATTCGCATTTTGAAAGAGCTTATAGCTAAAGGAAATACCGTGATTGTAATTGAACACGACAAATCAATCATTCTTGCGGCAGATTATATACTAAAAATGGGGCCCAAAGCGCGGAAATTGGGCGGTCATATAATGTATCAAGGCAGTGCAGAAGACTTCCTTAAACAAGCCAATTGCCATCCTTTTTTGAAGACTTCTAGCAAAGCAGTGCAACTTCAAGAAGGAAAGACTCATATTCACATCCTAAAGCTTGCTAAACATACACTAGAGAAAGACGCATTAGCCTTGCCTATTGGCGGCATTACGGCGCTCACAGGGAAATCAGGCATTGGAAAAACGACTTTAGTGAAAGACATCCTGATCCCGAGTATTAATACTAATCAGCCTGTAAATTGTGGTGCATTGGACTTACCCAAAACCTATGCAGGAGCACATTATTTTGAACCCAAAAAGTTAAGGACACATGCCAATACCTTATTGGTGTCTTATTTGGATTTGTTGAAAGATATTAGCAGTGTATTTGCCAACGAAACCGGCCTTAAGCCGAAAGACTTCTCTTATAAAAATAAAAAAAGCCAATGCCCAAATTGTAAAGGCAGCGGTTTTGTTGAAACCAGCTTGGACATTGCCGCCAATGCTATTGAAACCTGTGAAGACTGCAACGGGCAGCGCTATCAAAAACAGCTTTTAGGGCATGACGTGCAATCGAAAAACATTGCTGAGGTTCTGGCCATGACTATCACAGAATTGAAAGCATGGTTTACCGGTTTTAAAGTGTCTGCAGACCGCTTGGAATTTATTGAAAGTCTAGAAGACATTGGCTTGGCGCATTTAAGTTTAGAGCAAACGGTACAGTCGCTTTCTTCGGGTGAAAAGCAACGGATATTGCTCTTGAATTGGCTACAAGATAAACCCAAAAACGAACTCTTTGTTTTAGATGAACCTAGCACGGGCTTGCACTATGCAGATATTGATTTGCTTTATGACATCTTAGAAAAACTGAGCACCAACAATGATATTCTGGTAATTGAACATAATCCGTATTTATTGGAGAAAATAGGAGTGGGCTTGGTTTTGACGTAAGTATAGGAGAGCGAATCACTTTAGAGTTTTAATCAACGGCTATCGCCTAGCTTATAACCGTTAGGTTTGGTGATAGCATATTTTAGACGAGCACTAACAGTTGATCTTAGAGAAAATCTCAAGTATTTAACTAAAAAAATAATGTAAATATGTCATTTATTTATGCATAAACATGACAATTATTCATAATTATGTCAATATTACAGCTAATATAGCAAAGTAATTATATAAAAATGCACTTTATTAATTTTGGTATTTTATTTGAGTAAGTAATTAATGAAGTCGTAAAAGATTTCAAATTTGAAATAATGTTTAATTTAAAATTTTGTAATTATGAGCAATTTAGTTAGTGTTCCTAAAAACCGAAGTTTAGCGAACAGCAATTCAAATCAAAACTTCCCAACTTTGTCAAATTGGTTAGATGATATATTTAATCGAGACTTACCATCAGTATTTACCTCAAATTTCAATACTGGAATTACTTTACCAAAAGTAAACATCAAAGAAACTGCCGATGCTTTTATGGTAGAAATGGCCGTTCCAGGTCTTAAAAAATCAGATTTCCAAATTGACATTGATAATCAAGTATTATCAATCTCGACAGAGGCAAAGGAAGAAAAGGAACATAAAGAAGAAAATTATACTCGTAGAGAGTTTGGTTACTCTTCGTTCAAAAGAACTTTTACTCTGCCTGAAAGTGTAAATGATGAAAAAATTAATGCGAGCTATAACGAAGGCATTTTGAGTATTCTCTTGCCGAAAAAAGAAGAGGCTAAACAAAAGCCTACCAGAAGCATTAAGATTTCATAACTGATTCACTAAATTTTTTGATTGAAGTATGAAGTATATAGAAGGGGACCGAGTAATCGGTCTCCTCTATACTTCTAAAAATGTTTAATCTTTAAAATGATAATATTATGCCAAAAAAATTTAAACCTGGGGATTGGGTAAAAGTTAAAGGGAAACTTACCGCTCCAAAAATGCAAGTTCTCAAATATGTCCTAAAAAAAGATGTAATACTTGGTTTGGTTGATCATGAAAATTATTTGGAATGTGTTTGGTATAAAAATGGGGAACGCAAATCAGAAGTGTTCCACCAAAATAGATTATTTAAAATGATAGAAACTGGGGGTTTGTGCAAAACATTTTTGACCAACCCTAAATTAAGTTTCACTTAAAATCTAAAGTAATGAAAAGATATATTTTATTATTTATGGTGGGCTTGTTAAGTTTTAGTTGCAACGGACAAAAGAATAAAACAAAAAAAGCAGAAACAGAAGAAAGTGAAGGGAATGTCGTTGAACAACCCAAAGGGTCATGGAAAGTTGACAAAGAATTTGACAAAAACGGGAATTTGATTAGATATGACAGTATTTATTCTTGGTCATCTAATGGCAGATTCGATAATCTTTCATCGTTAGATAGAGATAGCCTGCTACAAACTTTAAATTCAAGATTCTATACAAATTATTCACAATTTAAAAATGAAGGATTTGAAACTGTTTTTTCTCAAGATTCACTTTTTAGCAAGCATTTTTTTGATGATGACTTTTTTGGAAGTGATTTTGGTAAAGACTTTATGGATATTGACAAAATAAGACAAAAAATGATTGCAAGGCAGAAGAAATTTTTAGAAAAATATCAGTCAGAGTTTCTCAAACCTTAGAGGCTGTCTAAAAAGACTTTTAAATTTACTTTGTCACGTTGAGCTTGTCGAAACTAATATTGATTACCAGTAGGTTAAAATATTTCGACAGGCTCAATATGACAATGAACTCGTCTTTTTAGACAGCCACTTTATTTTTGAATGAGACTGCAACTAGGCAATTAATTTTAGAAGGTGTCTCGTCCTGAAATATAACTACAGGTTAACATTGAATTTACGCTTTTAATTTGCACACCCTATTTGATGTGTTAAACTCTAAAGATAACTGTAATCGTATTGGGTTGTATAAATTAATGAATTTTTAAAGGCTTTAATCAGTTCTGTTTTTATTCAGGTATTTTTTTAATTTCACCAGAAACAGAGCAGGAGGCCTTAACGGTATTAAATATCGTCCCAAACTTTTCGATATTCTTTTTGAGTAAATTAATATTTAAATTACTGTCTTGACTATAAATTTTTAATTCATAATTTATTTCATCCATCCTTGGCGGTTTTTCAAGACGTGTTGCATTAACTGTTATTTCAGCATTTGAGTATTCAAAATTCATTAAAACAGAGAAGCGTTCAACATTTTTAAGAAGACAAGCTGAAAATGATCCTAAAAATAATTCGGCTGGGTTTGGCAAATTATCAGCGGATTCAGGAGTAGTACCAAAAATAATTTTCGATTCCTTAATGTTTATTGAAGCATTATTTTTTGAAGAAGAACTGGCTTTACTAAAATACTTCATAATTACTGGTTTTTTAGTGGTTCGTTAAGGGACATGGTTTTTAATTCATTCCTTTCGCTCCAATAGTATATTGCAAAACCAATTACGACAATT